>NZ_JBDKXK010000060.1:0-46295 GCF_039710735.1 Cupriavidus sp. DL-D2 | reverse complement strand
TGACGCAGGAAGGCAGACGCTGGAGGACGTGACCGCAGCAGTTTGTGCGCATGACGCGCGGATTGCTGCAGGGTTGTCGGCGGAGGAACAGGGAGTGTTGAAGGGGTTGTTGGAGCGGTTGGGGCGTTGACGCGGCCTCTCCTCCGGTTTTGGCTCCCCTCTCCCACAAAGTGGGAGAGGGGTTGGGGGAGAGGGCCGGAGGCTCTGCTTGCCGACCACGTCGCGGTTTGCACCGCCTGCCCTCTCCCCCGCCCCTCTCCCGCTTGCGGGAGAGGGGAGCAAACCTTCGCGGAGCGGTCGCGTTTAGGCCACCACCGGCATCCCCGCCAGCAACTTATCCAGCGTCACCGGATAATCCCGCACCCTCACACCCGTCGCGTGGTACACCGCGTTCGCCACTGCTGCAGCCACGCCGCAGATACCCAACTCGCCCACGCCCTTCGCTTTCATCGGCGACGAGATCGGATCGGTTTCATCCAGGAAAATCACCTCCTGATGCGGAATATCGGCGTGCACAGGCACTTCGTAGCCCGCCAGGTCATGATTGACGAAGAAGCCAAGCCGCGTGTCCACGGCAAGTTCCTCCATCAATGCAGCGCCCACGCCCATCGTCATCGCGCCGATCACCTGACTGCGCGCGGATTTCGGATTGAGGATTCGCCCCGCCGCACAGACCGCCAGCATGCGTTGCACGCGGATCTCTGCTGTGGCCATATCCACGGCCACCTCCACGAAATGGCTGCCAAAGGTGGATTGCTGATATTTCTTGTCGAGGTCGCCGAACTCGATCGCGTCTTCGGCGGACACACCCGCGAACTGCGCGAGCGGCACGCTACGGCCACCTGCACGGATCTGGCCACCTTCGAACGTCACGTCATTGGTGTTGAACCCTGCGCGCCGTGCCAACGTCTGGCGCAGCTTGTCGCACGCTGCGTAGACGCCTGCGGTCGAACTGTTGGCGCCCCACTGTCCACCCGACCCCGCCGATATCGGAAACGATGAATCGCCGAGCCGCACCACCACCTGTTCAAGCGGCACGCCCATCATTTCCGCAGCGGTCTGCGCGATGATCGTGTACGTGCCCGTGCCGATATCGGTCATGTCGGTTTCCACCACCACCGCACCACCCTGATCGATACGCACACGCGCGGCGGATTTCATCACCAGGTTGTTGCGGAATGCCGATGCCACCCCCATGCCGATCATCCATCGTCCTTCACGCATCGACCCTGGTTTCGGGTTGCGACGATTCCATCCAAAGCGCTCGGCGCCCTGCTGCATGCATTCCACAAAACGACGCTGCGAAAACGGACGCTCTGGCTTCTCGGGATCGACCTGCGTGTCGTTGACGATACGGAACTGCACAGGGTCCATGCCAAGCTTCTCGGCCATTTCGTCGATGGCGATTTCCAACGCCATCATGCCCGGTGCCTCGCCTGGTGCACGCATCGCGTTGCCTTCGGGCAGATCGAGTGTGGCAAGCCGCATCGCGGTCATGCGGTTGGCGCCCGCATACAGCAAACGCGTCTGCATGACCGCCGTTTCCGGATCGCCGCCCTCCAGGTTGCCGGACCAGCTTTCATGGCCGATGGCCGTGATCTTGCCGTCGCGCGTGGCGCCGATGCGAATGCGCTGGATCGTGGCCGGACGGTGCGTGGTGTTGTTGCCCATCACCGGACGCGTCAGCGCCACCTTCACGGGACGACGCGCGGCGCGCGCACCCAGCGCCGCCAGCAACGCCTCCGCGCGCACGAACAGTTTCCCGCCGAAGCCACCGCCGATAAACGGCGAGATGACCTGCACATTCTCCTTCGGCACCCGCAGCGTTTCAGCCAGATCCTTGTGCGCCCACCCGATCATCTGGTTCGATGTCCACAGCGTGAGCCGGTTGCCATTCCACGCGGCAATCGACGCATGCGGCTCCATCATCGCGTGCGACTGGTCCGGCGTGGTGTACTTCGCATCGAGTTGCACGGGCGCTGCGCCAAAGGCTCCTGCGAAATCACCTACGGCGGTATCGGGTTCCTGATCCTTCGACGGCGGCTTGGCGTAGCAGCAGGCGTGAGCCAGATCGTAGCTGCCGGATTCTTTCGTGTATGACACCCGAATCATCATGGCCGCCGCGCGGGCCTGTTCGAATGTCTCCGCCACCACCAGTGCAATCGCCTGGTGATAATGCTGGATTTCGGGACCGCCCAGCAGCTTCGCCGCATTGCGCTCGCCCTTGCCCAGCTTGCCCGCATTGGCGGCTGTCACGATGGCGAGCACGCCCGGTGCGCGACGCGCGGCATCAAGTTGCATCGATGCGATGCGGCCCTTGGCGATGCCTGCGCCGAGCACGTAGCCGTACGCCTGATTCGGCACCACGTCGTGACGTTCGTACGCATACGGCGCGGTGCCTGTGGTCTTGCGCGCGCCATCGATGCGGTCGGTGGGATGGCCGACCACACGCAACTGGTCGATCGGATTGGTGGTAGCAGGAGTGTCGAACTTCATGACTTCGCTCCTTTCTCTTGCATCATCACCGCAGCCAGCGTGCGGCGCACGAGCTGCAGCTTGAACTCGTTATCGGTTGTCGGTGTGGCGCCATCGAGCAATCGTTGCGTGACCGCAGTGGGTCCGTGCGCCATCTCCGCATCGGCGGCTTCCACGCGCCACGGTTTGTGTGCCACACCGCCCAGCGCCACGCGCCCCGTGCCGTCTCGCTGCACGATGGCTGCCACGGAGATCAGGGCAAACGCATACGATGCGCGATCCCGCACCTTGCGATAGACATGCGTGCCGCCCAGCGGGGCCGGCAGCGTGACGGCGGTAATCAGTTCGCCGCGCTCCAGCACCGTTTCGATATGAGGTGTATTGCCCGGCAACTTGTGGAAGTCCGCAATCGGAATCACGCGGCGTGCGCCGTTGGGCTGCACCGTCTCCACGCTCGCGTCGAGCACACGCATCGCCACGGCCATGTCGCTGGGATGCGTGGCAATGCACGCCGTGCTGCTGCCGATGACTGCATGCTGGCGGCTGATGCCACCAATCGCCGCGCATCCGCTGCCCGGATTGCGTTTGTTGCACTGCTGGTTGGTATCGTAGAAATAGGGGCACCGCGTGCGCTGCAGCAGATTGCCCGCCGTGGTGGCGCGGTTGCGCAACTGGCCCGAAGCCCCCGCGAGCAACGCGCGCGACAGCACACCGTAGTCGCGTCGCACCCGCGCATCGGCAGCCAGATCGGTGTTGCGCACCAGTGCGCCGATACGCAATCCACCTTGCGGCGTCGCTTCGATCTTGTCGAGCGCGAGACCGTTCACGTCGATCAGGTGCGTCGGCGTCTCGATGCCGAGTTTCATCAGGTCCAGCAGATTGGTGCCGCCCGCGATGAAGCGCGCACCGGGCGATTGCATGGCTGCCGCCGCAGCCTCGGCGGGGGAATGCGCACGCGCGTAGGTGAAGGGGTTCATGACTGGCTCCCTGCAACTTCGGTGATCGCTTCGAGGATATTGGAGTAGGCGCCGCAGCGGCAGATATTGCCGCTCATCCGCTCGCGGATCTCGCCTGGCGATGCATGCGGCCGCGCGTTGAGATCGGGACTGACATGACTCGGAATGCCTGCGCGGATTTCATCGAGCACGGCTACGGCCGAGCAGATCTGTCCTGGCGTGCAATAGCCGCATTGATAGCCGTCGTGCTTCACGAAGGCCACCTGCATCGGATGCATGCGCGTGGGCGTGCCGAGTCCCTCCACGGTCGTCACCTTCGCACCTTCGTGCATCACGGCCAGCGTCAGACAGGCATTGATGCGCCGCCCATCGACGATCACCGTGCAGGCGCCGCACTGTCCGTGGTCGCAGCCCTTCTTCGTGCCCGTGAGATGCAGATGTTCGCGCAGGGCATCGAGCAGCGTAGTGCGCGTGTCGAGTTGCAGCGAGCGAGGCTGCCCGTTGACCACGAATGAAACGCTCGCCGCCACGGGCGTCATCGACGCCGGAGTACGCTGTGTGGAAGGCGTGGCCGCGCCAGCCGGTACGGCAACCGCCGAGACCGAGGCCGCGCCGACCATCACGAACTCGCGCCGCGAAAGTTTGATGTCGCTAAATTCTTCCATCGTCGATCCTTTCAGGCTCATGGGCTGAGGGAGCAACGTGGCGAGACTTGCGCGTAGGAATTACACGGCGATCATGTTCGCCGTGTAGCCGGGGTCACACAGGAAGGGGATTGCGGGGTTCTGTGTCGCGCACTCTGCACGTTGCGTGGCCGGAAAGGCGCACGAAACGTGCCATCGAGCGCGCAGTGCTGACAGTCAGCGATAGCTGACGGTCACTTCGTTGCTGCGGCCCTGCAGCATCGGGGCAAGGCTGCCCTGACCCGGCACGCGATACGCGAAGACAAAACCCTTGGTGGCGTTGTCGCCCACAAAGGCGTCGGTCTTGCCTTCGGCGCCCGGCAACAGCACGCATCGATCTGCGTTGCACAGGTAGGCTTGCATGTCGACCGGCGGCACGCGCGTGAAACTGTAGCGCCAGCGCACGGACGTGATCTGTCCCGATGCCTGCGGCATGGTGGCCACCGGCATCACGGGCGACGACAACGTGCGCTGGCCCCGATTCGTGATCTGGGGCGCCTGCACCGAGGCAGTCCACGCGTAGCGCGATCCGGCAAGCTCGTACGTGGCCTTCATGAACACCGGCGCCACGGTCTGCGCATCGCTGCGCGCAGCCGCCAGTGCGAAGCCCGCGCAGAGCGCGGCAGCGATGCAGGGGTTGACCATGGCGCTGCGCATCACAGCATGCCGCGCAGTTGATTGCGCAGGCGCGTGATGGCCTGGCTGCGGATCTGGCACACGCGCGATTCCGTGACCTCCAGCACCGCGCCGATCTCGCGCAGGTTCAGCTCCTGGTCGTAGCACAGCGACAGCACCAGCTTCTCCCGTTCGGGCAGCTTGTCGATGGCGCGGATCAGCGCATCGCGCATGCCGGACTCCATCAGCACGGTGAGCGGGTTACCGTCATCGGTCACGCCGAGGTGGCGATCCAGGAAATCTTCTTCTCCCGAGCGCTCGAAATCCTCGTAGTGCAGCAACTGGCAGCCATAGACCTCGTTGAGCAGCTCCTGGTATTCGTCGAGCGCCATCTCCAGCTCGGCGGCCACTTCCGAATCGATCGGTGTGCGGCCGAGCTTCTGTTCGAGCTGGCGCTGCGTGCGTTCGATCTTGCGCGTGAACTGCCGCAGGCTGCGCGACTGCCAGTCGTTGGCGCGCACCTCGTCGAGCATGGCGCCGCGAATACGCTGGCTGGCATAAGTCTCGAACCGCGCACCGTGGTTGTCTTCATAGCGCTTGGCGGCGTCGAGCAGGCCGATCATGCCGGCCTGGATCAGGTCGTCGATCTGTACGCTGGCGGGCAGTTTGGCCGCCAGTTGCAGCGCGATGCGCCGCACCAGTGGCGCGTGTGACTTGACCACGTCCGCCTGCTCGAGCTTTCCCTGAATCGTGTACATGGTGGAACTCTCGGTAAATGCTGTCTGTGTGTGCCGGGGCCGTCGGAGACGATGGCGGCCACTGGCTGGCTGAGTTTCGGTTTCGGGTCTTGTCGGGACTTCTTGTTCTTGGCGTGTCACGCGGGCACGGCCGAAGCCATGCCCTGGGGCGATGATTCGTGGCGCAGCGGCCATGCGCCGGTACCACCGGCGATGTGCCGCAACGCACCGGTGGCCGCAGCGGCGGGGTACGCCTCCACCACGCACCGTCCAAGCTGGAGCGCACGCGCTACCAGCGGATCCATCGGCAGATACCCTGCCAGGCTGGCCTCCACGCCCAGGTACTGGCTCGCCGTACGGGCCAGGTTGCGCGCGAGGGCCACGACCGTCCCTTCCGCCGCCGCAAGATTCACGACGAGCTGGAACTGACGGCATGCATATTCATGGTGCAGCCGCTTGATGCAGGCATACGCGGCGGTGATCGAATTGGCCTCGGGCCGCATCACGATTACCACGTTGTGCGCAACTGCAGCCAGCGGTGACAGCGCGCCCGTGCCATCGCGGCGTGCATCGACGATCACGGTGCGCATGTCGGGCCATTGCGCGGACATTGCGGCGTCATCGAGCCGCGTGCCCGACGGCAACGCGCCGGCCGGCAGCACGGCAATGCCCGTGGCGGCGCGCGTGCCGATGGCCGAGGCCAGCGTCGTGCGGCCTGCCATCACGTCACCCAGGGTGGCCGTGGGCGATGCACCCGCGAGCCGCGTGGCGCGTGCGCCGAACGTGTCTTCATCGACCAGCAGCACGCGTTCGCCCTGCATCGACAACGCGTTAGCCAATCCCAACGCCACGGTGGTCGTACCGGCGCCGGGTTCGGCACCGACTACGGCAATCCGCCGCGTGACGCGGGGAGCCAGCAGCCGGCGCAGACTTTCTGCCTGATCGGAAGCCATCGGATTCAAGTCTTACTCCCCTGCGGCCGCAAACTGCGGCATGGCTTCGGTGGACTGCATCGCACGCATCGCGTACATGGCAGCCTCGGCCGGCTCTTCCACCTTCTCCGCTTCCACGATCGAAGGCGAGGCGGTGTTGCGGCCCGGATAGTTTTCAAGCACGTCGAGCAGCGCCAGCAGGCGGCCCATGCCTTCGTTCAGTACGGTGCCCGCCACCGGCGCATTCACGCGTGCCGAGGCACGGCCCGCGAGGCGCGACAGGAACGCGGGCGCGGTCTGCGTGGGCGAATGCTGCAGGCGCAGCGTGGTCAGGCCCAGTTGCAGCGAGGCCATGCTGTTGCACAGCGCGGCATCGTCATCGCCCGGTTGTGCGAAATGTTCCATCGCGTGGCGCAGCGTGCGGAATTGTTCTTCGGCAGCCAGCGTCCATTGCGACCAGCGTGCGACCTGCGCGGCCACATCGGCCAGTGCAGGATCGCAAAGCAGGTAATCGACGGACAGCATCTCGCCGCTTTGGCGATCCACCAGGCGCGACACCACGAGGCATGCCTCGCTGCCGACCTCGCCACCCGCGCCGCGCTGGCGTGCCGCGGTACGGACCTGCCCGTCCGGAATACGGACGAGGCCATGCGCCAGCCAATGCACCGCATCGCGCTCACGAAACTCCACATCGCCAATCGCATGGAACGTCAGCGTGTCGGCGATCGTATCGAGCTTGTTGGCCTGGCCATCGGCAATCACGCGCGTGGTCTTGCGCGTGCCGGCGACCCAGCGCTCGCCCAGTTGCTGCCAGCGCGCCAGCGTGGCGGGCGTGGGCAGCGACGACACCAGATTGACGATGGTGCGTGCAGCGGCCAGCGTGCTGCGCACGGTAGCGGCATCCGCATCGGCTTCTGCTTCGGCGATCGACTGACGTGCGCGCGTGGCCGGCACAACGGTGCTGGCGAGCGGCAGGCCATCGCGATCCGCGAGCCACAGCGTGTGCTGCATCATCTGCGGGGCGCGGCGGCCTTCCACGGCGTGCGCGGCGTTGTGCGTGACGGCCAGCACATACTTGTCGCAGGCGCGGCTCGCCTCGCGGCACATCGTCAGTCGAACCTGCTGGGCCATCGGACGCAGTGCCGTGGCACCTGCCGTGCGTTGCTGCCAGAGCTGGCGGGCCAGCTCGAAGCCATAGCGTTCGGCGTTCAGTTCTTCCACGCAGACGCCTACGGCACTGGCGCTGTCGGTCAGCGAACGCAGCATGTCGTCCGCACCGCTGCGTTCCGGCTGGCGCGGCGCGGCTGCGGCTTCTGCGTTGGCGGCCTGACGGCGCGCCACATCGGCGTCATTGAACAGCGAGCCACGGCGTGGCGTCAGGAAGGCGCGCTCCACGAGTGCGTCGGCCTGTGCCAGTTCCAGATGTTCGGGCACGCGCTGACCCGTCGAGGCGTAGTACACCGGCAGGCGGTGACGGATCACCACGTCGAGTACGGAGCCGAGGTGCGTGGCTTCATCGAGCTTGCTGATGATGCAGCCATCGATACCACCGGCAGCCCCGGCGCCATCGTTGCGATAGGCGTGAACCACTTCGTTGAGCGTGTCGCCATGCGCGGCGCCATTGAGCAGCAGCACGCGTTGCATCGGCGTCTGCACGCCAGCCAGCATCGCGATCTGATCGGACAGGCTGCGGTCGCGCTGGCTCATGCCCACGGTGTCGATGATGACGAGGTGCTTGTCCTTCATCGCCGACAGCGCGAAGCGCAGGTCTGCTGCGTCCTTCACCGCGTGAACCGGCACACCAAGGATGTCGCCATAGATGCGCAGTTGTTCGTGTGCGCCGATACGGAAACGGTCAGTCGTCAGCAGCGCCAGGCTTTGCGGGCCGTTGCGCAGCACAAAGCGCGCGGCCAGCTTGGCGGTGGTGGTGGTCTTGCCCACACCGGTCGGACCGATCAGGGCCAGTACGCCGCCTTGCGAGAACAGTGCATCCTCGTTTTCGAGGACGGGCACCTTGCTGGCGATTTCCGCGCGAATCCACGCCATCGCGGCAGGACGATCCGTACCGACCGGCAGGCGTGCCAGCAGCGTGCGCGACAGTTGGCCCGAAAACCCTGCATTGATCAGCCATTCGAACAGCGACTCGCGCAGCGGATCGCCAGCGGCCACGCCCGGTGCGCTGGGGTGTGCCAGGCCGGCAAACTGGCGTTCGAGCATCGAGCGCATCGAGGCGAGTTCGCCACGCAGGTCGCCCAGCGCGGCACCTTCGGGCGCGGCAGTGGGAGCGGTAGCGGCAAACGCGTGATGCGACGGCGTGATCGACGAAGCTGCAGGTGCCAGGGAAGGCAGCGGCGACATCGACGGTGCATTCAGCAGGCCGAGCGGTGCGTAACCGGGCACGGCTGGCTCATGGTCGTCGTGCAGTGCCTGCAGCACCTGCAGTTTCGAGGGCGCAGTGGCGATGGCAGGCACGGCAGGCTCGTACATCTGCGCGCTGGCGCTGACGGCGCCGAGGTCGGTATCGCGCATCGCCACGATTTCCACGCCGCCTTCGATGCTGCGGTTCGACAGCACCACGGCGTCGGGGCCCATGGCCTCACGTACCTTGCGCATCGCCTCGCGGCCATTGGCCGCCACAAACTTTGCCACGCTCATGATTCAGTCCTTACGCTGCACCGCCGATCATGGCGGTGATACGGATATTGCGGTTGTCCGGTACTTCGGCGTGCGACAACACCTTCAGTTGCGGCAGCGTGCGGCGCAGGAAGCGCGCCATCAGCGGCCGCAGCGGCGCCGGCACCAGCAGCACCGGATCGAAGCCCATCTGTTCCTGGCGCACCACGGCGCCCTGTGCCTGCTGCAGCAGCGCATCGGCCAGACCCGGCTCGATGCCGCCGCCGTTGGTCATGGCCTGCGTCAGCACGCGCTCCAGCCCGGCATCCAGGCCGATGACCTGCATGTCCGCGTTGTTCGGGAACAGTTGCTGCGTGATCGCACGGCCCAGTGCCACGCGCACGAGCGTAGTGAGTTCGGATGGATCGCTGACCTTCGGTGCATGCTCGGCCACCACGTCGAGGATGGTGCGCATGTCGCGGATCGCCACGCCTTCGTCCAGCAGGTTCTGCAACACCTTCTGCAAGCCCGTGAGCGAGATCGTCTTCGGCACCAGGTCTTCGGTCAGCTTCGGGGCTTCCTTGCCGATGCGGTCCAGCAGCGATTGCACTTCCTGACGGCCCAGCAGTTCCGACGCGTGCATCTGGATCACGTGATTCAGGTGCGTGGCCACCACGGTGCTGGCATCCACCACCGTGTAGCCGTATGCCTGCGCCTGTTCCTTGAGGTTGGCATCGATCCACACAGCCGGCAGGCCGAACGCCGGATCGCGCGTGGCCGCGCCTTGCAGCGTGCCGCTGACCTGACCGGGATTGATCGCCATCCATTGGCCGGGATTCGCTTCGCCGCTGCCCACTTCCACGCCCTTGAGCGTGATGCGGTAGGCGTTGGGCTTCAGTTCGAGGTTGTCGCGAATGTGTACCACCGGCACCAGGAAGCCGATGTCCTGTGCGATCTTCTTGCGGATGCTCTTGATACGGCCCAGCAGTTCGCCGTTCTGCCCGCGATCCACCAGCGTGATCAGCCGGTAGCCCACTTCCATGCCGAGCGGGTCCACCATCGTGACGTCTTCCCACGTGGCTTCCGCGGCTTCGGCTGCGACGGCGGGCTTGCGCTCTTCCTTCGCCTTGGTTTCCGTAGCCTTGACCTCGCGCTTGGTCATATGGCGGCCCAGCCAGATCAGGCCGCCGGCCAGTGCCAGGAAGGCGAAGTGCGGCATGCCGGGGATCAGGCCCATCAGGCCGATGATCGCGGCGGTGATGTACATCACGCGCGGATTCGAGAACAGCTGCCCCGTTAGCTGCTGGCCCACGTCCTGCTCGTTCGACACACGCGACACGATCACACCGGCTGCCGTGGAAATCACCAGTGCCGGGATCTGTGCCACAAGGCCATCACCGATTGTCAGCAGCGTGTAGTTGTGAACGGCGGTGCCGAAGTCCAGGTCGTGCTGCACCATGCCGACCACCATGCCGGCAGCCACGTTGATGAACATGATCAGCAGGCCGGCGATGGCGTCGCCGCGCACGAACTTCGACGCACCGTCCATCGCACCGTAGAAGTCCGATTCCTGCGCCACTTCGGCACGGCGCTTGCGCGCGCCTTCTTCATTGATCAGGCCGGCGTTCAGGTCGGCGTCGATGGCCATCTGCTTGCCGGGCATGGCATCGAGCATGAAGCGCGCGCCAACTTCCGCGATACGCCCCGCACCCTTGGTAATCACCATGAAGTTGATCACCACCAGGATGGCGAACACCACGATACCGACCGCGAAGTTGCCGCCCACCAGGAAGTGGCCGAACGCCTCGATCACCTTGCCGGCGGCGTCGGGACCGGTATGGCCTTCGAGCAGCACCACGCGCGTGGATGCGACGTTCAGAGACAGGCGCAGCAGCGTGGAAAACAGCAGCACGGCCGGGAACGCGGCAAAGTCCAGCGGGCGCTGCGTGTACATGCCCACCAGCAGCACCATGATGGCCAGTGCGATGTTGAACGTGAACAGCAGGTCCAGGATGAACGGCGGCAGCGGCAGGATCATCATGCCGAGGATCATGACGATCAGCAGCGGACCTGCCATCGCCTTCATCTGGGTGCCGCCGCGCATCAACGCGGGCAGGTTGAAAAGATTGGTCAGTGCGTTCATGCGCGGCTTTCCGGTACGGCGAGTTCATCGGGCACAGCCAGATCCGACGGTGCGTCGGGCTGCGGACCATAGCTGTAGTGCCAGTTCTTCAGTTGAAACACCCAGGCCAGGATTTCAGCCACGGCGGTATACAGTCCCGCCGGGATTTCATGGCCCAGTTCCACGTGACGGTGCAGCGCCCGCGCCAGCGGCGGAGCAGACAACACCGGCACGCGATGCTCGGCGGCCAGCTCGCGAATGCGGGCGGCCACCTCGTCAGTGCCCTTTGCCACGACGCGCGGCGCATTCCAGCGCGCCTTTTCGTCGTAGCGCAGTGCCACGGCGAAGTGGGTGGGGTTGGTCACCACCACGTCCGCCTTCGGCACCTCGGTCATCATCCGGCGACGCGCCATGGCCCGCTGCTGCTGGCGGATACGGGCCTTGACGTGCGGATCGCCATCGGTTTCCTTCATCTCCTGCTTGACCTCTTCCTTGGTCATGCGGAGCTTCTTGTAGTACTCCCATAGCTGCCAGGGCACATCCAGCGCCACCACCAGCAGCAGGGAACCGGCCACGATGCCGCACACATACAGCACGAGTTCCATCGTGTGCAGCATGGCTTCCTCGACCGGCGCGTTCATCAGCGCGATGGCTTCCGGCAGCTTGCGCCAGACCATCCAGCCACCGACGCCACCGACCAGCAGGGACTTGGCGATGGCCTTGGCGAGTTCCACCAGCGAATGCATCGAGAACAGGCGGCCCAGCCCGGACAGGGGGTTGAGCCGTTTGAAATCGGGCATGAACGACTTGGTGGAGAAGATCCATCCGCCCAGCGCCATCGGCGCCACCAGCGCGGCCACGCCAAACATCAGCAGCAGCGGCATGAAAGCCAGCAGCGCATCGAAAATGGCGATGCCGAACTGCGACAGCATCCGGTTGGTATCGAACGCCGTGGCCGGCTCGAACGCCAGGCTCGTCTGCATCACGGCGTTAAGCTTGCGGCCCAGCGTGCCGCCCAGGGTCCAGAGCCCGATGACGCCCGTCATCAGCATCACGAACGTGCCGAGCTCGCGCGAACGCACCACCTGCCCCTCCTCGCGCGCCTTTTCAAGGCGCCGGGGTGAGGCGGGTTCGGTTTTCTCGAGATCGCTTTCCTCGGACATGCAGGCTCCAATACGAAGCGCGCGGGCGGCACTTCGTCACCGAGGATTATCAAATCCGGGCAGGGAAAGCATTGGGAGGAAAAGGCGGGGAAACAGGTGCCTGTTTCGGGAATGAAGGGGGCAGCGAAAATAACGGCCCGAGGGGTGCGTTCTTTAGAGCCGCCGCCCTTAATTTGTGACGAATATGGCCACTAATGGCCCGTATCGGCACCGGAATGACGGCATGTTGTCACGTTTTGGGCGTCGCCTTCGGGGGAACAGGGAGGGTTTTCCCGCCCTCCCCCCCGGTTGTCGCGATCATTCCGGGCATCCGGATCATGAAAGGTAGTCGGCATAGCGCTGCCGCAGCCACGCCATTCCTTGATCGCTGGAAACAGTGCAGTTCAACTTGGACCGAAGCGCCTCCATCCGGACCCGCGCCATATTGAGCACGCCGCTCCAGGAACAGAGGCCGATGCGCAGCGTGGCGTCCTGATAGGTACAGCCGAAGGCGCCTTGCATGTACTGCACCATTCGGGTCGCTTCCGGCGTCATCTCGTTCGACAGCGCGATGAACGTCCATCGTGTATTGGCCTTGTCGAACCGCTCGTCCGACGCCACGGCCATCGCGTAGCGTTCGATCTGCCCTTTCGCCTCCATGTCGACCTTTTTCATCGGACGCTTCAATTCCACAACGAGAAATTCCCGCTGCAGGCCCGGGGCTGGCAATTCGCGCCCCAGCACAAAGTCGATGAAACCGCGTTTGCCGTCGTCGCGGAGCACCGCTTGCTGAAGCCACCCCTTGCCCATGTCGAGCTTGTGGACATGCTTGCGCAACACCGTGTTCAGGCTCTCCCCGCTGCTCGTCAGCCGGAATTCTTCACCGAAGATCCACGTCTCGTTTTCAATCAGGCGATGCAACTGTCCGCGCTCGCGGAAGCCGCGCTTGTTACCGATGTCGAACAGCATCGACTCCAGGCCGGTCAGGAAGTGAAGCCGGTCTGTCACCAACCGGCTGCATTCGATCATCGAGGACAACGAGGTCAACTGCATCAGCCCGAGCAGCTCGCTGGTCCTGGCGGCGGGCAGGTTGAAAACTTCGGCAAGCACCTGCTTCAAGGGGCCAGCGCCCGCTTCAAGCGTCGCCTTGAGCATCGCCAGGGTGAAACGTCGATCATGCACGGTCCCCGTCCGGAACACCTCCAGGCATTCGTCGATACCCAGCGCGCAGATATCGAACATATCGCGCCGCGCGGCTTCGAGCGGATCGGCTGCCAGACCACCAAAGGGGTAGATACCTTCATCTTTCCAGCCCTGGATCAGCGTGCTTGCCTTGCGGGCCCGCTGACGCCTCTGCGTCGCTTCCAGCGACTCCCTGGCCACGTCGACCAGCTGCAGCAGCGCCGGGTCAATGCGTGACACGGCAACAGCGGCCCCCGGATTTCTGAATCCCATTGCAAACTCCCTGACCATGAACATGCAGGAAGACTAGCAATGCACTCCGCCCGATGTACTGCGCCAGGTCGTGCAACAGGTCCCTTTCAGATTCGTCTCACTCCAGCCGCCCCGCCTCCACCTCGATTCCCAACTGACCGGCCATCTCCACCACCAGCGCCTGCAGTTTTGCCACCTTGTCTTCGAGCGCGCGGTGGCTGATGCGCAGGGCTTCCAGTTCCGAAGGGGATGCGGCGGACTCCGCGCCGGATCGGTAGGCGGCCGTGCTTTCCGGGATGCTGACTTCGCCGCAGAGCAGGTGCATCCAGCGGTGTTCGCGCTCGCCCGGTGCGCGGGGCAGGCGGACTACCAGCGCGGGGGTGCGTTCGGCGAGTTCATCGAGAAAACCTTCGACGGACGAGATATCAGCGAAGGCGTGCAGGCGCGCGGTGTTCAGGCGCAGTTCGGCGGCGGTTTGCGGGCCGCGCAGCAGTAGCGTGGAGAGCAGCGCCGCCGACTGGCTGGGCACGCCGAGCACCTTGCCGAGATTCTGTTCGAAGCGCGGCACACGGCTGCTGCTGCCTTCGAACACGAGGCTCAGGGATTTCAAGCCATCGATGGCGGTCAGGATCTCGTCCTCGGACACGCTCATCACGGGCGAGCGCGCGGTCTTCTGGTTGCAGCCGGATGCCAGCGCGTTGAGCGACAGCGGGTAGGTATCGGGCACGGTGAACTGCTTTTCGAGCAGCACGGCCACCACGCGGCCTTCGAGCGCGGTCAGTTCGCGAAGGGCGGGGCGGGAAGCGGGTGCGGAGGTCTGGTCCATCGTCGGCGGCAGGTTGGATGCGGTGCCACATTGAAGCGCAAGCGCTCCGCCGATGCAACCTGGCATATGGATTTGCGAAAACATTCGTTGGCCGGTGTCCGTGTTGCACGTACGGTCAGGGCTTCGACTCACTTCCCGCCACGCCATGAACCGCTCCCGCCGCCACTTCCTGAACACCGTCAATGCCGGCGCGATGCTCGCGCTCGTTCCCGCCGTGCATGCCGCACACGCCCAGACGCGGCCCGTCCTGAAAGCCGGTGACCAGAAAGGCGGATTGCGCGCTCTGCTGGAAGCGGCCGATGCGTTGAAGGGTGTGACCTACGACATCCAGTGGACCGAATTCCCCGCCGCCGCGCCGCTGGCCGAGGCGCTCAATGCGGGCGCGGTAGATAGCGGCCCCATCGGCGATGCACCGGCCATCTTCGCATTGGCTGCCGGGACTCGGATCAAGCTGATCGGCGTGAACCGGTCCGACCCGTATGGCACGGCGGTGCTGGTGCGCCCCGATTCGCCGCTCAAGACCGCCGCCGATCTCAAGGGCAAGCGCATCGGCACGAATCGTGGATCGATCGGACACTTTGTCACGCTCAAGGCACTGGAATCGGCCGGATTGAAACCCGAGGACGCCGACATCCGCTTCCTGCCGCCCGCAGACGCGAAGCTGGCACTGACCAACGGATCGGTGGATGCGTGGGCCACATGGGAACCGTACACGGCGATGGCGGAGACCAGCGGACATGCGCGCGTGCTGGTAAGCGGGCGAGGCTTGTGGTCCGGGCTCAGTTATCTGGCGGCGACGGAATCTGCATTGGCAAGCAAGCGCGCGGTGCTGGGCGATTTCCTGCAGCGCGTGGCGCGTGCGCAGGCGTGGTCCTACCAGCATGTGCCGGAGTTCTCGGCCACGCTGGCGCGCATCATCGGCATTCCACCGGAAGCGGCGCGATTGCAGTTCGAGCGACGCAAGACGCAATGGCAGGCCATCGACGCGGAAGTCGTGGCCGTGCAGCAGCAGACGGCGGACTTTTACTTGAAGACGGGGTTGCTGAAGCAGAGGCTGGAGGTGGCGGGGACGTTCGAGCGGTTGGTGGTGGGTTGACCAAGGACCACGGCTTCCCATGGTTTGCTCCCCTCTCCCTTTGGGAGAGGGGCGGGGGAGAGGGCTGGCGGTGCAATCTGCCACTTGTCGGCAAGCAGAACCGCTTTGCCCTCTCCCCCAACCCCTCTCCCGCGATGCGGGAGAGGGGAGCCAAAACAGCGAGGGGAGCAACGAAACTCAGAACCCCAAGCTCGCCAGCAAATCATCCACCTGCGACTGATCCGCCACCACGTCGGCCTTGCCTTCGGGGTTGATCTGCGGGCCGTTCATCAGCGTGGGCGGAGCTTCCACGCGGCGATCGGCGGGCACGTTGTCGATCAGCACCTGCAGCAGTTCCTGCTCCAGGCCGCGGATCATGTCCATCATCTTCTTGATGACCTGACCCGTCAGATCCTGGAAGTCCTGCGCCATCATGATCTCGAGCAGGTGGCTGCCCGTGGCCTTGGTCTTGGCCGGCACGTCGGTCAGGAACTCGCGGGTATCGAGCACCAGCGCGCGCGCGTCACCCAGTTCCACGGGCTTCTCGAACCACGCCTCCCAGCGCTTGTCGAGCGCGTTGGCGCGGGCTTCGAGTTCTTCCTGCAGCGGTTGCGCCAGTTCCACGGCCGTGAGCGAACGCTCGGCGGCCTGCTCGGTCATCGCGGCGATGTAGCTGAGGCGGTCGCGCGCATCGGGAATGGCCTGCGCGGCCTTCTCGATCTCCTTGTCGAGCCCCAGCTCCCGCATGTTGTCGCGCAGCATGCGCGTCAGGTTGCCGATGCGATGGATGATCTGATCGGCCGATTCTTGGCTGAAAGTCGGAGTCGTCGACATATCGCGTACCTCTTATTGAGCCAGCTTCTCGAAGATCTTGGTGATCTTTTCGTCGAGCGTTGCGGCCGTGAAGGGCTTCACGACATAGCCGTTGGCACCGGCCTGTGCGGCGGCGATGATGTTTTCCTTCTTGGCTTCGGCCGTCACCATCAGCACCGGCGTCTTTTCGATACCAGGCGTGGCGCGGATCGATTGCAACATCGTCAGGCCGTCCATGTTCGGCATGTTCCAGTCCGACACCACGAACTGGAAGCTGCCGTCCTTGGCCTTTTCCAGACCGGCGGCGCCGTCTTCGGCTTCCTCGACGTTGTTGAACCCCAGCTCCTTGAGCAGGTTGCGAATAATCCGACGCATGGTCGGAAAGTCGTCGACCACGAGGATCTTGATGTTCTTATCCACTTTACGGCTCCAATACGGTTGCGGATGACAGTGCCATCCGGTTGTTGTTGCTGATCTGACCTCTTCGCGCGCGGCGCCTTGTCGGTCCGGGCCTACACGCGTTGCGCCCGCGCACCAAACGTTGCCAGGTGCGCCATGACGCGCTGGCTCATCTGGTGCAGGGGTACGACTTCATGCACGCCGCCGGTGGCGATGGCCTCCTTCGGCATGCCAAACACGATGCAGGACTGCTCGTCCTGCGCCAAATTGTATGAACCCGCTTCCTTCATGCGCAGCATGCCGCGCGCGCCATCCTTGCCCATGCCGGTCAGGATCACGCCGGTCACGTTCTTGCCGCCGTGGATCGCCGCCGAATCGAACAGCACATCCACCGAAGGACGATGGCGATTGACCGGTGCTTCCTGCGACAGATGCGCCACGTAGTTGGCGCCGCTGCGCGTGAGCAGCAGGTGCGAATCGCCGGGCGCGATATACGCATAGCCCGGCAGCACGCGCTCGCCGTGCTCGGCTTCCTTCACCGTGATGCGGCACAGGCCGTTGAGCCGTTGCGCGAACGACTTCGTGAAGCCGGCCGGCATGTGCTGCACGATCATGATCGCGGGCGAATCCGGCGGCAGCGGCATCAGGAATTCCTTGATGGCCTCGGTGCCGCCCGTCGATGCGCCGACGATGATCAGCTTTTCCGTCGACAGCAGCGGCGCGCGCAGGATCGGCGCGGCAGGCGTGCTGCCCGGTGCCGATTCGGTGCGGGCCTTCACGCGGGCACGCGACGCCGCGCGCAGTTTATCCGCGATGGTGTCGGTGTATTCGATCAGCCCTTCGCGAATGCCGAGCTTGGGCTTGGTCACGAAATCGACGGCACCCAGCTCCAGCGCGCGCATCGTGATTTCCGATCCGCGCTCGGTCAGCGACGACACCATCAGCACCGGCATCGGGCGCAGGCGCATCAGGCGTTCCAGGAAATCCAGCCCATCCATGCGCGGCATTTCCACGTCGAGCGTCAGCACGTCGGGGTTCAGGCGCTTGATCATGTCTCGCGCCACCAGCGGATCGGGGGCAGTACCCACCACCTCCATATCGGGCTGGCTGTTGATGATCTCCGTCATCAGGCTGCGGATCAGCGCGGAATCGTCCACGCACAGCACCTTGATCTTCGCGGCAGTCATGTTTGTCTCTACGTCTCTAAGGTTTCAGGTCGGCGCCTTGGCCGATGCCTGCCGCGTAAACAATTCCACGGCACCACGCGCGGGTGCCTTCGTGGAGGTGGACAGCGCACGCGCCAGGGCACGTTCCTCGCGTTCCACGCCTACCGTATCGTCCTGACGCGTCAGCCGGCGCACCAGCGCCAGCCCCGTTTTCGGGAAATAGCTGACGCGGCGCGCATGCGGCCCGCGCAAATCCTGTGCGGCCACGCGAATCTCTTCGGTGCGCAGGTACTTCAGTACGAAATCGGCATTCCGGTCCCCAATATTGAGGGTGGTCATGTTCGCCAGTACCGCGCCGCCACCAAAAACTTTCGCCTCCAGACGTTCGCGGCGTGCGCCCATCTTCAGCAATTCATTGATGAGCACTTCCAGCGCGTAGCAGCCGTAGCGCATCGACGCGGACAGCATGCGATCCGGGCCCGCGTTCTCGTCGTCGGGCAGCATGAAATGGTTCATGCCGCCCACGCCGGTGTATTCGTCGCGGATGCATGCGGACACGCACGATCCCAGCACCGTGGTCAGCACCACGTCATCGCCGGTCACGAAGTATTCGTTGGGCAACAGCTTGATGGCCTGCTTGCCGAATTCGCGATCGAAGTATTTTCGCGTGGCAATGGCCTCGGGCATCTGGGGCGTGCCGCGCATCATGCACCTCCGCCCTTGCCTGACAGTTCGTACACCGTCTGTCCGCGCAACTGGAACGCGCGCGTGACATACGAGAAATTCTCCGAGTGCCCGGCGAACAGCAGGCCGTGGGGCTTCAGCATCGGCGCAAACCGCTCCAGGATGCGGCCCTGGGTCGGCTTGTCGAAATAGATCATCACGTTGCGGCAGAAGATGGCGTCGAACTTCTCGCGGATGCCCCAATCGGGCGCCAGCAGGTTCAGCGGCTCGAACGCAATCGTCGATGCCAGGTCCGGCTTGACCTTCACCGCACCGGCGCGTGCACCCGTGCCCTTCAGGAAGAAGCGCTTCAACTGCTCTTGCGAAAGCCGCGCCACCTGTTCGGTCGTATAGACGCCTGCGCGGGCCTTGGCCAGTACCTGCGTGTCGATGTCGGTGGCCAGCACCGTGCCCGCGCGTTCGCCCAGCGCTTCGGCCAGCGTGATCGCAATCGAGTAGGGCTCTTCGCCAGTCGATGCCGCCGCGCACCACACGCTGTACGGGCGGCCGATCTTCCTGGCGTGCTCGGCCAGCAGCGGAAAGTGGTGTGCCTCACGGAAGAACGATGTGAGGTTGGTCGTCAGCGCGTTGGTGAAGTACTCCCATTCGTCGGAACGGTCGTCGGCTTCCAGCAATTCCAGGTACGTGCCGAAATCGCTCAATTGCAGCGAACGCAGGCGCCGCGCCAGACGGCTGTACACCATCTCGCGCTTGTGCGCGCCCAGCGAGATGCCCGCACGCTTGTGAATCAGCTGGCGCACCTTCTCGAAGTCGCGCTCGGTCAGCAGGAAGTCACGCATGTCGTCGCGCAGCGGCGTCAGCACCGGCATTGCCGGACTCACGGCCGCGCCTGGCTTCCCGGTGGGGCTGGAGGAAGAACGGAGCGGCGTCATGTGTGTGTATCGTCAGGAATGCCGGGTCGCGGCAGTTTCAATTCTTGGGGACGGAACCAGCTCGCGCGTCAGGCGAGTTCGGCTTCGATCAGCGACATCTCGGGGCTGGTCATCATGCGTTCGATGTCGATCAGGATCAGCATGCGGCCTTCCACCGAGCCGAGGCCCGTGAGATGCTCGTTCGACACCGACACGCCAAACTCCGGCGCCGGCTTGATATCGTCGCCCGTGAGCGTCAGCACGTCCGACACGCCATCCACGACGATGCCAACCACGCGGCCCGCCACGTTCAGGATGATCACCACGGTCTGGTGGTCATAGCGCACGTTGCCGAGGTCGAACTTCAAACGCAGGTCGACGATCGGCACGATCACGCCGCGCAGGTTCGTCACGCCCTTGATGAAGTCCGGCGCATTGGCAATGCGCGTCACCGTTTCGTAGCTGCGGATCTCCTGCACCTTGAGGATGTCGATGCCATATTCCTCGGTGCCCAGCGTGAAGACCAGGTACTCCTGACCAGAGGCTTCGCTGCCCTGGGTATCGATCTGTCCGATGCCGGCCATGTCTGTTCTCCTTGCTTCTTTCAGTTACGCAACGGCTACCGGGTCCTGGCGGCGCACACCCGTGCGCTGCAACGCACCCACGTCCACGATCAGCGCAACGCTGCCGTCGCCGAGGATCGTTGCGGCCGAGATGCACGGCACCTTGCGATAGTTCGTTTCGAGATTCTTCAGCACCACCTGGTGCTGGCCGATCAACTGGTCTACCAGCAGCGCAAAGCGCTTGCCTTCGGCGGCCAGGATCACGGCGATGCCCTGCGTGGGTTCCTGCACGGCGTTGGCCACGTTGAAGACCTTGTGCAGTTCCAGCAGCGGCAGGTATTCGCCGCGCACGTTCATCACACGCTCGCCGTTGGCGGCCGTATGCACGTCTTCGGACTTCGGCTGCAGGGACTCCATCACGCAGTTCAGCGGCAGGATGAAAGTCTCTTCGCCGGTGCGCACCGACATGCCATCGAGAATCGCCAGCGTCAGCGGCAGCACAATGCGCGTGGTGGTGCCCAGGCCCGGACGCGACGCGATTTCCACGTGGCCGCCCATTTCCTGGATGTTCCGCTTCACCACGTCCATGCCCACGCCACGGCCCGACACGTCGGTCACCACTTCGGCAGTGGAGAAGCCCGGTGCAAAGATCAGCTGCCACACTTCGTCGTCGGTCATGCTTTCCGACGCGCCCGGCAGGTTGTTCTGGATGGCCTTGGCCAGGATGCGTTCGCGATTCAGGCCACCGCCGTCGTCGCTGACTTCGATCACGATATTGCCGCCCGCGTGCTGCGCGGACAGGATCAGCTGACCGGTGGCTTCCTTGCCGGCGGCCACGCGCTTCTCGGGCGTTTCGATGCCGTGATCCAGGCTGTTGCGCACCAGGTGGGTCAGCGGATCGATGATGCGTTCGATCAGGCTCTTGTCGAGTTCGGTCGCCTTGCCGAACGTGACCAGATCGATCTGCTTGTTCAGCTTGCTGGCCAGGTCACGCACCAGACGCGGGAAGCGCGAGAACACGTAGTCCATCGGCATCATGCGGATCGACATCACCGCTTCCTGCAGGTCGCGCGCATTGCGTTCGAGCTGGCCCATGCCGGAGAACAGGCGGTCGAACAGTACCGGGTCCAGCGACGATGCGGTCTGTGCCAGCATCGATTGCGTGATCACCAGTTCGCCCACCAGGTTGATGATCTGGTCCACCTTCTCGGTCGGCACGCGGATCGAGCCGGAGTCCGGTGCGTGCGCGGCGGCCGCAGCGGGCTTGGCTTTTTCCTTGTCCTTGGCAGCCGGTGCAGCAGGGGCTGCCGCCGGCGCGGCAGCCACCGGAGCCGGTGCGGCCACCGGGGCCGGCGCGGGTGCGGCAGGTGCTTCGCCTGCGGCCACGGCTTCCACCACGATCTGTTTCTCGTCGATCACGAAGCAGCAGACCGCGATGATGTCATCGGCGCTGCAGGCGCTGTTCAGCCAGATGGTCAGGTCGCCGTCGGCTTCTTCCTGTCCGGTGATCTCGCCCAGGTTGGCCAGTTCCTCGCGCATCAGCGCCTGGTCACCCGCCGATACCTTGATCAGGCGGACCTTGAGGTTACCGCCGGCTGCCGGTGCCGGTGCCGCTGCGGGTGCCGGGGCTGCGGCGGGTGCGGGGCCCGGAGCCGGTGCGGCGTCGCCATTGGCCTCCTGGGCCAGCTGCTGCAGCACGGCGCAGATGCGCTTGAACGTTTCCGGATCGGGTTCGGTGCCGTTGCGATAGGCGTTGAGCTGGTCTTGCAACACGTCCTTGGTTTCCAGAAAGGTGTCGATGATGACCCGGGTCAGGGCCAGTTCCCGCCGACGCGTACGGTCGAGCAGGTTCTCGAAGATGTGCGTGGTCTCGGTCAGCGCCGTGAAGCCGAACGTCGCGGCGCCGCCCTTGATGGAGTGCGCTGCCCGGAAGATGGCATTGAGCGCCTCGGCATCGGGGGACTCGATGTCCACCTCGAGCAGCAGCTGCTCCATTTCAACGAGCAGCTCTTCCGCCTCCTCGAAGAAGGTCTGATAGAACTGGGTGATATCGATATCGACAGACATGATCGTCCTGACTCGCTAGTTGCTCTGGAAGATGCGCCGCCCTCCCCGGGCGGCGCGCCTCATTCGATCTTGCCGCGGGGCGCAGAGGCCGGGCGGGCAGCGGGCGCCGAAGCGGCCCCGAGCTGCGACTGGATCTCTTCCGCCGTACGTCCCTTCTGCGCCTGCACGGATACGTCCGCCGCGCTGGCGTTTTCCGACTCGAACTGCGCCTGCGCCCGCTTGTTCAGCACCACGATGCTGATACGACGATTAACGGCAGCGAGCGGGTCTTTCTTTTCCAGCGGCATGGTGTCCGCCAGTCCCAGCACGCGCAGGACCTTGCCTTCCTGCATGCCACCCGCGATCAGTTCCTGACGCGAGGCGTTGGCGCGATCTGCCGACAGCTCCCAGTTGCTGTAGGCACGCTCGCCCGCCATGTAGGTGGCCGAGTCGGTGTGTCCCGAGAGACTCACCTTGTTGGGCATCTCGTTGAGCACGGGGCCGATCTCGCGCAGGATGGTGCGCATGTACGGCTCCACCGCTGCGCTGCCGGTACGAAACATCGGACGGTTCTGCGTATCCAGGATCTGGATGCGCAGCCCTTCGCTGGTGATGTCCAGCAGCAGTTGCGGACGGAATTGCTTGAGCTGCGGGTTGTTCTCGATGATCTGTTCGAGGCGGCCCTTCAGCGCGTGCAGGCGTTCGGACTCGAGCTGGTCACGGCGGCGCTGCGCGTCGGCCGGATCATTCGTCATGGCCCGCATGACTTCGCCATCCTTTGCCATCGGGTCCTTGCCGCCGCCCGGAATCACGCTCTTGGACAGGCTGCTCTTGTCGCCGCCGGCCACCGCCACCTTGAGCGGTGTCTTGAAATACTCGGCCACGCCGACCAGCGTCTTGGGCGACGACGAACTCAGCAGCCACAGCACCAGGAAGAGCGCCATCATGGCCGTCATGAAGTCGGCATAGGCGATTTTCCAGCTGTGGTTGCCATGGGGCTTGTGATGCCCCTTGACCTTCTTGATGACGATGGGACGTAGGTCCTGGGCGCTGCTCATGGCTGCTCTCCCGTCAGGTCAGGCTCTTGACTTCGCGCACATGGTCGTCCAGCTCAAGGAACGACGGACGCACCGTCGAGTACAGCACCTTGCGGCCGAATTCCACCGCCACCAGCGGTGCGTAACCATTGAGCGATGCCAGCAGCGTGACCTTGATGCACTCGTACACCTTGATGCTTTCGGACACCTGGTGCTCGACGCGGGACGACAGCGGCGAGACAAAGCCGTACGCCAGCAGAATGCCCAGGAACGTACCGACCAGTGCGTTGGCGATCAGCGCACCCAGCTCGGCCGGGGGCAGGTCTGCCGAGGCCAGTGCGTGCACCACGCCCATCACCGCGGCCACGATGCCGAAGGCGGGCAGGCCGTCGCCAACGCGCGACAGCGCATGGACGGGAATCTCGGCCTCGTGGCGGTACGTTTCGATTTCGTGGTCCATGAGCGCCTCGATCTCGAAGGCGTTCATGTTGCCGTTGACCATCATCCGCAGGTAGTCGGTCAGGAACTCCATCATCTTGGCGTCGGCCAGGATGCGGGGATACTGACTGAACACGCTGCTGGAGGCAGGGTCTGCAATTTCCTTTTCGAGGAACAGGATGCCCTCGCGGCGGGCCTTGGAGAGCAGCACGTACAGCAGTGCCATCACGTCCAGGTAGAGTTCCTTCTTGTACTTGGAACCCTTCAGCAGCATCGGCATGGCCTTGCCCGTGGCCTTGATGGCCTTGCCGCTGTTCGAGCTGATGAACGCACCAACGGCGGCACCGCCGATGATGATGAGCTCTGCCGGTTGGTAGAGCGCGCCCATGTGGCCACCGGTGATGGCGTAACCGCCCAGCACCGCAACCACTACGACGACATAGCCAAGAACAACTAGCACGATCGGATCCCCGTCTGAATAACACGCGTCAGGCGCCTCGGGGGCTCGCGGCCGTACAGGCGAGCGCCGTCAGCGCCTGCCGGTACGTTCCGGGGCCCACCTTGCCTTGCAGACGTCAGCCCGATGAACTCAGGCTACGGTTTGCGCGGCAGTGGCGTCCTTCGAGAGCTTCTTTACCTTTCCGGCCCGCGAGGGCGGACGGCACAGGCTGCAGACAAAGTTCGCGTGCGGCTCATAGGCATGCGTCACGAACTGGCCGCCGCAACAGGTACAGCTGGAAAGCTGCAGCATGTTGCTCTCGAAAAACCGTACTAACGTCCAGGCACGGGTGAAACTTAAGACGATTTCGCCGCCGAGCAGCGAAACGTGTTCCAGGTACAGACGGTAAGCGGCCACTACCGCACGAATGCCCGACGTCTCGCCTTCCTGCACCATGAACTGGTAAGCAGAGAAGAACAGCGACGAATGGATATTCGGCAGCCAGGTCGTGAACCAGTCTGTCGAGAACGGGAGCATGCCCTTGGGCGGCGAGGCGCCGCGCAGCTCCTTGTAGAGGCGGATCAACCGGTCGCGCGAGAGCGTGGTCTCGGCTTCAAGCACTTGCAGGCGCGCACCCAGGCCAATCAGCTCGATGGCGAGCTGGGTCTGGTTGGCATCCTGCAGGACGCTTTTGCGGTTGGGTACGGTCGTGGCCGTGAAGCTGCTGCCCGGCGAGGCCTGGAGGAGTGCGGTCAATTGAGCGACTCCACAGGTTGCCGTGCCAGCAGGATAGCAGCGTGGATCTGCTGCATATCATGGCTCTTGGCCGTGTGAGTGAGCGTGGACAGCAGCGCATGATCGTCAAAGCGGAAACGGCACAGCACCATGTTGGATGCTGCCAGCTTGACGAGTTGCGCCGAGGTCAGTTTGGCCAGAATCTCAGCAATTTCCTTGCTGACGCCAAGCCTGAACATGGCTTCCACCTGGTTTTCGCGCACCAGTCGTTGCGCAAGCAGAAGATAGGCGAGGTTAACCTCCCTGATCTCCTGGAGAACTTCACTGCTTTCCAATTTTTCCCCGCTACCAAATAACCTCTCGACCGCTTGTCCGGCGCTTACCGGCAGACACTGCTTGCCAGCGACCAGATCGTTTGGGTGCGTGTTCGAGTAGGTACGACGTACTACGAAAGGAACTTCGCCCGGTTACACCTTCTCTCCGAAACGTTACAGATGTTACAGAGTGTAAGTGAAACTGTTACGTTTATATCGGCAATCGGCCTGCAATGCCAATCCCTACTTACGTTGGGGATTCACAAATGTCGCAAGGAACATACATAGGTCGCGAATTTTGTAACAGGACCGATGTCTGACTTTTGATTTACATCAAGGCTGTAACGGTTGCGTACTCAACGGACAAGGTCCTGTTGCGGTGCACAGATCACTGTGCTGAACAGTGTTGCTGGATTCCACTATTGACGCGCCACCACAGTTTGGCTAAACGCGCGACGCAGCCATGCAGCCAGGCGCGCGAACACATCGTCAGGGGCTTCGCGGAACAGGTTCGGACGCGAGCGCTCCACCTGCTCCAGCACGCGCGCGGCTTCTTCTGCGGTCACGGAGCGGTATTCGAGCGCGAGGCCCAGCAGCGCGCGCAGCTCGCCTACCTTGCTGCGGCCCAGGGCTTCGCTCTGCTCGGTCTGCAGCGCGTACATGACGTCGTAGGCCCGCTGGCGCAGGCCATCGGCCACGCGCCATGCGGGCGTGCGCATGCGCTCTTCCAACGTGCAGATGTCCACGGCGGATGACGAGATCTGCGCGGCCAGCGCCTCGGTGAAGGCGGTGTCCGCGCCGGCTTCGCTCAGGATGTTGGTGGCCCATTCGCGCGCATGTTCCATGCGCTGCTGTGCGGACCACGCGGGCTGCACAGCCAGGCCGAAGCCGAAGCGCGCGGCGTCACGCATCAGCGCGGCCAAGGCGTTGGGCAGTTGCTTGTCGAAGACCTTCCTGGCCCATCCGTACTCGCCGCTGGCCAGCAGGCGCATCACGGCACGTTCGGTCAGCGGGCCGTCCTGCTGCATCAGACGGGCACGCAGGAAGTCGTCGAAGGCGGGCGGAATGAACTCGGCGTCGATGCCCGTTGAAACTCTTACAAAGGCATCGAAGTCCGCGCGCAGCCGCGCCGTGGCTTCGGCCGACAGGGACAGGCTGATATCGGTTTGCATGGTTGTTCTTTGAACGAGTAAGCGCCCCGGCGCAACTTTTACAAGGCGGGCCGGGGCGTGCGCTATCGAGATCGCAGCGATGCGGTCAGGCGATCAGAACGCGCTCCAGTCACCGTTGTCGGATGCGCCATGGCCTGCCGGTTTCGCGGCAAGGGCGGGACGCTTCATCTGGGTATCGGCATCTTCGTCGCCAACTTCAGCCAGCGCAGGTTCGGCGGTCGTGGCAACCAGTGCCGTACCGGCAGCCTTGGCGGCCTTCGGTGCCCTGGCGGTCTTTGCAGCGGCCTTCGTGCGCGCGACAGGTGCCTTGGCGCTCGGACGCGTCACCGAACGTGCCACCGGTGCCGGCAGGGCAGGCACGGCGTGCGAGACATCCTCATCGGACAGGCGGAAGCCCGACACCGACTCCATCAGACGGCCCGCCTGATCCTGCAGCGAGCCCGCTGCGGCAGCGGCCTGCTCCACCAGCGCGGCATTCTGCTGCGTGACTTCGTCCATCTGCGCCACGGCCTGGTTGACCTGCTCGATGCCCGAGCTTTGTTCGGCGGAAGCCGCGCTGATCTCGCCCATGATGTCGGTCACGCGCTTCACGGCCTGCACGATTTCTTCCATCGTCGTGCCGGCCTGACCCACCAGCGTTGCACCGGTATCCACCTGCGCCACCGAGTTGTCGATCAGCGTCTTGATTTCCTTGGCCGCGTTGGCGCTGCGTTGCGCCAGGCTGCGCACCTCGCCAGCCACCACCGCAAAGCCGCGGCCCTGTTCACCGGCGCGCGCCGCTTCCACGGCAGCATTCAGCGCCAGGATGTTGGTCTGGAACGCAATACCTTCGATCACGCCGATGATGTCGACGATCTTGCGCGAAGCGCCGTTGATCTCGCCCATCGTCTTGACCACTTCGCTGACCACTTCGCCGCCGCGCACCGCGGTCTCCGACGCATTGGCCGCCAGACCGCTGGCCTGACGTGCGTTATCCGCGTTCTGACGCACGGTGCTGGTCAGTTCTTCCATGCTGGAAGCGGTTTCCTCCAGCGAGGCCGCCTGCTGCTCGGTACGCTGAGACAAGTCGTTGTTGCCCGCAGCGATTTCACGCGAGGCCGTGCCGATCGATTCGGCCGATTCCTTGAAGTCGCGCACCATGTGCGAGAGCTGCTGCTGCATCTGGCCCATGGCGTGCAACAGGCTGGCCTGGTCACCTGCGCGCAGGTCCACCTTGCCCGAGAAATCGCCCTCGGCGATACGTGCGGCAATCGACGCGGCGTAGGCGGGCTCTCCACCCAGTTGGCGCGAGAGCTGGCGTGCCAGGAACAATCCCAGCAGCACCGACACCACCATGCCACCCAGCACCAGCAGCAGCATCGCCACGCGCGAGCTGTTGTAGACGCTCGTGGACTCTTCCATGTTGGACTTGGCGCGCTCGTCGCGGCGCTTGACCATCTTGAACAGGATCTCTTCCAGCGCGTGGCTGTCCTTGAGCAGCTCGCTGCTTTCCGTGAAGACGTTGCTGTCGAACTGCGAGGTGTCCAGCGGCTGCTTGCTCACCAGCGCCACGTATTTCGTCATCCGTTCCTTGAACGGCGGCACCAGCGTTTCGTACTGCTTGAACAGCGCCTGGCCTTCAGGCTGCGCGAACGAATCCTTTGCAGTTTTTACCCGCGCCTCCATTTCGCCCAGCGATTTCTCGATCTGGGTCTTCTCGGTGGCGCGCTCGCCCATGGTCGATGCCGACAGCAGCGCAATCTGCGCACGGCTGGCGTAGACCAGGTTGATGTTGCCGTCCTGCACGGCCTTCAGCGCCTGCAGATCGGTGTTGTAGATCTTGCCGGTCCACTCCGCCATGCGCCCCATGTTGACCACGCCCAGCAGGCCGATGATGGCGCCGATCACGGAAACAACCAGGAAGCCGGCGATGAGCCTGGTTGTCACACGTAGTTGATTGAACCACTGCATTGAACTACCCCCTTCTTGTGTCAGAAAGTTCGGGTTGGCCAGTCTCTCCGTCCCGAGTTGTTGTCGCTGCCGCCTGCGTGGGCGGCCGATCTACCCCGTTCCTGATGCCGCGCGCAAAGGAAAGGCGCGCGGCGCTTTTGGTCGGCTCCGCACCCTTGACGGGCGCTGGCCGCGCTCCCCACTTCAGCCAACTGCCTCGACTGCCAACTCCGCCTGCCGCTGCCGCACGGGCCGGGTCTCGGCCTGCGTGCTGATGCGGAAAGTGGAAATCGACTCGCGCAGGCGGTCGGCTTGTTCCTCCAGCGAGCCTGCCGCGGCAGCGGCCTGCTCCACCAGCGCAGCGTTCTGCTGCGTGACTTCATCCATCTGTGCCACGGCCTCGTTCACCTGTTCGATGCCCGTGCTCTGCTCGGCCGATGCCGAACTGATCTCGCCCATGATGTCGGTCACGCGCTTCACGGCCTGCACGATCTCGTCCATCGTCGCCCCGGCGTCCGACACCTGCGCCGCGCCGTTCTCCACGCGCTCCACGGTGTTGCCGATCAGGCCCTTGATTTCCTTGGCCGCGTTAGCACTGCGCTGCGCCAGGCTGCGCACCTCGCCAGCCACCACCGCAAAGCCACGGCCTTGCTCGCCGGCGCGTGCCGCTTCCACCGCCGCGTTCAGCGCCAGGATGTTGGTCTGGAAGGCAATGCCCTCGATCACGCCGATGATGTCGACGATCTTGTGCGACGCCTCGTTGATCTCGTCCATGGTCTGCACCACGCGGCCCACGGCTTCGCCGCCGCGCAGCGCCGTCTCCGACGCCGTGGCCGCCAACCCCGTGGCCTGGCGCGCGTTATCGGCGTTCTGGCGCACGGTGCCCGTCAACTGCTCCATGCTCGAAGCGGTCTCCTCCAGCGAGGCCGCCTGCTGCTCGGTACGTTGCGAGAGATCGTTGTTGCCGGCGGCCACCTGATGCGTCACGGTAGAGATGCTGGCCATGCCTTCCTGGATGTCATGCACCACCGACAGCAGGCTGCGCTGCATCGTGCGCATGGCGCGCGACAGCGAACCCACTTCATCATTGGCCTTGTGTTCGTACGTGGTGGTCAGGTCGCCCGCGCCCATGCGCAGCGCGAAATCGAGCATTTCTCCGACCGGGCGATCCACACGCGAGACCAGCAGCGAGCCCGCCGCGAACGACGACACCACGCCCATCGCAAAGGTGCCCCACAGCCACGGCCAGAGTTGCGCGGCGGCGTCAGGAGACATCCAGTGCACGCCGCCCAGCGCCACCAGGAACCACGCCACGCCGGCTGCCTGCGCCAGCATGATCCGGCGGCGCAGCGTCATGCGCATCAGGCGGCCCAGCAGGCCCGCCACGCCAGTGCGGACCACGGCGCCATCGCGAATGGCCAGCCCGCTGGCGCGGTTCTCGCGGAAGCGGCGATATGCGGCCTCGGCTGCATCGATCTGCGCGCGCGTGGCCATCGACCGCACCGAGGTATAGCCGATGATGCGGCCGTCCACGCGCGTAGGCGTGACAGTGGCCTGCACCCAGTAGTGGTCGCCATTCTTGCGGCGGTTCTTGACGATGCCCACCCAGGTCTTGCCCGCCTGGATGGACGACCAGAGGTCCGCGAAGGCTTCGGACGGCATGTCCGGATGCCGGACCAGGTTATGCGCCGCACCAAGCAGCTCTCGCGACGTGAAGCCGCTGATCTCCACGAACGCCCGGTTGGCGAACGTGATGCGACCCTTGAGGTCGGTCCGCGAGATCAGGTAATCGTTCGGCGAGAGCGGATGCTCGCGCTGGGTGACAGGCTGGTTGTTGCGCATGGCTCTACTGCTCGAAAGGCGGCTCGGAAAGCGGCTCGAAAAAGTTGGGGCCGCGCCCGGCGCGTCCCCTCTGTGGCATCAGGCGCCCGCCGCGGCATCCAGTGCCGCGAGGTCATCGATATTCATGAGCTTCTCGATATCGGCCAGGATCAGCATGCGGCCTTCGAGCGAGCCCAGTCCGCGGATGTACTCGGTTTCCACGCCGCCGGACAACGCCGGTGCCGGCTTGATCTGCGCGGGCGTCAGCGTCAGCACATCGGACACGCCGTCAACCACGATACCGGTGGTGCGTTCATGGATATCGACGATGATCACCACGGTGTACTGGTCGTAGCTGATCTCGGCCTGCCGGAACTTGATGCGCAGGTCGATGATCGGCACGATGGTGCCGCGCAGGTTGACCACGCCCTTCAGGTAGTCGGGCGCGTTCGCAATCTGCGTGACGGACTCGTAGCCGCGAATCTCCTGAACCTTGAGAATGTCGATGCCGTACTCTTCGCGACCGAGCCGGAAAGCCAGGAATTCTTCTCCCGCGCCGTCCGCGCGGTTCGTGCTGTGGTTCATGGTTGCCCCCGCTGGCATGGTTGGTCGTGGCCGGGAGTTACGTGCCCCCGGCTGCTGGCGACCCGATGCAATGGCCCGCCCCGCCGCGCCGCGTATCGAACATGGCAGCAGCAGGACCGGACCACCTGATATGGCCTTCCTGTGATATCGGCATCCACCGAGGTGGATTAAGGGCGACTTGGCGCCGACCTCACCCCTCCGTGGGAGGGGTCAGCAAGGCATCGACCGACGCCATCAACTCTTCGGGATCGAACGGCTTGGCCAGGAAACCGGATGCACCGGCCTCGCGGGCGCGGTCGAGGATGGTGGCGTCATGCTCCGTGGAGAGCATCAGGATGGGAATCGACGCATAGTCCGGCGTGGCACGCAGCGCGCGAATCAGCGACAGGCCGTCCATGACCGGCATCACCTGGTCCGTGACCAGCATGCCGAAGCGGCCCTCCATGGCCACTTCCAGCGCCTCCTTGCCATCGGACGCCTCCGTCACCGTAAATCCGCCCGCGCGCAGGCAGGCGCCCGTCATGCGGCGCAGGGATGGCGAATCGTCAACGACGAGGATGTGCGGAAGAGACATTCGGGGACTCCGTTCGAGGTGGGTCCGCCAGTGGCAAGGAATGCGGCCGGCGACGGACAAGCCAGCGCGCTGGCATGTGCCGCGAAGAACGGCAAATGCCACTGCCCTGTCCTGGACTTATCGACACGCCGGCAGACCGGCTTTAGCACCCCCGCCCGCCTGGCAGGCCGCTCACCCCGGTATTAGAGGAATCGCTCTAGATCGCCACGCGGTCGGCCTTCGGCGCCGGGAATCAGATCCGCGCTGTGCGTGCGCCCTGCAGCAGGTCGGCAAACACGGACGCCTCCAGCGGCATGGCCATCAGGTAGCCCTGCACTTCGTCGCAGCCCATGGCATCGAGAATGTCGAGTTGCGAGGCAGACTCCACGCCTTCGGCCACCACCTTCATGCGCAGTTCGTGTGCCAACGCCACCATCGATCCGACAATGGCCCGGCCCTGCGGATCGGCATCGAGTCCGCCAATCAGCGTGCGGTCGATCTTGAGCGTGCCCACGCGCAGCCGCTTGAGGTAGCCCAGGCTCGAATAGCCGCTGCCGAAATCGTCGAGCGCCACGTGGATGCCGAGCGACTGCAACTCGGTCAGCGTCTCCAGCGACTTGGCGATGTCCTTCATCGCCGCCGTCTCGGTGATTTCGAGCGTGATGGCCGATGGCGGAATGTCGTGCTGGTGGATCTGTTCGAGCAGGTATTGCGGAAAGTTCCGGCTCGCGAAGCGCAAACCCGATACGTTGATCGCCACCGGCGCGGGCGGCAGCCCGGCGTCGTGCCACATCCGCACCTGGCGGCACACCTGCGAGATGACCCAGTCGTCGAGCTTGTCGATCTGGCCCGATTGCTCGGCCACCATGATGAATTCCGCCGGATTGACCGCGCCCAGCGTGGGATGGCGCCAGCGGCAGAGCGCCTCGGCTCCGATCACGCTGCGCGTCTTCACGTCGTACTTGGGCTGGTACACCAGCGACAGCGCATCGTCCTGAATCGCTGGCCACAGATCGCGGCGAATCACGCGCATGCGGCGCGCGCGCTCGCCCGCCGCCGAGTTGAACATGCGCATCTGGTTCGAACCGCTCTCGCGCGCTTCGGACAAACTCACGCGCGCCGCCTGCATCAAGGCTTCCGATGTGGTGGCGTCACGCGGCGAAATGGCGATGCCGATGTTCACACCGATCTGCATCTGCAGGCCGCGCGCGGCCACGAACTCCGACAGCGAGCCCAGCACCTTGTCGCCCAGTTCATGCGCGCGGCTGTGCTGGATGAGTTCCGGCACGCCCACGGCAAACTCGTCGCGCGCCAGCCGTGCCAGGAAGTGATGCGGTTCCAGCGCGGCCTGGGCCAGTGCCCCGGCATCCTGCGCGAGGATATCGTCGGCGCGCACTTCGAAGACTTCGTCCACCTCGCGGAAATCGGCGATGTGGATCAGCAGCACCGCGCAACTGGTATCCGACAGGCGCGATTGCGCCATGCTCTTGTCGAGCCAGCGCGCAAACGCGGTACGGTCCGGCAACTCCGTGCTGACGCTGTACTCGCCCACCGGCCGCTGGTCGCGCGCGGACATCCGCACGGTCAGGCCACCGAAGCGGCCAAGGTTGCGACGGATGCTGCTGCGCGCCTCGCCTGCGCCGCCGGCGTTGCCAGCGCGGCCCGGCATGGGGAATTCATCGAAATCATCACGGCCCGCGCCATCGGCCTGCACGGCGTTCCAGCGGTTTGTCTGGATACGGTGCATGAAGTACAAGCCCGCGCACAGCAGCGCGAGGCCGCCGGCCAGCCAGCCCGGACCCTGCACGCCGGCCGCGTCGATACAGTCGCGCGGCGTCATCGACGTGCCGCCGCACACGCGGCCCAGCCGGGCACCCGCCATGGCCACGAGGCCGGCGCCGGCAATCATCGCCGTGGCAATGGCAAGCTGCCAGCCACGGCCATGGCCACGCAGCCACAGCCATGTGGGCGCGAGCATATGCGAGGCGGCCATGCTGGCGACGAGCGTCACCGCAAAGGCCGCAGCGAACTTGGCGCCGTTGTTGGCAGCCGTCAGCGTGCCGGATGCGGCAGCCACCCAGAGCGGCATGCCCATCGTGCCCTGCGACATCAGGGCCGCCCACCAGGCCAGCGACCGGGCGGACTTGCGCTCCGGCGCGCCGTCCTGTCGGACCGTGCGCAGGCCTTGCGCGGCCATCAGGCCGAGCAACGCCGCAAGCAGCAGTAGGCTGAAGTTCGTGGCAATCATCGGAGCTGCGCGGAGAGGCGAGACGAGCGTGCGCGAGACATCAGGAGGCGAGGCAGACAAAACCCCGCATCATGGCATCTCGCGCGCACCATGTGAACCTTGTTCACGCGTTCGTTACGTGTATCCGTCTGGACAAAGAATCGAAATCGATCAGAAGGCGGACCAGTTGTCGTCCGATGCGGACGACGCTGCCGCAGCAGGCTGACTCAGCTTCGGACGCAGCAACTGGGCATCGCGGGACTTCGGCACGATCGGCGGACGCTGCGCGGCCGGACGCACCGGCACCACGGCTGCCTTCATTGCCGGCTTGCCCGCCGTCAGCGTGTGCGCAACGTGCGGCACGCTCACCACCTGACGCGACACCGTACCGTCGGCCGCCACCGTGAACACCGACACCACGCTCTTGAGCTTCTGCGCCTGCTCTTCCAGCGCACCCGCCGCAGCAGCCGCTTCTTCCACCAGCGCGGCATTCTGCTGCGTGACCTGGTCCATCTGCGCCACGGCCTGGTTGACCTGCTCGATGCCCGTGGTCTGCTCCTGCGACGCGGCGCTGATCTCGTTCATGATGTCCGTCACGCGGCGCACTGCCTGCACGATTTCGCCCATCGTCTGACCGGCTTCAGCCACCAGCTTCGTGCCGCTCTCCACGCGCTGGCCAGACTCGCTGATCAGCGATTCGATTTCCTTGGCGGCGTTGGCGCTGCGTTGCGCCAGGCTGCGCACCTCGCCAGCCACCACGGCAAAGCCGCGGCCCTGTTCACCGGCGCGCGCCGCTTCCACGGCAGCATTCAGCGCCAGGATGTTGGTCTGGAACGCAATACCTTCGATCACGCCGATGATCTCGACCACCTTGCGCGACGCGCCGTTGATCTCGTTCATCGTATCCACCACGCGGCCCACCACATCGCCGCCCTTCAGCGCGATCTGCGAGGCTTCGCCAGCCAGCACGCCAGCCTGGCGGGCGTTGTCGGCGTTCTGCTTCACCACCGTGGTGAGTTCTTCCATGCTGGCAGCGGTCTGCTCCAGCGATGCCGCCTGTTCTTCGGTACGTTGCGACAGGTCCGTATTGCCCGCCGAGATCTGCTGCGTGGCCGAGGCGATGGAGTCCGTGCCGCCGCGCACTTCATGCACGATGCCCGACAGGCTCTGCTGCATCTTGGCCAGCGCCTGCATCATGCGGCCGATCTCGTTGTTCGACATGCTGGTGATACGCGACGTCAGGTCGCCACCGGCCATGCGCTCGAATACGTTCAGGGCTTCTTCCACCGGACGCACGATCGCGCGGTTCAGCATCGTGGCCGACACGAACGCCAGCGCCGCGCCAATCACGATCAGCAGGATGCACATCAGGCGGATGGTGTCGTAGCGCGACTGGGCGGCTTCGAAATTGGCGCGGCCCGCTTCCATCTGGAACTTCTCGAGCTTCTCGTGCGCGGCGGACATGCTGCGCTGCAGGTCCGGCATCACGTCGCGGCCAATCCGCAGCGCTTCCTCGCGATTGCCATCGGCCAGTGCCTTCTGCCACAGCGCGACACCCTTTTCGAAGAATTCCTGGCGCTTGGCGGCCAGCGCGGACGACAGGGCCTTTTCGTCATCGGCTTGCGGCAACGCAAGGTATTTCTTCCAGCCACGATCCGACACCTCGACGAACACCAGCGAGCGGTCGACGTGTTTCTTCAGGTCCTCGCCTTCGCTGCCGGGCATGATGCCCCGGTCCAGCGCCAGACGCAGCCGGGTGGTGCCGATCATGGCCTCGGCCAGCGCCTGCGACGAGGCGAGCTGGTTCGAGTAGGTCTCCTTCAGCGCATCGTTGGACCGCGAGATGCCATACAGCCCTGCGCCACCCACGAGCAGCAGGATCGCCGTGAGCAACGCCATGGCGCCCCGCAGGAGGGTCTTGATCTGAATATTCTGATGAAAGGACATGATGTGCTGGTCTGAAGGAGTTAACCCGAAGCCACTCCCATGCTCCGGTCCGGCAGACCGACACCCCGTACGGCCTGCTCAGGACTCCATAACGGCGCCCATGCATTCAACCTTGAGGTAAGCACTGGGAGCATTTTCAAGGAATGACGCAGGGCGCACACGAAGCCCCCCTCAATATCCGATGCGATGCATTCCGCCCTTGAAATACCGGGCCTCATCCGAATTAAACATTGCGATATTCAGTGTTTCCGAATCGACAATCCCGTACGCCCGACTGTCCGGCCATGGCCGGCAGCCGCCATTTGACGGCGGCCCCCCGCGCCGGTTTGCGGGCATGCATTCGTCCCGTGAAGAAAAGTTCAGTAATAAATCAATTTTAAGAAATTTCGCATTGCCGATAGGCGTCCGGAAAAACGGATTTGCAGCCCGGCGCACAGTGGTTATAATGGCCTGCGTGAAATTCACGGTGACCCAACAGTAAATAGAGGGATACAAATGGCGACATATCAGGAAATCGTTCAGAAAATCAGCGAACTGCAGAAGCAGGCCGAAGAAATCAAGGCGCGCGAGCAAGCGACCGTGATCGCCGAGATTCGCGAGAAAATCGAACAGTTTGGCCTGACCGCCGAAGATCTCGGATTTGGCGGCAAGCTGCCCGGCGCCAAGAAGGCCGCCGCCGCCCGCAAGGTGCCGGTCCGCTACCGGGACAGCGCCGGCAATACCTGGACCGGCCGTGGCAAGCGCCCGGGCTGGCTGACCCAGGCCCTGGCAAATGGCAAGTCGATGGAAGACTTCCTGATTCGCTAAGCGTTTGCTGCATAAAAAAACCGGGCCTGGGCCCGGTTTTTTTATGCCTTGGCAAACCCCAGCGGATTTGTCGACTGCCAGCGCCAGGAATCCTCGCACATGCGGTCGATATCGTGCCGGGCACGCCAGCCGATCAGGGATTCCGCCAGGGCGGGATCCGCATAGCAGGAGGCGATGTCGCCCGGACGGCGCGCCACGATCTGATAGGGAACCGGACGTCCGCTGGCGCGTTCGTAGGCCTTCACTACCTCCAGGACGCTGTAGCCACGGCCCGTGCCCAGGTTGACCGTCATGCCGCGCGGGTGCTTGCCCAGGTAGTTCAGCGCAGCCACGTGGCCATCGGCCAGATCGCATACGTGGATGTAATCCCGGACCCCGGTGCCATCGACCGTGGGATAGTCGCCACCATAAACACTGAGTTTTTCGCGACGGCCACCCGCCACCTGTGCCACATAAGGCATCAGGTTATTCGGGATACCGCCCGGATCTTCGCCGATCAGCCCGCTTTCGTGCGCGCCGACCGGATTGAAATATCGTAGAAATGCGATCCGCCATTCCGGGTCGGAGATTTCAAGGTCACGCAGGATTTGCTCGCCCATCAGCTTGGTCTGACCATACGGATTGGTCGCCGACAGCGGAAAATCTTCAAGAATCGGCACGGTATGGGGGTTTCCATAGACCGTGGCCGACGAACTGAACACCAATTGCTTGACGCCCGCGGCCTGCATGGCGCTGCACAGCGTGATCATGCCCGCCAGATTGTTCCCGTAATACTCCAGCGGTTTGCTGACCGATTCGCCCACGGCCTTCAACGCCGCAAAATGGATGGCCCCGGCAATCTTGTGCTCGGCAAACAGCTGATCCAACAGCGCGCGGTCGCGGACATCGCCTTCCACGAAATGGGGCGTGGTGCCAGTGATCCGTGCCAGGCGGTTCACAACCTCCCGATTGCTGTTACAAAGATTATCAAGCCCGATTACGTGATAGCCAGCCTCATGCAACGCCACCCAGGTATGCGAAGCAATATAGCCAGTGGCACCTGTCAGCAGTAGGGTTTCAGCCATGGATTCTTAAGTCGGAAAGCGTTTGAAAAAGGTAAGGCGCCGGACGTCAGGGCGGAACCCTTACCGGGAGCATCATAACCGCGCCAGATTAAGCCTGCGTGGCTTCTCCGGCCTGCCGCCCGCCAGGCTTGGGCTGCGGCGGCAATCCCGTGCGGGCCTGCCACGCTTCATACGCCGAATGCAAACGCCAGCCTGATTCGAGATCCCGCATGCCGAGCAACTGCGCGACGGCTGCCGGCGGCGTTCCCGCATCGAAATGCATGGCACCGCAGGTATTGCGCAGCGTCTGCGGCGAGGCGCGCTCGCTGCGTCCGGCCAGCACGCCCGCCTCCTCCAGCAAGATCTCGATCCGTCGATAGATCGACGCGGCGTGCATCGGCCGTCCGTTCGCCATGGCCGGGAAGACCAGTTCGCCAAGGGAACCTGCCGCCTCCCGCAAGGCCAGCCAATGCCGCAATGGCGCCTGGACAAAGGAGAACAATGGCACCTGGTACGCCCGGCCATTGTCGGTGCGAACCATGCGGATGCCGATGGCGCCCTGGCCCACCCCCTCCAGCGATTCCAGCCGCAGGGCACGGACTTCGGCCACTTTCAGGCCCCCGCCGAGCAGCACAGCCAGCAGCGCGATATCGCGCGCGCGTTTCCACTGGGTCGGCGAAATGCCACGCTCGCCGTCTTTCGCCGGCAGCGGCTCCGGTTCGGGCGCCAGGATGCGGGCCACCAGCAGGTCACGCTCGCCGGGCAGCAGAAAAGCCGTGGGATCGTTCTCGCCTTCGGCCAGATGCGCCTTGACCGCCTGGCTGGCCGGGTTGTGCAGATTCTGCTGCAGCGTGGACAGGTGATGGAACACCCGTTCGATCAGACGCGCGTACCGATAGCGATGGCGCTTGTGAAGGTTCTGGGCATCCAGGAATGCGGCGAGCTGGTCTGCCGACCATTTCAGCGGCGGCATGCCCTGTTCGCCGGACCAGCGCAGAAGCTTGCCCCACATCGCGCGGTACACCGTGGCCGTGCCGTGCCGGAAGCCGTGGCGCGCCAGCCAGCCGTCGAAGGCCCGCTCCGGATGCGCATACCAGGCCGCCAGATCCGCATCGAACAGTTCGCTCGGCTCCACTTCGGTTGCGCCCGGCTGTGTCGCGGCCGTCTTCGTGGGAGTAATCACTGACTTCTTCCGTGATGCCTGGATCGGCAATCTGCTCATTGTAGACAACACGCCACGTTGGATGGATCGCCCGGCAATCGCCCCACACGCCGTCCGGCCATTGCGCGAAGCACCAGAGCCATGGTACTTTCTCCACCAATATGCAACTGGTTGCATATAGTTGCTTCAACACGCATCGTTCGCATCGATCTGTACGAATCGGAGACCCTGTCATGGCCATTCCCGCCCTGCTGCAAAACCTGTCGCTGCCGGCTGTCTGCTCGCCGCTGTTCATCATTTCCAATCCCGATCTGGTCATCGCGCAATGCAAGGCCGGCGTGGTGGGCTCGTTCCCGGCGCTCAATGCGCGCCCCGTGGAGAAGCTCGCGGAATGGCTGGATCGCATCACGACGGAGCTGGGCGAGTACAACGACAAGCATCCGGATCGGCCTGCCGCGCCGTTCGCGGTCAACCAGATCGTGCACAAGTCCAACGACCGACTCGAACACGATCTGGAAATGTGCGTGCGCTACAAGGTGCCCATCGTGATCACGTCGCTGGGCGCGCGCGTGGAAGTCAACGAGGCCGTGCATTCGTATGGCGGCATCGTGCTGCACGACGTCATCAACAACACGTTCGCGCGCAAGGCAATCGAGAAAGGCGCCGATGGCCTGATCGCCGTGGCGGCCGGCGCGGGCGGGCACGCCGGCACGCTGTCGCCGTTTGCGCTGCTGCATGAGATCCGCGAGTGGTTCGATGGTCCGCTGCTACTCTCCGGCGCCATCGCCAGCGGCGACGCCGTGCTGGCCGCGCAGGCTGCCGGCGCCGACCTGGCCTATATCGGGTCGGCCTTCATCGCCACGCACGAAGCCAACGCCGAGGAGGCCTACAAGCAGATGATCGTCGACAGCACCGCCGACGACATCATCTACTCGAACCTGTTCACGGGTGTGCACGGCAACTACCTGCGCGACAGCATCGTGCGCGCGGGTCTCGATCCGGCTGCGCTGCCGACGTCAGACGCCTCCGCCATGAATTTCGGCTCGACACGCGTCAAGCCGTGGAAGGAAATCTGGGGTGCGGGCCAGGGCGTGGGCGCCATCAAGCGCGTGGTGCCGGCCGGTGAACTGGTGAAGCGGTTTGTCGAGGAATACGCCGTGGCGCGCCGCCGCCTGGGCCTGGCCGCACCGGCCAAGGCTGGCCAGACGGCCGACCTGGCGTAAATCCGCCGCAGGGTGATGGAAAAACTGGCTCCCCTCGGGAGCCAGTTTTTTTACTTTTTCTCAGGGACTTCCAGCAGCGGTAGCAGCGCGCGGCCCCACTTGACCCAATCCTCCTGGAAGCCGATACCGCGCTGCAACAGCGCGTACTGGATCTGCTGCCGGCGGTCCAGCGTGCCCGAAAAATCCTTGCGCTCGATGTTCCGATAGAGCGCCAGCCGTTCCTCGTGCAGCGCGATCAGCCGCAACATTTCCTTGTCCAGCCCGAGCGGTCCGATTGCAGCATCTGCACGCAACTTGACCAGAATTTCCTCGCGCTGATCCAGTCCGGCTCCCGGCGCCAACACCCAGCGCGCCAGTTCGTCGCGCCCTGCGGGCAACACGCCATAGACCTTTTTCCGGTTCTTCCTTTCCATCCCTTCGCCCTCGACCGTCCGCGCCGGCACGGCCGCTTCATCGGCGGCAATCCAGCCGAGATCAGCCATGCGCCCCAGTTCCCGGTAGATCTGCTGGTGCGTGGCGTGCCAGAAATAGCCGATGGATTTGTCGAAACGGCGGGCCAGATCGTAGCCCGAGGAAGGCTTCTCGATGAGGGAAATCAGTAGCGCGTGCTGAGTGGACATTCGCGGCCAGAAAGAGACAAAGACGCTGGCACGAGAGTTGCTCTCCCCACCCAGCAGCATTCAGGTGGCGTAATGGTAGCGCGCAAGTTCATGGCGCGTCATGCCGTTAACCCGGGAGCGGCTGCCGCGCCACACGCCGGATATCCGCGCTGTAGAGGAGCCCGCCGCGGCGGCATCGCCAAATATGACAATTTGGTCAATTATCTCGATACTGATTTAAAAAAAACGAAATGGCATTTCGCGACCGACTGCAATACATTCCAGACATTGCGACTCGCATGCGCGCGCCTTCCTTCTCCCGGCCCAACGTTCAGCGCCATGCGTCCATGGAGAGATGACGATGAACGCAAGACCGGAATTCACTGAGGGCACGGCGGCAGGCGAGGCATCCGCGTCGGTCCTCGCAGCCCGTGCCCGCGCCGGCACGGCGCCGATCTACTATCGGCTACCGGATACACCGGAGGGCCACCATATCAAGGAATACGCCAGCGGCCTGCGCCAGCTGGTGCGCTTCGTGGGTGTCGAGGAACAGGTCGTCAAATACGTCCTGGGCTGATTTCTCCCCTGACCCGCAGCGCCAACGCATGTCTCCTCCCGTCCAGCACGGACCTGGGATTTGAACCCGCGACAACCTCGCGGGTTTTTTCTTTTCGTGCGCCACAGCGCAACAGCACGACGAAAAAAAACCGGCCGCCAGGGCCGGTTTCAGTACCACGAACTGCAAAAGCGGTCGGGAACTGGATCAGTCCACCGTTGCGCCCGAAGCCTTCACGACCTTGGCCCACTTGGTGGCTTCGGACTTCATGAAAGCGGCCAGCTGTGCCGGCTTTTCCGGGTTGGGCTCGGCGCCCTGCTCGGCCATTTGCTTCTTCACTTCCGGCATGGCCAGGATCTTGACCACTTCGGCGTTGATGCGGTCGACGATCGGCTGCGGCGTGCCGCCCGTGGCGTACAGCGCGAACCACGACGTGGCTTCATAGCCAGGCACGCCGGCTTCGGCCACGGTCGGCACGTCCGGCAGGGCCGGCGAGCGCTTGCCCGAGGTCACGGCCAGTGCGCGCAGCTTGCCAGCCTTCACGTGCTGGAACGACGACGGCAGGTTGTCGAACATCAGGCCGATCTGGTTGCCCAGCAGGTCGTTCACGGCCGGGGCGCTGCCCTTGTACGGGATGTGCTGAATGTGCAGGCCCGTCATCGAGTTGAACAGCTCGCCCGACAGGTGCATCGACGAGCCGCTGCCCGACGAACCGTACGACAGCTTGTCCGGATTCGCCTTCACGTAGGCGATCAGTTCCTTGATGTTGTGGACCGGCACCTTCGGGTTCACCACAACGATGTTCGGCACCATGGCGATACGCGTGATCGGCGCGAAATCCTTGACCGGATCGAACGGCAGCTTCGAGTACAGCGACTGGTTGATGGCGTGCGTGCCGATGGTGCCCATGAACAGCGTGTAGCCGTCAGCCGGTGCCTTGGCAGCCAGCGATGCGCCAATGTTGCCGCCAGCGCCCGGACGGTTGTCCACGACGACCGGCTGGCCCAGTGCCTTGCCCAGTTGCAGGCTGACGATGCGGGCCAGGATGTCGGTGGTGCCGCCTGCCGAGAACGGCACGACCATGGTGATCGGCTTGGTCGGGTACGTGCCCTGCGCCTGCGCGCCGGTCATGGTGGCAAAGCCGGCGGCCAGTGCCACGCCAGCGGCCAGCAGGCGTCTGCGCGCCTTCGAGGTGTGAATGGTGTTGCTCATACTGTGCTCCAGGAGTTGATGCTACGCACGCCGGCAAACCTTGTGAGTGCCGCGGGCGCAATGCTTGAATCGCTCTTCCACCCCGTGCCTGGGGGCGGGCAACTTCGACTTCTTATACGGGCGCCACACCAAGCGTGGTTCCGCCGCAGACGTACAGCACCTGTCCGGTAACGAAACCATTTTCGGGGGCGAGGAAGAACAGCGAGGCACGCGCCACGTCTTCCGGGGTACCCATGCGTTTCACGGCGATACTTGCCAGGATGCGCCGTGTCTGTTCGCTGCCCTCCGGATTGCTCTTTCGGAACAGCTCGGTGGCGATGGGACCCGGTGCCACGGCGTTGACGGTGATACCGTCGCCGCCCAGCTCCATCGCCAGCGTTCGGGTCATGCCAACCAGCCCTGCCTTGGCTGCGGAATACACCACGCGCTCGGGCTTGCCCAGCGCCGCGCGCGAGGCCATGTTGACGATGCGGCCAAAGCCGGCCGCGCGCATCGCGGGCAGGCAGGCCTGGGTCAGCAGCATCGTGGCCTGCAACGTGAGGCCCACGACATAGTCGAGATCCGCGGCGGTGGCCGTATCGGCCGTGCCGGGGCGGGTAGCGCCGGCGTTGTTCACCAGCCGCGTCACCGCGTATTGCGAGGTCACCTGCGCCGCCACCGCGCGCGTGGCGTCGGCGTTGGTCAGGTCGGCCTGGAAGAAGGTCAGGTTCGGATGTGACCACGTCGGTTCAGCATAGTCGACGTTGATCACACGCGTCACGCCGTCGGCGAGCAGCATTTCGGCAATGGCACGGCCAATACCGGAACTGGCGCCGGTGACAAGCGTGGCAACGGGAAGGGACATCTCGATACTCCACCGGCATCAAGCGCCGGGACATACGGAAAAAGATGCGGCAAGACCGGCGAGCCCGTCGGTCTGGCCGCAATGCTCTACCTCGTTGGGGAAGAGACACCACTGAAACTTCCCGCTCAAACTAACGGCGGGAAATGTCGGAAATTAAGCGCTTTGAGGTATTGCGTTCTCTGCCTTGTTTGTCTTTCTCCCCTCTCCCGCGAGCGGGAGAGGGGCGGGGGAGAGGGCCAGCGGTGCAATTGCCAATGATCGGCAAGCAGAACCTCCAGCCCTCTCCCCCAACCCCTCTCCCATTCCATGGGAGAGGGGAGCAAAACGTCAGGCAATCAACAACCTCAAACCCGCTCGATCACCATCGCAATACCCTGGCCCACGCCGATGCACATCGTGCACAGCGCGAAGCGGCCATTGGTACGCTCCAGTTGGTACAGCGCAGTCGTCACCAGACGCGCGCCGCTCATGCCCAGCGGGTGGCCCAGGGCGATGGCGCCGCCGTTCGGGTTCACGCGCTTGTCATCGTCGGCGATGCCCAGTTCGCGCAGCACGGCCAGGCCCTGTGCGGCAAAGGCTTCGTTCAGTTCGATCACGTCGATCTGGTCCAGCGTCATGCCCAGTTGCTTCATCAGCTTCTGGGTGGCCGGTGCCGGGCCGATGCCCATCACGCGCGGTGCCACGCCAGCCGTGGCCATGCCCACGATGCGGGCGCGCGGCTTCAGGTTGTGCTGCTTCAGGCCGGCTTCGCTTGCCAGCAGGATGGCGCAGGCGCCATCGTTCACGCCCGACGCATTGCCGGCCGTGACGGTGCCGTCCGGACGCACCACGCCGCGCAGCTTGGCCAGCGCTTCCATGCTCGTGGCACGCGGGTGCTCGTCACGATCCACCACCAGCGGGTCGCCCTTCTTCTGGGCGATCGTCACGGCGGTGATTTCCTGCGCCAGCGTACCGTCGGCCTGTGCGCGCGAAGCCTTTTCCTGGCTGCGCAGCGCCATCAGATCCTGGTCTTCGCGGCTGATCTTGTAGTCGGTGGCCACGTTCTCGGCGGTCTCGGGCATCGAGTCCACGCCGTAGGCCGCACGCATCGCCGGGTTGATGAAGCGCCAGCCGATGGTGGTGTCGAAAATCTGCGCATCGCGCGAGAAGGCCGACGTGGCCTTGCCCATCACGAACGGGGCGCGGCTCATGCTTTCCACGCCGCCCGAGATCATCAGGTTGGTCTCGCCGGACTTCAGCGCGCGCGCTGCCGTGCCGGTGGCATCCATGCCCGAACCGCACAGGCGGTTGATCGTCGAGCCCGGCACGTCCTGCGGCAGGCCGGCCAGCAGCGACGACATGCGCGCCACGTTGCGGTTGTCTTCGCCGGCCTGGTTGGCGTTGCCGAAGATCACGTCGTCGATGGCCTTCCAGTCCAGATTCGGATTGCGTGCCATCAGGGCCTTCAGCGGCACTGCGCCCAGATCGTCCGCGCGCACGGCGGACAGGCTGCCGCCGTAGCGACCGATCGGGGTACGGATGGCGTCAACGATAAATGCGTCGCTCATGTTCTGTCTCACTCGTTCTGGGTGGAGGGTCAGGCGGCTACGGCCTGCTTCAGGGGCACGCCGGTCAGGCGTTGCAGTTCGTCGAACGACAGGCCGTCGACGAGATCGCGGGCCACCAGGCCATCGGGCGTCACGTCGATGGTGGCCAGGTCCGTATAGATACGCGTCACGCAGCCGATGCCGGTCAGCGGATAGGTGCATTCGGCCACGACCTTGCTCTCACCCTGCTTGGTCTGGTGTTCCATCATCACGAACACCTGCTTGGCACCGATGGCGAGGTCCATCGCACCGCCCACGGCGGGGATGGCGCCCGGCGCGCCGGTGTGCCAGTTGGCGAGGTCGCCGCGCTGCGACACCTGGAAGGCGCCCAGCACGCAAAAGTCGAGGTGGCCGCCGCGCATCATTGCAAACGAATCGGCGTGGTGGAAGTACGAACCGCCGGCCTTGATCGTCACGGGCTGCTTGCCGGCGTTGATCAGGTCGCCGTCTTCCTCGCCCGGGGGCGGTGCGGAGCCCATGCCGAGCAGGCCGTTCTCGCTGTGCAGCAGGATTTCACGGTCGGCCGGCAGGTGATTGCCGACGAGGGTGGGCAGGCCGATGCCGAGGTTCACCACGGCACCTTCCGGAATGTCTTTGGCCACGCGGGCGGCCATCTGATCGCGGGTCAGGCGTTGCATCGTATTTTTCTCCTTGCGCTCAGGCGGCCTTGGCGGCGGCGCCAGCAACCTTCACCACACGCTTGACGAACAGGCCCGGCGTGACGATGTGCTCGGGGTCCATCTCGCCCAGCTCCACCACATGGCTGACCTGAACGATGGCGCACTTGGCGGCCATCGCCATGATCGGGCCGAAGTTGCGGGCCGTCTTGCGGTAAATGAGGTTGCCCCAACGGTCGGCGGTATCGGCCTTGATCAGTGCGAAGTCGGCGTGGATCGGGCTTTCGAACACGTAGCCCTGGCCGTCGATGATGCGCGTTTCCTTGCCGTCAGCCAACGGGGTGCCGTAGGCCGTGCGCGTGAAGAAACCGCCGATGCCGGCACCCGCCGCGCGGATGCGCTCGGCCAGGTTGCCCTGCGGCACCAGTTCCAGTTCGATTTCGCCTGCGTGGTACAGCGAATCGAACACATACGAATCCGCCTGGCGCGGGAACGAGCAAATGATCTTGCGTACGCGCTTGGTCTTGAGCAGCGCCGCCAGGCCCGTATCGCCGTTGCCGGCGTTGTTGTTGACGATGGTGAGGTCGCGCGCACCCGAGGCGATCAGTGCATCGATCAGCTCCGCCGGCATACCTGCCAGGCCAAAACCACCGATCAGGATCGTGGCGCCATCGTGGATACCGGCCACTGCCGCTTCCACCGAGTCATATAGCTTGTTGATCACTTGCGTTCCAGTACGGAAGGGGTCCGACATCGCACCGGGACCGGCCACAAAGTGCGGCACGCAAAGAGTGTCTCCGGTGGTCTGCTCAGACGGGCGTCCAGTCCGTGCGCCGATCCGTTCCGATCACACACGAGGACAGGGTCCAACTTGCAGTTGTCTTGACGGCCGTCTTCTTGGCGGCCTTGCGAGAATCTGCGCGTTATTGGGACGGCTCGCAAGCGCGTTCGCTATACGAACTCCAATTCGCAGAATGAACAAAGGTTACACGCCACCCTCCCGCGCGGCAATAAGGGTTGGCGCGGGAAGGGCGATAATCGCGCAGCGGACGTTTTGCGGTGCAGCAATGTGGCGGGGGTTACTCCGCTGTCCCGCTTATTCTTTGCTCCCCTCTCCCTTTGGGAGAGGGGTTGGGGGAGAGGGCTGGAGGTTCTGCTTGCCGACGCGTCGCAATTTGAACTGCTGGCCCTCTCCCCCGCCCCTCTCCCGCATGTACAGACCGGAGACATGGGTAACAGGTGTTCGGAGACATGGGT
>NZ_JBDKXK010000006.1:0-169533 GCF_039710735.1 Cupriavidus sp. DL-D2 | reverse complement strand
TGTCCCGCAGCGGCGGTTTGCTCCCCTCTCCCGCGAGCGGGAGAGGGGTTGGGGGTGAGGGCATGGCGGTGCAAGCTGCCGATATCGCGTCTTGAACTGCTGGCCCTCACCCCCACCCCTCTCCCACTTCATGGGAGAGGGGAGCGCATAGCAAAGGGCAACGTGCTAATTGCTAACCTTGTCCGCCTTGCCTTCGTTACCCGCGATGAACGGGCTCCACGGCTGGGCGCGGATCGGCTTGGCGGTCTTCCACACCACGTTGAACTGACCATCGCCCTTCACTTCGCCGATCATCACGGGCTTGTAAAGGTGGTGGTTGTCGCCCATCGTCAGCGTGAAGCCGTCCGGCGACTTGAAGGTCTGGCCGTACATGGCGGCGCGCACCTTGTCCGGGTCCGTGGTGCCGGCCTTCTTCACGGCCTGTGCCCACATATGGATGCCCACGTACGTGGCTTCCATCGGATCGTTGGTCACGCGCTTGTCACCGCCGGGCAGGTTGTTGGCCTTGACCCATGCCGCCCATTGCTTCTTGAACGCATCGTTCTCCGGGTTCTTCACCGACATGAAGTAGTTCCATGCGGCCAGGTGGCCCACCAGCGGCTTGGTGTCGATACCGCGCAGTTCTTCCTCGCCCACGGAGAAGGCCACCACCGGCACGTCCTTGGCCTTCAGGCCGGCGTTGCCCAGTTCCTTGTAGAACGGCACGTTCGAGTCGCCATTGATCGTCGAGATCACGGCCGTCTTGCCGCCTTGCGAGAACTTCTTGATGTTGGCGACGATGGTCTGGTAATCGCTATGACCGAACGGGGTGTAGACCTCTTCGATATCCTTGTCGGCCACGCCCTTGCTCTTCAGGAACGCGCGCAGGATCTTGTTCGTGGTACGCGGGTACACGTAGTCGGTGCCCAGCAGGAAGTAGCGCTTGGCACCGCCGCCTTCCTTGCTCATCAGGTATTCCACGGCGGGGATGGCCTGCTGATTCGGCGCGGCGCCCGTGTAGAAGACGTTCTTGGACATTTCCTCGCCCTCGTACTGCACGGGGTAGAACAGCAGCGAGTTCAGTTCTTCATAGACCGGCAGTACCGACTTGCGCGATACCGAGGTCCAGCAGCCGAACGTCACGGCAACCTTGTCCTTGGTGATCAGCTGGCGCGCCTTCTCGGCGAACAGCGGCCAGTTCGATGCGGGGTCCACCACAACGGGCTCAAGCTTGCGGCCCAGCACGCCACCGCTCTTGTTGATCTCGTCGATCGTCATGAGCGCCACGTCCTTCAGCGACGTCTCGGAAATGGCCATCGTGCCCGACAGCGAATGCAGGATGCCGACCTTGATCGGTTCCTTTGTCTGCGCCATCAGCGGGCTGGTACCGATCATCGCTGCGGCGGCTACGGCCGTCAGCTTCAGCATGTCACGTCGTTTCATTGCAGCTCCCAGTTCGTCCGGTTTATGTGTGTTGGCAGGGACTACGCACCCCGGGTGATGCTTCTGCAACTAGCGTGCCAATGCCGCGAACGCCGGCAATCCCTTGCCAGGCAACGCCTGCGTGACAAATCAGCAATGGGAAAACGGCCGCGCACCAGGACGGTGCCGGCGCGACGAAGCGGAAACGACGAGTGACTGCACCGGAACCGTGCAAGGCCCCGGGTGCGTGCATGGGCGCGTGCGCCCGGTGCCTGACGCACCAATGGGCACCATCGACACAAAAAAAACGGGACCCGCTGGGGGTCCCGTTTCTCAAACAGCGGCGAGGATGCTTACTTGCTCATCCACGGCATCATGTTCGCGTTCATGTTGTGCATGATCCAGAGCGAACCGGCCAGCACGATGAACAGGATCAGGGCCGTGAACAGCAGGGCCATCACGTTCCACTTCTGTCCGTCCGAACCGTCCAGATGCAGGAAGTACTTCAGGTGCACGACGATCTGCACCACAGCCAGGCCCAGGATGACCCACAGCATGGTGGCGCGGTCCATCGTACCGTCCATCACGATCTTGAACGGGATGGCCGTCAGGATGACCGCCAGCACGAAGCCGATCACATACGACTTGACGCTGCTGTGGCCGTGCGAGGCGCCGTGGGCGCCGGTAGCGTGTTGCTGTGCCATTTACATTGCTCCCATCAGATAGACGACGGTGAACACACCAATCCAGACCACGTCCAGAAAGTGCCAGAACAGGCTGAGGCAGTTCAGGCGCTTGGTCACGGTAGGCGTCAGGCCCTTCTTCGACAGTTGGTACATGAGTACCAGCATCCACAGCATGCCGCTTGCAACGTGCAGACCGTGGGTGCCCACCAGCGTGAAGAACGAGGACAGGAATGCGCTACGGCTCGGACCGGCACCTTCATGAATCAGGTGCTTGAACTCGTAGATTTCCATGCTCATGAAGGCAGCGCCCAGCAGGAACGTCACGCCCAGCCAGAACATCACGCGGCCGCGCTGCTGGTTCTGCATCGACACCATGGCAAAGCCGTAGGTGATCGACGACACCAGCAGGATGCCGGTTTCCACCGCCACGAAGTTGAGATCGAACAGCTCCTTGCCCGACGGGCCACCCGCCACTTCGCCGCGCAGGACGGCGTAAGCGGCGAACAGGCACGCGAACAAGATGCAGTCGCTCATCAGGTACAGCCAGAAACCGAAGACGGTGTTCTCGCTGGTGTCGTGATGCGCGTGGTCGTGCGACTCGTCGTGCGAGTGCGCATGCGCGGGGGCTTGCGCCCCGAAGCGGTCAAGAACTTCTGTCGACATGGTTATCAGCCCTGCGCAGCGACGCGCTGCTGGTAGCGGGTTTCGATCTGCTCGACCTCGGCGGCCGGCACGTAGTAGTCGATGTGGTCATCGTTGGCGCGGCGGATGAAGGCCACGATCATGCCAACCAGACCCACGGCGGCAAGCCACCAGATATGCCACGTCAGCGCGAAGCCCAGTGCCAGGCTCCATGCACCCATGTAGAAACCGGCAGCCGTGTTCTTCGGCATGTGGATCTGCTCGAAGCCATCGGTGCGCATCGTTTCGCCACGGGCCTTCATGTCGGCAAACGCGTCCAGGTCACGCACCACCGGGGTGTGCGCGAAGTTGTAGAACGCGGGCGGCGACGACGTTGCCCATTCCAGCGTACGGCCACCCCACGGATCGCCCGTGACGTCGGCCAGCTTCTTGCGGTCGCGGATCGACACGATGATCTGCAGCACCTGGAAGCCGATACCCATGGCCACGAACACCACGCCCACCACGGCCAGATGCAGCCAGGGCGTCCATTCCGGATTGTCGGTGTGGTTCAGGCGACGGGTCATGCCCATCAGGCCCAGCACGTACAGCGGCATGAAGGCGAAGTAGAAGCCCACCAGCCAGCACCAGAAGGCGCACTTGCCCAGACGCTCGTTCAGCTTGAAGCCGAACGCCTTCGGCCACCAGTAGGTGACGCCGGCCAGGTAGCCGAACAGCACGCCGCCGATGATCACGTTGTGGAAGTGGGCAATCAGGAACAGCGAGTTGTGCAGCACGAAGTCGGCAGCCGGTACAGCCATCAGCACGCCGGTCATGCCGCCGATCACGAACGTGACCATGAAGCCCAGCGTCCACAGCACCGGCGACGTGAATTCCACGCGGCCACGGTACATCGTGAACAGCCAGTTGAAGATCTTCACGCCCGTCGGGATCGAGATGATCATCGTCGTGATGCCGAAGAACGCATTCACGTTCGCACCGGAACCCATCGTGAAGAAGTGGTGCAGCCACACGATGAACGACAGGACCATGATCGCGCTGGTGGCGTAGACCATGCCCTTGTAGCCGAACAGCTTCTTGCGCGAGAACGTGGCAATGATTTCCGAGAAGATACCGAATGCCGGCAGCACCAGGATGTAGACCTCGGGGTGGCCCCAGATCCAGATCAGGTTCACGTACATCATGGCGTTACCGCCGCCATCGTTCGTGAAGAAGTGCATGTCGAAGTAACGGTCCAGGCCCAGCAGCGCCAGCGACACGGTCAGCACCGGGAAGGCTGCCACGATCAGCACGTTCGTGCACAGCACGGTCCACGTGAACACCGGCATGCGCATCAGGGTCATGCCCGGGGCGCGCATCTTCAGGATCGTCACCAGGAAGTTCACGCCGGTCAGCAGCGTGCCCAACCCTGATATCTGCAAGGACCAGAGGTAGTAGTCCACCCCCACGCCCGGGCTGTAATCCAGGCCCGACAGCGGCGGGTAAGCCAGCCAGCCGGTCTTGGCGAATTCGCCAACGCCCAGCGACACGTTCACCAGCATCGCGCCGGCCACGAACAGCCAGAAGCTCAGCGTGTTCAGGAACGGGAAGGCCACGTCGCGCGCACCGATCTGCAGCGGCACCACGAGGTTCATCAGGCCCGTCATCAGCGGCATGGCCACGAAGAAGATCATGATCACGCCGTGCGCCGTGAACACCTGGTCATAGTGTTCGGGCGGCAGGAAACCGGTGGAACCATTGGTTGCCACGGCCAGTTGGGTACGCATCATGACCGCGTCGGCAAAGCCGCGCAGCAGCATGATCAGCGCCACCAGCGAGTACATCACGCCAATGCGCTTGTGGTCGACCGAGGTAATCCACTCGGTCCACAGGTAACCCCACTTCTTGAAATACGAGATCGCACCGAGCAGCGCCAGCCCACCAAGGGCGACGCAGGTCAGTGTGACCATGATGATCGGCTCATGAAACGGAATCGCCGACAAACTCAATTTGCCAAACATCATTGCTCCTAGATTTGCGCGCCCACGGCCGGGGTGGCCGGCGTGGTCAGGGACACACGCTCTTCGCCGAGCGTGTTACGCGACGTGCAGACCGGACCGCCTTCAAAACCTTCGCGGGCGACCGCACGGCCGTCGTGGCCCATGTACTGATGCAGGATGTCGGTGAACAGACCGTCTTCGACGCGGCCGAAGTACGTCACCGGTTCTGCTTCGCTCGGCTTCGCCAGGACCTTGTAGTCCTCCGAGCCAAGCTGCTTGCTGGACGCGCGCACCTGCTCCACCCACTTGTCGAACTCGAAGTTCGACATGGCGATGGCCTTGAATTTCATGCCCGAGAAGCCGCCGCCGCTGTAGTTGGCGGACATGCCGTCGTACGTACCGGCTTCGTTGGCGATGAGGTGCAGCTTGGTTTCCATCCCGGCCATGGCGTAGATCTGGCTACCCAGGCGAGGGATGAAGAACGAATTCATGATCGAATCCGACGTGATCTTGAAGTTCACCGGCGTGTTGGCCGGAAACGCGAGCTGGTTCACCGTCGCGATCTTCAGTTCCGGATAGATGAACAGCCACTTCCAGTTCATTGCCACGGCTTCCACCTGGATCGGCTTGACGTTGGATTCCAGCGGCTTGTACGGGTCGAGGTCGTGCGACGACTTCCACGTGATGATGCCCAGCGCGATGATGATCAGGCAGGGGATCAGCCACACCACCACTTCGATGCGGGTGGAGTGCGACCAGTCGGGGTCATACGTGGCCGACGTGTTGCTGGCGCGGTACTTCCACGCGAACACGAAGATCAGGACGATGACCGGCACGACGACCAGGAGCATCAGCCAGGTGGCGATCAGGATGATGCCCTTGATGTCCACGCCGACTTGCCCCTTGGGGTTCATCAGTGCGAAGTCGCAGCCGGCCAGCAGGAGCAGGCCAAGGCAAGGCAGGAACCGCATCAGGCGCGGCAATGTTGGTGTCTTCATGTCACGACGGTCTGGTTGTGTCACGCCTGTGCACAAGCGTGGCACCGCCACCTATTGCACAAGGCAACAGGCAGGCTGGGCTGGGGAAAACCGGGGACGTGTCCAAAGCTGGCGCTGCGGATGGGGCGATGCAAACGCCGGCGGACCATGCGGCCGGGCAACGCCATGAGCGCGGCTGGACAGCAACTGACGACTGCGTGCGCGAAACGCCGGGGGCGGGATGCGTGCGCTGAGGTAACCGACTGCCTGAACTGCGATCGTTCCCGGTTCGGAGCAGCCACCGGGAGAAGCGTTGTTTAACGATGCCCACGCGATTGACGCCTGCTTTTGACCGCCTCGCCAGCGCAGCGGGAACGGTCTCCGAGCGGATATCGCATTACATAAAACATCGTTGGCCGCGAATGTACCGCAACGCAACATTCCGGGTAAACCCAAACACAACGGAAACACTGTTCTTTTTATCGGACAATGTTCACAGGTGTCGCACAGAGGAAACAGTCACACCGTGATCCGATGTTTTGCTCGGAATCTTCTGGACAAATGAAACGGGCCGCGTTCTAGCGGCCCGTACTTTTTCGATGCAGCGAGTGCTTACGAGTAACGTCGGCTGATCGATTCTGCCACGCAGACCGGACGGTCACTGCCCTCGCGCTCGATCGTGACTTCCCACGTCGATTGCGCGCCGGTCAGGCCGTTCGGCGTGGGATCGAGCCGCTCCACCTTCAGCAGCTTCACGCGGCCGCGCAGGCGGCTGCCCACCGGCACCGGCGCGGTAAAGCGCACGCGGTTCAGCCCATAGTTGACGCCCATCTTGACGCCTTCCATGTGGATGGCATTCGCCATCAGTTGCGGCAGCAGCGACAGCGTCAGGAAGCCGTGCGCCACCGGCGCGCCGAATGGTGACTCCCGCTTGGCACGCTCCACATCCACGTGAATCCACTGATGGTCGCCGGTCGCTTCCGCAAACAGGTTGACCTGCTGCTGCGTGATCTCGAACCAGTCGCTGACGGCCACTTCCTGGCCCTGAAGACCCTCCAGCTCTTCCAGCGATGCAATGGTGCGCATATTCCTTGTCTCCTGATTTTGTTGATGGCCTGGGGCTTACGCCGGGCGGCGCTTGTACATGCCCATGCCCTTGACCGTGCAAACGACCTCGCCCTTCTGGTTGCTGCCGACCCACTGGGTCAGCACCACGCCGCGGTCCGGCTTCGAACCTGACGGGCGCGCTTCCAACACCTTCAGCACGGCGGTCAGCGTGTCGCCTGCGTAGACGGGCTTGAGCCAGCGGACCTCGTCCACACCGGGCGATCCCATGCTGGTCGAGCGGTCGCCCATCGACTGTACCAGCAGACGCATGATGATGCCGCACGTCATCCAGCCACTGGAAATCAGGCCGCCGTAGATACTCTGCTCGGCGGCGGCCTTGTCGATGTGGAACGGCTGGGGGTCATACTGCCTGGCAAACGCGACGATCTCTTCCTCGGTGACGTGATAGCTGCCGAGCGCGATCTCGCTGCCAACGACATAGTCTTCGAAATACATCTTGTCGGACATGGGGGCTCCAAAGCAAAAAACCGCGCTCGGGGTTGCCGGCGCGGTTCAGGGTCATGCTATCGATCAGGCGGCTTCCTGGAAGCCCGGCTGGCTGGCGAAACGGCCCAGGTGATGGTCCACGTCGCCAAACGTCGTGTTGATGAACGTCAGCCGCTTGAACATGTGCGCGGCCGGCATTTCATCGGTCACGCCCATGCCGCCGTGAATCTGCACGGCCTCCTGGCCCACCGAGCGGGCCGCCTGCCCCACGCGTGCCTTGGCGGCGGACACGTAGCGACGGCGTTCTTCGGGGCTGGCCTCGTCGAAACGCGCTGCAGCCAGCAGCGTGATCGAGCGCGATTGCTCGGCATGGATGAACATCTCCACCATGCGGTGCTGCAGCGCCTGGAAGCGCGCGATGGGCACGCCGAACTGCTGGCGCGTCTTGGCGTAGTCCAGCGTCGTGGCGTTCAGCGTGTCGAGGATGCCAACAGCTTCCGAGCACAGCAGCACTGCGGCATAGTCCGCCGTGGCTTCGAGTACATCCCAGCCCTTGCCTTCCGTGCCCAGCAGCGTGGCCGGTGCGTCCTGGAACGTCACGTCCGCGGCATGCAGGTTATCGAGCGTGCGATAGTCCTGCACGGTCACGCCAGCGCCGTTCGTATCGACGAGGTACAGCGAGATGCCGTCCTGGTCGCGCTGCGCACCGCTGGTACGTGCCGACACCACGAGCTTGTCAGCCTGCGCGCCATGCACCACCACGGTCTTCTTGCCATTGAGCTTGCCGCCCTTGGCCGTCACACGCACGTTGTTCAGTTCATAGCGCGACTGCTGCTCGCCGAATGCCGTGGCCAGCTTCACTTCGCCGCCTGCCACCTGTTCCAGCAGCGCTTCCTGGCCGCCGGCCAGCTTCAGCGCCTGCGCGCCGACGACGGTTGCCTGGTACGGCTCCACCACCAGACCACGGCCCAGTTCCTGCAGTACCACCATCATATCGACGGCCGTGCCCGAGAAACCGCCCTGTTCTTCCGGCACCGGCAGTGCGGTCAGGCCCAGTTCGACCAGTGCGCCCCATGCGTTGGCGCCGTAGCCCTGTTCGGACTTGATGTTTTTCTTGCGCGATTCGAAGTCGTAGCTTTTTTCGACGAAGCGGCGGATCGCATCGGCCAGTTGCTTCTGTTCGTCGCTGAGATTGAAGTTCATGTCGCGTGTCTCCTCACAGCCCCAGAATCATCTGGCTGATGATGTTCTTCTGAATTTCGTTGGAACCACCGTAGATCGACGTCTTGCGGTAGTTGAAGTAGTACGCTGCCAGCGGTGCGGCATCGTCGTAGCCGGTGACCGTATGGGCCTGCTCGCATTCGAGGTAGGCCGGGTCGAACGGCATAGCGTACGGGCCGGCGGCTTCCACCATCAGTTCCGTCAGCATCTGCTGGATCTCGGTACCCTTGATCTTGAGCATCGATGCCTCGGGGCCGGGGCCCTTGCCAGCGGCTTCGCTCGACACCACGCGCAGCACGGTGATTTCCAGCGCCATCAGTTCGATTTCCAGCGCGGCCACCTTGCCGGCGTACACCGGATCTTCCAGCAGCGGCTTGCCGTTCTTTTCCTGCTGGCGCGCCACGCGCTTCAGGAAGCCCAGTTCGCGCTTGGATGCGCCCACGCGGGCAATGCCGGTACGCTCGTGGCCTAGCAGGTACTTGGCGTACGTCCAGCCGCGGTTTTCCTCGCCGACGCGGTTCTCCACCGGAACCTTCACGTTGTCGAAGAACACTTCGTTCACTTCATGATCTTCATCGAGCATGATGATCGGACGTACCGTGATGCCCGGCGTCTTCATGTCGATCAGCAGGAACGAGATGCCTTCCTGCTTCTTGGCCTCGGGGTCCGTGCGCACCAGGCAGAAGATCATGTCGGCGTGCTGGCCCAGCGTCGTCCAGGTCTTCTGACCATTGACGATGTAGTGCTTGCCGTCCGAGGTCAGCTCCGCCTTCGTCTTGACCGAAGCCAGGTCCGAACCGGAACCCGGTTCCGAATAGCCCTGGCACCACCAGTCGGTGCAATCCAGGATACGCGGCAGGTAATACGATTTCTGCTCGGCGTTGCCGTACTTCATGATCACGGGCGCGACCATCGCCACGCCGAATGGCAGCACGCCGGGCGCGCCGACGCGGGCATTTTCCTCATCCCAGATATGGCGCTGCGTGGCGTTCCAGCCCGTACCGCCAAAGTCCACCGGCCAGTGCGGCGCGGACCAGCCCTTCTTGGCCAGCGTCTTGTGCCAGAGCACGAGATCGGCGCGGCTGGGGCGGCGGTGGTTGAGAACCTTTTCGCGGATATCCGCAGGCAGGTTGGCCTCGAGCCAGCTGCGCACTTCCTGACGGAAGGCGTTGTCGGCCTCCGAGTAATTGAGATCCATGCCCGTCTCCATGATGTGCCGGCGCTGGCGCCGGCCGTTTGTTTTACCTCGCGCATCGCTGCGCTGGATAAAACCGGGCACAGGATGCTTGTTCAGTGGGCCGTCTGCTTCAATGCGTCCGGCACGAGGAGCGGAAAGGTGTCGATGCCTTCGTCGGCCAGCGCCTGCGCATCCTCGGGAGTGGCCGAGCCGCGAATGCCGCGCTCGGGTGCCTCCTGATAGTGGATGCGCCGCGCTTCTTCCACGAATCGGTCGCCCACGTCCTCGGTCTGTGCCATCACCTGCCGCACGGCTTTCAGGTAGGTGGCCTGCAGCGCTTGCATCAACTGCTGCGCATCGGCCGGCACTGCCTCGCCCTGGCGGGATTGCGTCGGCGCCGGCTTCGCGGTCGCACCCGAAAGATTCAGGCGCGGCGCGCTGGGCAGGCGGCTGACCGCATGGTCGCCACAGACCGGACATTGGACGAGATCGCGTGAAAGCTGCGATTGCGCATCTTCCTCCGAGGCAAACCAGCCCTCGAAACGATGGTCTTGCGCACAGCGCAGGTCTAGCACCTTCATGATCTTTCCAGCCCGTCGGGGCAATGTTAGCCGTGAATCGAAATTTTGTGAACGGTCGTGCTAATTTATTTCTCGACCGTTGTCGCCTGGCAGGACGTGTTCGCGACACATCTCCGCCTGCAGCAGCCTAACTGGGCGCCAGGCCTTGGAAAATCAAGGGAAAACCCTCCCCTGACCTACCCTTAACTGGATACGCGGTTCGATGGAAACGGTGGCTCACTCTGCTCGCCAGGCTGCCAGGCACCCGAGATGATCTTCTCCAGCCAGAACGCGCCGATGATCGTCTTGACATCGGTGATACGACCCTGACGTACCCAGTCGATTACCTGACCGACCGGCGTGACGAATGTCTCCAGGAACTCGCCATCATCGAGCTTCGACTCGCCAGCAGACAGATCGCGCGCCAGGAAGATGTCTATGAATTCGGTGGAATAGGAAATCACGGGATGGATGCGCGTCAGGTAGTCCCAGCGCTTCGCCGTGTAGCCGGTTTCTTCCAGCAACTCCCGTTCCCCGCAGCGCTGCGCACCCTCTTCCGGGTCGAGCTTGCCAGCCGGGAATTCGAGCATGACCTCGCCCACCGGATAGCGGAACTGGCGCTCCATCAGCACGGTGCCGTCGTCGAACAGCGGGATCATCATCACCGCGCCCGGATGCAGCACGTACTCGCGCCCGGCCTGTTTGCCATCGGGCAGGCGGACGATGTCTTGTTTGAGCGTCAGGAATTTGCCGCGATGGATCGTCGCGGATGCGACGGCTGTTTCCCGAAGATGCGCATCAGCCGGCTCGGAAGCGTCGGACTGGTTGGCGGGAAATGCGGCGGAAGAAACTGCTGCGGATGTCTTGTCGGACATGGACGCTCCGGATAAGGCACGGTCCCGGAGCGTCAGGGTGTGGCCGCGTCAGGCCGTGCGATGTTTGACGAGGTATTGCCAGGTGAAGCCGGGAAAGGCAAACACCAGCATCATGCAGCCCGTGATCGCGTAGAACTGCCAGCCCTGCGGGAAGGTGTTGCCAAGGCTGGCTTCCACCGCAAGACCGGCGAGACCCGCCAGCACGTACCACGTGAAGAGTTCCACCAGGCGCAGCCACAGCGGCTTGCGGGCCCATTTCAGGCCAATCGCCGCGAACAGGCGCTGGTTGACGAACGGCAGGTTGGCACACACCAGTGCCAACAAGATGACAAACCAGCCGCCTGCCGAGGAACTCATTGCATCACCTTATAGCGTTACGTTGCTTACGACGCCAGTGTCGCACGGATGGCCTCGTAGCACAGGCTCATCAGTGCCGCCGGGAAGATACCCAGCAGGATCACGGCCAGCCCGTTGAGGCTCAGCATCGCGCGCACGCCGCCCGATGCTTCCAGCGGCTCTTCGCCAGCCGGTGCATCGAAGTACATCAGCTTGACGATACGCAGGTAGTAGAACGCGCCGATCAGCGAGAACAGCACCGCCACCACGGCCAGCCAGCTCATACCGGCCTTGACCACGGCCTGCAGCACGGCCAGCTTGGCGTAGAAGCCCACGGTCGGCGGAATGCCGGCCATCGAGAACATCATCACCAGCATCAGGAAGGCGAACCACGGATGGCGGCGCGACATGCCCTTCAGGTCTTCCAGCGTTTCCGCCTCGAAGCCCTTGCGGGTGCGGATCAGGATCAGGCCGAACGTGCCGAGCGTGGTCAGCATATACGTGATCGAGTAGAACATCGACGAGCTGTACGCGTTGGCCGCGCCATCCACCTTGTTCGCCACCACGCCGGACAGCATGCCCAGCAGGATGAAGCCCATGTGCGAGATGGTCGAGTACGCCAGCATCCGCTTCAGGTTGGTCTGCACGATCGCGGTCAGATTGCCGATCACCAGCGAGGCAATCGACAACACCACCAGCATCATCTGCCAGTCGGTGGCCAGCGGCAGCAGCCCTTCCACCAGCACGCGCAGGATCAGCGCGAATGCGGCAACCTTCGGACCCGCCGCGATCAGCAGCGTCACGGCGGTCGGCGAACCCTGATAGATGTCCGGAATCCACATGTGGAACGGTGCGGCACCGAGCTTGAACGACAGGCCAGCCACGATGAACACCACGCCGAAGGCCAGCATCGTCGTGTTGACGCGGCCCGACTCCACCACGCGGAACACTTCGCCCAGGTTCAGCGAACCCGTGGCGCCATACATCATCGACATGCCGTACAGCAGGAAGCCCGAAGCCAGCGCACCCAGCACGAAGTACTTGATGGCCGATTCCGACGTCACGCGCGAATCGCGGCGCAGCGCCACCAGTGCATACGACGACAGCGACAGCAGTTCCAGACCCAGGTACAGCGTCAGGAAGTTGTTGCCGGTGATCATCACGATCTGGCCGCCCAACGTGAACAGCGCCAGCATGTAGAACTCGCCGGCGAACAGGTCGCGGCTGCCAAGGTAGTGGCGCGTATAGATCAGCGTCAGGAACATGCCCAGCGCGCAGAACGCGGACAGCACGTTGGCCATCGGGTCGATCACGACCAGGTTGGCGAACGCGTAGTGCGTCTCGCCGTTGGCCGCGTTCAGGCCGAACCACACCGTCAGGACGAGTGTGACCAGCAGCGAAAGCGGGTACGCCAGGCTCGAGCGGTTCTTGCCGCGTGCGAGGTCGATCCAGTTGATCGCCGCGATGGCGACCGCCAGGAAAATGATTGGCGCCACCGGGGCCAGGCTAGAGGACGATTGCATGTTTATTCTCTCCCCCGCTTACAGCTTGGACTGTGCCACGTGGGACAGCAGGTTCACCACCGATGCGTGCATCACGTCGGTGAAGGGTTTCGGGTACAAGCCCATATACAGCGTCAGGATGGCCAGCAGACCCAGCATCACGAACTCACGCTTGTTCAGGTCCAGCAGTTCGCGCACATGCTCGTGGACGATGTCGCCGAAGATCACGCGCTTGACCATCCACAGCGAGTACGCCGCGCCCAGGATCAGGGCCGTGGCAGCCAGCAGGCCAATCCAGAAGTTGAACTTGACCGCGCCGAGGATAACCATGAACTCGCCCACGAAGCCCGACGTCGCCGGCAGGCCGCAGTTGGCCATGGCGAAGAACACCGAGAACGCCGCGAACTTCGGCATCACATTCACCACACCGCCGTAATCGGCGATCTGGCGCGAGTGCACGCGGTCATACAGCACGCCGATACACAGGAACATGGCACCCGAGATGAAACCGTGCGAGATCATCTGCACGATACCGCCTTCGATACCGATGTCATTGAAGATGAAGAAACCGAGCGTCACGAAACCCATGTGGGCAATCGACGAGTACGCCACCAGCTTCTTCATGTCCGCCTGGACCAGCGCCACGAGACCGATGTAGATCACCGCGATCAGCGAGATCGTGATGATGAACGGTGCCATGTAGTGGCTGGCGTCCGGTGCGATCGGCAGCGAGAACCGCAGGAAACCGTACGCACCCAGCTTCAGCATGATCGCGGCCAGCACGACGGAGCCACCGGTCGGTGCTTCCACGTGCGCGTCCGGCAGCCAGGTATGCACCGGCCACATCGGCACCTTCACGGCAAAGGCCATGAAGAACGCGAGGAAGATCAGGATCTGCTCTTCGAACGACAACTTGGCCTGGTGCCAGGTCAGGATGTCGAACGTACCGGTCTTGTTGTACAGGTACAGCAGCGCAACCAGCGTCAGCAGCGAGCCCAGCAGCGTATAGAGGAAGAACTTGAATGCGGCGTACACGCGGTTCGGACCACCCCACACACCGATGATGATGTACATCGGGATCAGCGTGGCTTCGAAGAACACGTAGAACAGCATGCCGTCCAGCGCGCAGAACACGCCGATCATCAGGCCGGACAGGATCAGGAACGCGGCCATGTACTCGGCCACGCGCTCGGTGATCACTTCCCAGGCCGAGATCACGACGATCACGGTGATGAACGCGGTCAGGACCACGAACCACATCGAGATGCCGTCCACCCCGAGGTGATAGGCGATGTTGAAGCGCTCGATCCAGTTCGCCTGCTCGACGAACTGCATCGCAGCCGTGGACGTATCGAAGTGAAGGACCAGCGGCAGCGTGACGACGAAGCTGGCGATGGCGCCGAACAACGACATCCAGCGCACGAAGCACTTGCTGTTGTCGGAGCCGAACATCAATACCAGCAGGCCGAAGAAGATAGGCAGCCAGATTGCGAAAGACAGAACCATTTCTTTGTTTTCCTTACTTGGTGCCTATCACTTGGTGCCTATCACGCCAGTGACCGTCAGCGTCAGGAGCACCAGCATGCCGAGGATCATCGCAAAAGCGTAATGGTAGATGTAGCCAGACTGGATGTAGCGGCTGGCTGCGGCAAACGATGCCACCACGCGGGCCGAACCATTGACGAACAGTCCGTCAATGAAGCTCTGGTCGCCGCCCTTCCACAGGCCCGTACCCAGCAGGCGTGCGCCACGGGCGAACACGGCCTGGTTGAATGCGTCCATGTAGTACTTGTTGTCCAGCAGCGTGTAGATGCCCGAGAAGCGTTGCTTGATGGCAGCCGGAATGTCCGGGCGCTTCATGTAGAAGAACCACGAGAGCACCACACCGGCAATGGCCAGCCACAGCACCGGGGTCTGCAGCGAGTGGATCGCCATCGGCACCCAGCCATGGAACATTTCTTCCAGTTCCTTCATGGCGTGATGGTTCTCGCCGACGAAGATCACGTCCTTGAACGCCACACCGTGTTTGAAGAACTCGCCGAACAGCATCGGCTCGATCGCGATGGCACCGATGATGACCGACGGAATGGCCAGCAGCACCAGCGGCAGCGTCACCACCCACGGCGACTCGTGCGGCTTTTCGCCAGCGGCCAGGCCATGGTGATGGTCGTCGTGCGCATCTTCCTCATCGTGATGATCGTCGTGACCGTGGCCGTGCGCGTCAGCCTTGCCCCAGCGCTCTTCCCCGTGGAACACCAGGAAGTACATGCGGAACGAGTAGAACGCGGTCACGAACACGCCACCCAGCACGGCGAAGTACGCGAAGCCAGAACCCGCCAGATGCGACTCGGCCACTGCCTCGATGATCGAATCCTTCGAGTAGAAGCCCGAGAAGAAAGGCGTACCGATCAGCGCCAGCGAACCCACCAGCGACGTGATCCACGTGATGGGCATGTACTTGCGCAGGCCGCCCATGTTGCGGATGTCCTGATCGTGGTGCATGCCGATGATCACCGAACCCGCGCCGAGGAACAGCAGCGCCTTGAAGAACGCGTGGGTCATCAGGTGGAACACGGCCACCGAGTAGGCCGAGGCGCCCAGCGCCACGGTCATGTAGCCCAGCTGCGACAGCGTGGAGTAAGCCACCACACGCTTGATGTCGTTCTGGATGACGCCCAGGAAGCCCATGAACAGCGCGGTGATCGCGCCGATGACCAGGATGAACGACAGCGCGGTGTCCGACAGTTCGAACAGCGGCGACATGCGCGACACCATGAAGATGCCGGCGGTCACCATGGTTGCCGCGTGAATCAGTGCCGAGATCGGGGTCGGGCCTTCCATCGAGTCAGGCAGCCAGACGTGCAGCGGGAACTGTGCCGACTTGCCCATCGCGCCGATGAACAGGCAGATGCAGGCAACGGTGATCATCAGCCAGTCGGTGCCCGGGAAAATCACTGCGGCCAGTTGCTCGCGCTGGGCGAACACGTCCGTGTAGTTCATGCTGCCGCTGTACGCCAGCAGCAGGCCAATACCGAGGATGAAGCCGAAGTCGCCCACGCGGTTGACCAGGAACGCCTTCATGTTCGCGAAGATCGCGGTCGGACGCGTGTACCAGAAACCGATCAGCAGGTACGAGACCAGGCCCACAGCTTCCCAGCCGAAGAACAGCTGCAGGAAGTTGTTGCTCATCACCAGCATCAGCATCGAGAAGGTGAACAGCGAGATGTAGGCGAAGAATCGGTTGTAGCCGGGGTCACCCTGCATGTAGCCGACGGTGTAGATGTGCACCATCAGCGAGACGAAGGTGACAACGACCATCATCATCGCGGTCAGCGAATCGACCAGGAAGCCGACTTCCAGCTTCAGCGTGCCGATCGTCATCCATTCGTACACGGTGGCGTTGTAGCCCGCGCCGTCCATGACGTCACGCAGCACCAGCAGCGAGAGCACGAACGCGATGGCCACGCCGAGGATGGTCGCCGTGTGAGCCGCGATCCGGCCGCCGCGCGTCTCGGATGAGAACGTGCCGAAAAACTTGGTACCGAACAGGCCGGCTATCGCAGCGCCGGCGAGCGGCGCCAGCGGAATCGCCAGCAGCAGGTTGGGGTTGAGCGTGGTTGCCATAGGACGCTTATTGGTGTGCGGTCAGGGAGCAGTCTTGGTTCTTGTCGAGGACGTTCATGTCAGCCCTTGAGGGTATCCATGTCGTCGACGTTGATCGTGTCCAGGTTACGGAACAGCACGACCAGGATTGCCAGACCGATTGCCGACTCGGCGGCGGCCACCGTAAGGATGAAGAAAACGAAAACCTGTCCGGCCAGGTCGCCCATGTAATGCGAGAAGGCGACGAAGTTCATGTTGACCGCAAGCAGCATCAGTTCGAGTGCCATCAGCAGCACGATGACGTTCTTGCGGTTCAGGAAGATGCCAACGATGCTGATCGCAAACAGGATGGCACCGAGCACAAGGAAGTGGGCGAGAGACAACACAGCGAATTCTCCGGGCTTAGTTCTTGTTGGCGGAAGCCGCGGCGTCCGCTTCGGCCCGGCCCTCGGCCGGCATTTTCACCATGCGCACGCGCTCGTCGCGACGCACGCGCAGCTGGGCGCCCACGTCCTGCGCCTTCACGTCCTTGCGGCGGCGCAGCGTCAGGGCCACGGCGGCAATGATCGCCACCAGCAGGATGATGCCGGCCACTTCGAACGCGTAGATGTAGTCGGTGTAGATCAGCTTGCCCAGTGCCGCAGTGTTCGAGTAGTTCGGGTCTTGCGAGCCGGCTGCCGCCACTGCGTTCGTGGTGCCGATGAAGTTGCGCACCAGCACGATCGCCATTTCGGCAATGATCAGCGCGCCAACGATCGAGGCCATCGGTACGTAGGTCCAGAAATCGCGGCGCAGGTGTTCGATGTCGATATCGATCATCATCACCACGAACAGGAACAGCACCATCACCGCGCCGACGTAGACCAGCACCAGCAGGATGGCAAGGAACTCTGCCTTCAGGATCATCCAGATCGCCGCGGCCGTGAAGAACGCGAGGACGAGGAACAGTGCCGAATGCACCGGGTTCTTCGCCGTGATGACTTTCAGTGCGGATAGCACCAGCACCAGGGCAAAGGCATAGAAGATGGCTGTCGTGAGTTCCATGGTCCTTATCGGATCCTCTCTGGGCCGCGCTGCCCGGGCTTCCCGTGACGGGTCGCCTGCATGCCGCGCGGCATCCTTCCGTTGGCCCCTTGCGGGACCGATTCAATGTCGTTGGCAGGTGCATCGCCATTGGCGACTGCCCCGCCCTGCTTCAATCTGCTTAGCGGTACTTCGCGTCCGCAGCCTTGGCCGCCGCGATCTGCGGCTCGTAGCGGTCGCCCACGGCCAGCAGCATGTCCTTGGTGAAGTACAGGTCGCCGCGCTTCTCGCCGTGGTACTCGAGAATGTGCGTTTCGACGACCGCGTCCACCGGGCAGGCTTCCTCGCAGAAACCGCAGAAAATGCACTTGGTCAGATCGATGTCGTAGCGCGTGGTGCGGCGGGTGCCGTCGTTACGCACATCCGATTCGATCGTGATGGCCATGGCCGGGCACACCGCTTCGCACAGCTTGCATGCGATGCAACGCTCTTCCCCATTGGGATAGCGACGCAGTGCGTGCAGGCCGCGGAAACGCGGCGACATCGGCGTTTTCTCTTCCGGGAACTGGACGGTAATCTTCCGGGCGAAGAGATAGCGGCCGGTCAGTGCCATACCCTTGAAGAGTTCCTTCAGGAGCAGGCTGTTGAAGAAGTCCTTGATGGCGAGCAGCATGACGATTGCTTCCTAAGTATTTCCGCGCGGCGCGCCCTGCCCCATCGGGCGGCGCGCCGTCGCCAGACCCATCAGGGCCAGATGTTCCACGGCGACTTGATCCAGATCGCCACAATGATCAGCCACGCCACGGTCAGCGGAATGAAGATCTTCCAGCCCAGACGCATGATCTGGTCATAGCGGTAACGCGGGAACGACGCACGGATCCAGATGAAGACCGACAGCAGCAGGAATACCTTGAACACGAGCCAGAAGAAGCCCGGGATCGCATTGGTGATCACGCTCGAGAACGGCGGTGCCCAGCCTCCGAGGAACATCAGCGAGGTCATCGTCGAGATGATGATCATGTTGATGTATTCGGCCAGGAAGAACAGCGCGAACGTCATGCCCGAGTACTCGATCATGTGCCCGGCCACGATTTCCGATTCGCCTTCCACCACGTCGAACGGGTGGCGGTTCGTTTCGGCAACGCCCGAGATGAAGTACACCAGGAACATCGGCAGCAGCGGCAGCCAGTTCCACGACAGCGCGTTGATACCCATGTTCGCGAAATAGCCGGTGTTCTGGCTGTTCACGATGGCCGACAGGTTCAGGCTGCCGGAGACCATCAGCACGGTCACCAGCGCGAAGCCCATCGCGATTTCGTACGACACCATCTGCGCGGCGGCGCGCATGGCGCCGATGAACGCATACTTGGAATTCGACGCCCAGCCGGCCAGGATCACGCCATAGACGCCCACCGAACTAATAGCCATCACGTAGAGCAGACCAGCATTCACGTCGGCCATCACGACTTCGGCCTGGAACGGAATCACTGCCCAGACTGCCACCGCGGGCATCAGCACCATCAGCGGCGCCACCAGGTACATGCCCCGGTTCACCATCGACGGGAACATGACTTCCTTGAGCAGCAGCTTCAGCACGTCGGCAATCGGCTGCAGCAGGCCCAGCGGACCCACGCGGTTCGGGCCGATACGGACGTGCATCCAGCCGATCAGCTTGCGTTCCCAGAGAATCAGGTAAGCCACGCACAGCAGCACCGGCACGACGATGACCACGGCACGGACCAGGATCCAGATCAGCGTCCAGGCGCTGCCGAAGATGGCCTGGCCTTGCGAGGTAATGAGATCGATCATGTAGCTCTCTCGCTCTTCTTATACGGTCGCCGTCGCGGGGGCATTCTGCCCGGCCGACAGGTCGATGGCTTTTTCCACGGCGACGTTGCCGAACAGCGCACCCAGCGTCGCGGCAGCCACGGTAGCGGCAGGCACGCGCACGGTGTTCGCCGGCAGCGTCTTTTCCAGCGCCGCGGGCAGCACCACACTGGCGCCATCCTGCGTCACGCGCACCGGGTCACCGGCCTGCACGCCCAGCTTGTCGAACAGGTCCTGCGACAGCGCCACCTGCATCGCACGGCGCGCGGCCGCGGTCAGTTGCAGCGATTCGGCACGACGCACGATCGGATCGGCGTGGTAGATCGGCACATCGGCAATGCGCTCGATACCGTTGGCGGCGGCTGCCGTCACGCGAATCGGTGCATCGGTGGCGTTGTTCAGTTGATCCGCGACCAGCTTCGTCAGCGCGGCATCGCGCACGGCTTCGGCAGTCTCGAATTCGAAACCCGGCACGTCCAGCAGGTTGCCCAGCACGCGCAGCACCTTCCAGCCCGGACGCGTTTCACCCAGCGCACGTACCACGCCGTTGAAGCTCTGGGCACGGCCCTCGGCATTCACGAACGTGCCAGCGGTTTCGCTGAACGGTGCGATCGGGAGAATCACGTCTGCATACTGCAGTGCGGCGTCCGAACGGAACGGCGACAGCACCACGACCGTACCGGCCTGCTGCAGCGCGGCCAGGGACTTGCGGGCATCGGCCGAATCAAATTCCGGCTCGGCGTTCAGCACGATGTAGGCACGACGCGGCGTATCCAGCATCGCCTGCGCATTGGCACCACCCTGCTGCGGCAGCGCACCGGCGATGTAACCGCCGACAGTGTTGGCAGCTTCGGTCAGGAAGCCCAGCGTTGCGCCCGTTTCCGTAGCGATCCACTGTGCCAGCGCGTGCAGCGCCGAGAATTGCGGGTGACGCACGGCTTCGTTGCCGAGGAACACGGCACGGCGCTCGCCCGACATCAGCGAATCGGCAGCCGCCTTGGCAGCGTCGCCACCATCGAAACCATCGGTGCCAGCCGGAGCGGCCACGCCCTTGGCGGTGGCCACGGCGCGGGCGATACCTGCCAGCGCGGCGGTCCAGCCCGACGGTGCCACGTCGATACGTGCGGCCGTCATCAGCAGATCTTCACCGCCAGCGCCCAGCACGGTAACGCGGGCACCCTTCTTGACAGCCTGACGCAGACGCGAGGCCAGCAGCGGCTGGTCCTTGCGCAGCGAGGCGCCGATAACCAGCGCGCGTTGCAGCGTGGTCACATCAGCGACCGGCATGCCGAGCCACGGTGCGCCCTTCACTGCTGCCGAGAAATCGGTCTGACGCAGGCGGAAGTCGATATTGTCGCTGCCCAGGCCACGCACGAGCTTGCCCAGCAGGAACAGCTCTTCGAGCGTGCTGTGCGGGCTGGCGATGGCGGCGATCTGGTCGGCGCCATGGTCACGCTTGATGCTGGCCAGGCCATTGGCCACGTATTCCAGCGCGGTCTGCCAGTCCGTTTCCATCCACTGGTTGCCCTGCTTGAGCATCGGACGGGTCAGGCGGTCGGCACTGTTCAGACCTTCGTAGGCGAAGCGGTCCTTGTCCGAGATCCAGCATTCGTTGACCTCTTCGTTCTCCAGCGGCACCACGCGCATCACACGTTGGTTCTTGGTCTGGATCACGAGGTTCGCGCCCACGCCGTCGTGCGGCGACACCGACTTGCGGCGTGCCAGTTCCCACGTACGGGCCGAGTAGCGGAACGGCTTGCTGGTCAACGCGCCAACCGGGCACAGGTCGATCATGTTGCCGGACAGTTCCGAATCCACGGTCTGACCAACGAACGTCGTGATTTCCGAGTGCTCGCCACGGTTCAGCATGCCCAGTTCCATCACGCCGGCCACTTCCTGGCCGAAACGCACGCAACGGGTGCAGTGGATGCAGCGGGTCATTTCCTCCATGGAGATCAGCGGGCCCACGTTCTTGTGGAACACCACGCGCTTTTCTTCCTTGTAGCGCGACTCCGATGCACCATAACCCACGGCCAAATCCTGCAACTGGCATTCGCCGCCCTGATCGCAGATCGGGCAGTCGAGCGGGTGGTTGATCAGAAGGAATTCCATCACGGACTTCTGGGCCTTGACGGCCTTTTCAGAGTTCGTGAACACCTTCATGCCTGGCGTCACCGGGGTGGCGCAGGCGGGCAGCGCCTTGGGCGCCTTTTCCACTTCGACCAGACACATGCGGCAGTTCGCCGCGATGGACAGTTTGCGGTGGTAGCAGAAGTGGGGGATGTACGTGCCCAGCTTGCGGGCCGCTTCCATCACGAGGCTGCCTTCCGCAACCTCTACCTTCTTGCCGTCGATCTCAAGTTCAACCATGTTCTGCCACGCTTCAGGAATGGGCCGGGACCATGCACTGCTTGTGTTCGACGTGATACTCGAACTCTTTCCAGTAGTGCTTGAGCATGCCGCGTACCGGCATCGCCGCGGCATCGCCGAGTGCGCAAATCGTGCGACCCATGATGTTTTCCGCGACGTTATTGAGCAGGTCCAGATCTTCCTGGCGGCCTTCTCCGTGTTCAATGCGATTGACCATGCGATAGAGCCAGCCGGTGCCTTCACGGCACGGCGTGCACTGGCCGCACGATTCTTCAAAATAGAAATACGACAGACGCAACAGCGACTTGACCATGCAGCGCGTCTCGTCCATGACGATCACGGCGCCCGAACCCAGCATCGAGCCGGCCTTGGCAATCGAATCGTAGTCCATGGTCGAGGCCATCATCAGGTCCGCCGGCACCACCGGCGCCGACGATCCACCCGGGATCACCGCCTTCAGTGCCTTGCCGCCGCGCATGCCGCCCGCCAGCTCCAGCAACGTGGAGAACGGCGTACCCAGCGGAATCTCGTAGTTGCCCGGACGCTCGACGTCACCGGAAATCGAGAAGATCTTGGTGCCGCCATTGTTCGGCTTGCCGATCTTCAGGTACTCCTCGGGGCCGACTTCCAGCAGGAACGGCACCGCGGCGAACGTCTCGGTGTTGTTGATCGTGGTCGGCTTGCCATACAGGCCGAAGCTCGCCGGGAAAGGCGGCTTGAAGCGCGGCTGGCCTTTCTTGCCTTCCAGCGATTCGAGCAGCGCCGTTTCCTCGCCGCAGATGTACGCGCCATAGCCATGGTGCGCATGCAGCTGGAAGTCGAAGCCCGAACCCAGGATGTTGTCGCCCAGGAAACCGGCGCGGCGCGCCTCTTCGAGGGCTTCCTCGAAGATCTTGTATTCGTTCCAGATCTCGCCGTGGATGTAGTTGTAACCCACGGTGATACCCATCGCATACGCGCCGATGGCCATGCCTTCGATCAGCGAATGCGGGTTGTAGCGGATGATGTCGCGATCCTTGAACGTACCCGGCTCGCCCTCGTCGGTATTGCAGACGAGGTACTTCTGCCCCGGGAACGTACGCGGCATGAAGCTCCACTTCAGGCCGGTCGGGAAGCCCGCACCGCCGCGGCCACGCAGGCCCGATGCCTTGACGTCCGCGATGACCTGCTCGGGGGGCACCTTGCCCTCGAGAATGCGGCGCAGCTGCTTGTAGCCGCCGCGCGCGACGTAGTCCTCGAGGTGCCAGTTCTTGCCGTCCAGGCCAGCCAGGATCAGCGGCTTGATGTGACGGTCGTGCAGAGAGGTCATGTTACTTGTCCCCCTTGGCGGCGGCTTCTGCCTTGAGCTCGTCGACGAGTTCGTCGAGTTTTGCATCGCTCATGAAGCTGCACATGCGGGTGTTGTTGACGATCATCACCGGCGCATCGCCGCAAGCGCCCATGCACTCGCCTTCCTTCAGCGTGAAGCAGCCGTCGGCGGTCGTCTCGTTGTAGTCGATCCCGAGCTTGCGCTTCAGGTATTCGCCCGCCCGGTCGCCGCCAGACAGCGCGCAAGGCAGGTTCGTGCAGACGGTGAGCTTGTACTTGCCCACCGGCTTGGTGTCATACATGTTGTAGAACGTGGCCACCTCTTCCACCCACACGGGCGGCATGTCCAGGTAGCTGGCGACGAACTGCATGACATCGGGGGAAACCCAGCCCACTTCGCCCTGGGCCACGGCGAGTGCCGCCATCACGGCCGACTGTTTCTGGTCGGTCGGATATTTCGCGATCGCGCGATCGATTTCCTTGAGAGCTTCTGCTGATAGCATGGTCATTGCAGTAATACGGCAGAGCCGCGCGTTTGGCGCCACTCCACTGGTTTGCAGCCGTCGCTGCCATGTTCTGCCGGCCCGGACGCCTGAAGCGTCCTCGCCGATCCGTTGCAGGCACCGCCTGCCGCCACCGCTACCGCCGGGGCCGGCCGAACACGCCCGGATCGTCGTCCGGGCAACGGCCTGTGACGGGATACTTGCCGGTTACCGGGTATCCCTTAGCGGTCGATCTCGCCGAACACGATGTCCTGCGTACCGATGATCGTGACCGCGTCCGCAATCATGTGTCCCCTGGCCATCTCGTCGAGCGCGGCCAGGTGTGCATAGCCGGGAGCGCGGATCTTCAGGCGGTACGGCTTGTTCGCACCGTCGGAAATCGCATAGATCCCGAACTCGCCCTTCGGATGTTCCACCGCTGCGTAAGCCTCGCCCGGCGGCACGTGCATGCCTTCGGTAAAGAGCTTGAAGTGGTGGATCAACTCTTCCATGTTCGACTTCATGTCCACCCGCGACGGCGGTGCCACCTTGTGGTTCTCGGTGATCACCGGACCCGGGTTGCGACGCAGCCAGTCGATACACTGCTTGATGATCCGGTTCGACTGGCGCATCTCTTCCACGCGCACCAGGTAACGCGAATAGCAGTCACCGGCCGTGCCCACGGGGATGTCGAAGTCGAGCTGGTCGTACACTTCGTACGGCTGCTTCTTGCGCAGATCCCACTCGATACCCGAACCGCGCAGCATCGGACCGGTAAAGCCCATCTGCAGCGCACGCTCCGGCGTCACCACGCCGATATCCACAAGACGTTGCTTCCAGATACGGTTATCGGTCAGCAGCGTCTCATATTCATCGACATATGTCGGAAAACGGTTCGTGAAGTCCTCGATGAAGTCCAGCAACGAGCCCGAACGGGCGTCGTTCATCACCTTGATGGCCTTCTCGTTGTGCACCTTGGACGCACGATATTGCGGCATCGTGTCAGGCAGGTCACGGTAGACGCCGCCCGGACGGTAGTAGGCCGCGTGCATGCGCGCACCCGACACCGCCTCGTACATGTCGAACATGTCCTCGCGCTCGCGGAACGCGTAGAGGAACACCGCCATCGCGCCCACGTCGAGTGCGTGCGAGCCGATCCACATCAGGTGGTTCAGCAGGCGGGTGATTTCGTCGAACATCACGCGGATGTACTGCGCGCGAACCGGCACCTCGAGGCCCAGCAGGCGCTCGATTGCCATCACGTAGGCGTGTTCGTTGACCATCATCGACACGTAGTCGAGGCGGTCCATGTAGGGAACGTTCTGGATCCAGGTCTTCTGCTCGGCCAGCTTTTCAGTGGCACGGTGCAGCAGGCCGATGTGGGGATCGGCGCGCTGGATGACTTCGCCATCCAGCTCAAGCACCAGGCGCAGCACGCCGTGGGCTGCTGGGTGTTGGGGACCGAAGTTGAGTGTGTAGTTCTTGATATCTGCCATGACGCCGTTCTCAGTGCTGCGTGCCGCCGTATGCGTCCTCGCGAATCACGCGCGGCGTGATTTCGCGCGGTTCGATCGTCACCGGCTGGTAGATGACCCGCTTCTGTTCCGGGTCGTAACGCATTTCCACGTAACCCGAGACCGGGAAGTCCTTGCGGAACGGATGGCCGACGAAACCATAGTCGGTCAGGATGCGGCGCAAGTCGTTGTGGCCTTCGAACACGATGCCGTAGAAGTCGAACGCTTCGCGCTCGAACCAGTTCACGGAATTCCAGACATCGTTGAGCGACGGCAGCACCGGCATGTCATCGTCCGGCGCGAACACACGCAGGCGCAGACGCCAGTTGTGCGTCACCGAAAGCAGGTGCGTGACCGCGGCAAAGCGCGGGCCGGCCCAGGTGCCTTCGGCATATTCGGAATAGTCCACGCCGCACAGGTCGACGGCCTGTTCGAAGCGCAGCGACGGATCATCGCGCAGCATCAGGGCCGCTTCGAGATAGTCGGCAGCCTTCACGACCAGCGTCAGTTCGCCGACTGCCTCGCTCAGGCTCTGGACACGCTTGCCCAGCACCTTCTCGAGCGTAGCCTTGAGGGTATCGAGTTTCGCCATGTCAGCCCTTGCGCGCGATGGTGTTGGTGCGCTTGATCTTGTTCTGCAACTGGATCACGCCGTAGATCAGCGCTTCCGCCGTCGGCGGGCAGCCCGGAACATAGATATCGACCGGCACGATGCGATCGCAGCCACGCACCACCGAATACGAGTAGTGGTAGTAGCCGCCGCCATTGGCGCACGAGCCCATCGAGATTACCCAGCGCGGTTCCGCCATCTGGTCATAGACCTTGCGCAGCGCGGGCGCCATCTTGTTGCATAGCGTACCGGCCACGATCATCACGTCCGACTGACGCGGCGACGGGCGGAAAATCACGCCGAAACGGTCCATGTCGTAGCGGGCGGCGCCGGCGTGCATCATTTCCACTGCACAGCAGGCCAGACCGAAAGTCATGGGCCAAAGGGAACCCGTACGGGTCCAGTTGATCAGCTTGTCAGCGGTCGTCGTGACAAAGCCTTCATTGAGAACGCCTTCGATTGCCATTTCACATCACTCCCAATCGAGCGCGCCCTTTTTCCAGATGTAGACGAAGCCCACGATGAATTCCAGCAGAAACACGCCCATGGCGATGAATCCCGGCCAGCCGATGTCCTTGAGGGCAACGCCCCAGGGAAACAGGAAGGCAGTTTCGAGATCGAACAGGATAAACAGGATGGCGATGAGGTAATAGCGCACGTCGAACTTCATGCGCGCATCCTCGAACGCTTCGAAACCGCACTCGTAGGGAGAGAGCTTCGCTGCGTCAGGCTTGTAGGGACCGAGGATCCGACCGATGGACATCAGTACTCCACCGAGCACGATGCCAAAGAGGATAAAGACGAGGACGGGGAAGTAGGCTTCGAGAGTCAAGGTACGGCCAGCCTTATCTGGAATGTTGTCAACAGCACCAGCTAGCGGCGACCTGTTGCCCACCCCAGGCGCCATCCCGTCATAGCTACGGCGCCGCCTTGCGGACTGCCGGACAGTCCATGCAATCCCTCTGCATTGCTGCATCAATGGGAATGCACGAACTTCCGATCAAGTTTTTTGGTGCCGACGGCGAGACTCGAACTCGCACAGCTTTCGCCACTACCCCCTCAAGATAGCGTGTCTACCAATTTCACCACGTCGGCTGGGGGAGAAACAATATTGCCTTGCGCCGGGTTTTTCAGGCCCTACGAAGCTGGGTCAGAAGAGTCTTTCTTCTGGCTTTCGCCCCGCGCTGGGGAATCGTTTCAAGCCTTGCATTCTAACTCATGATTCCTGATTTGTTCAATGCACAACCACAAATAAAATCAGGAATCCGCGAACTCAGTGTTCGATTATTGCGCAGACTTAGCGCTTACTTCGGTACTGCGGGACCAGCGGGTGCCGACGCGCCATTGGCTGCCGGTGCCGAGGCAGCAGGCGCGGACGCCGCTGCCGGTTGTTGTGCCGCGCCCATGACGCCAAGCGAGGCCTGCGGCTTGTAGTTGCCAAGCAACGTCAGTCCCAGCGTACACACGAAAAACAGCGCCGCGAGGACGGCCGTGGTACGCGACAGGAAGTTGGCCGAGCCCGAGGCGCCGAACAGACTGCCCGACGCACCGGAACCGAACGCCGCGCCGACGTCCGCACCCTTGCCATGCTGCAGCAGGACGAGGCCGATCACGCCTAGCGCGGACAGGACCTGCACAACGACCAACAAAGTCTTGAAGATTGCCATTTGGTTAAATTCGTTTCGTACTTGCCTGATCAGACAGTCGCATCCGGCATTCAGGCTTTGCCGATAGCGAGGAAATCATCCGCCTTCAGCGAGGCACCCCCAATGAGGCCCCCGTCGATATCGGACATCGAAAACAGTTCGACGGCATTGTCGGGCTTCACGCTGCCGCCGTACAGGATGGCCATACGCTCAGCCACAGCCACGTTCTTCGCCGCCACCTGGGCGCGCAGCGCCGCGTGTACGGCCTGCGCCTGGTCGCTCGAAGCGGTCTTGCCCGTGCCGATCGCCCAGACAGGCTCATAGGCCAGAACGATCTTGCCAAGCTGGTCGATAGACAACGCATCGAGCACAGCCTGCAGTTGACGACCCACTACCGCTTCGGTCTGGCCGGCTTCGCGCTCGGCCAGCGTCTCACCGACACAGACCACAGGCACGATGCCCGATTCCAGCGCACGCAGCGCCTTGGCAGCAACGGCCGCATCGGATTCGCCGTGATACGTGCGGCGCTCCGAATGGCCCACCAGCACATAGGTGCAACCGAACTCGCTCAGCATCGGTGCCGCGACTTCGCCAGTAAAGGCGCCGCGCGTCTCGGCCGACACATCCTGAGCACCCCAGGCCACCTGGGAACCCGTGAGCAGCGACTGGCACTGGGCAAGATAGGGGAACGGTGCGCAAACCGCCAGTTTCGCCTTGGCGGGTGCTGCCTTGATACCTTCGAGCAAAGCCGCGTTGGCGGCCAGGCTGCCGTGCATCTTCCAATTGCCGATGACCAGCTTTTGTCTCACAACGGTCTCCCCCTTGAATCAAACCCGCTATTGTAGCGTGGTCAAGGGGGTGCCGCCAGCAGCGGGCAGACAATTGCGGAAGACGCCACGCCGGGCAGCACCGCCGGCGTGGCACCGCACGCTTACCAGGTAAGCACGATCTTGCCGATATGCTCGCTCGACTCCATCAGCCGATGGGCGTCGGCCGCCTGCTCCGCAGGGAACACCTTGTGGATGACGGGCTTGATCTTGCCGGCAGCCAGCAGCGGCCAGACGTTATGGTGCAACGCTTGCGCAATGGCGCCCTTGAACGAAGCCGGACGCGGACGCAGCGTGGAACCTGTGATCGTGATCCGGCGACGCAGGATATCGCCCAGCGGAATCTCGGCCTTGCTGCCACCGAGCAGCGCGATGATGACGATGCGGCCGTCGTCGGCAATGCACGACAGTTCGCGCGCCAGATACGAGCCTGCCACCATGTCGAGGATCACGTCGACGCCCTTGCCTTCGGTCAACGCCTTGACCTCGGCCACGAAATCCTGCGTCTTGTAGTTGATCGCGTGGTCGGCACCCAGGTCTACGCATGCCTTGCACTTGTCATCGCTGCCTGCCGTGACCAGGACCTTGAAGCCCATCGCCTTGGCAACCTGGATGGCCGTTGTGCCGATGCCGCTCGAACCGCCCTGGATCAGCAGCGTCTCGGCCGCGCCGCGCGGACCCTTGCCGAGCAGGCCACGATCGAACACGTTGCTCCATACCGTGAAAAACGTCTCGGGCAATGCGGCAGCCTCGATATCGCTGAGACCTTCGGGAACCGGCAGGCACTGCTCGATCGGCGCGGTGCACAGCTCGGCGTAACCGCCGCCCTGGACCAGCGCGCACACGCGATCACCCGCCTTGAGGCCGAAACGATTGGCGGGGTTCGACAGGTCACCGCCCACCACTACGCCCGCCACTTCCAGGCCCGGCAGATCGGATGCGCCCGGCGGCACGGGATAGTTGCCGGTGCGCTGGAATACGTCGGGGCGATTGATGCCTGCCGCCGCAACGCGGATCAGGATCTCGCCGGCCTTCGGCTCCGGGTCGGGGCGCTGGGCGGGTTGCAGGACCTCTGGGCCGCCGTACTCGCGGATCTCGATGGCTTTCATGATGACTCCTCATTAATGGCGATGTCGATGCGCACGCGGACTTCTGCGCGCAGCATGCAGGAAATGGCTGAGCGGCAGTGTAAACAAAAAAGCGGCTGGACATCGCCAGCCGCTTTCATCGGTATCGCTACCTCGGGATCAGCTTACTGCTGCTGTTCCGGCGAGGTCGGTGCATCGCCTTGCGGGTTGATCGGGCTGATGCTGCCGCCCTCTTCCGCCAGCGCTGCCTTCAGCGATAGACGCAGACGACCCTTTTCGTCGGCCTGGATCAGCTTCACGCGAACCTGCTGGCCTTCCTTCAGCCAGTCCTTGATGTCCTTCACGCGCTCGTTGACGATCTCCGAGATATGGAGCAGACCGTCCTTGCCCGGCAGGATGTTCACGATGGCGCCGAAGTCCAGCAGCTTCAGCACGGTGCCCGGGTAGATCTTGCCCACTTCGGCTTCCGCGGTGATGCCTTCGATACGACGCTTGGCTTCAGCCATGCCTTCGTTGGAGGTCGACGCGATGGTGATCGTGCCGTCTTCCTGGATGTCGATGGACGTGCCCGTTTCCTTGGTCAGCGCCTGGATCGTCGAACCACCCTTGCCGATCACTTCGCGGATCTTGTCCGGATGGATCTTCATCGTGATCATGCGCGGAGCGTGTGCCGACAGTTCCGTGCGGGCATGGCCCATGGCGTCCTGCATCTTGCCCAGGATGTGCATGCGGCCTTCGCGCGCCTGCGCCAGTGCCACCTGCATGATTTCCTTGGTGATGCCCTGCACCTTGATGTCCATCTGCAGCGCGGTGATACCAGCATCGGTACCTGCAACCTTGAAGTCCATGTCGCCCAGGTGATCTTCATCGCCCAGGATGTCGGTCAGCACGGCAAACTTGTTGCCTTCCAGGATCAGGCCCATGGCCACACCGGCCACGTGCGCCTTCACCGGAACGCCGGCGTCCATCAGTGCCAGGCAGCCGCCGCAGACCGAAGCCATCGACGACGAACCGTTCGACTCGGTGATTTCCGAGACCAGGCGGATCGTGTATGCGAACTCGTCTTCCTTCGGCAGCACCGGGATCAGTGCGCGCTTGGCCAGACGGCCATGGCCGATTTCACGGCGCTTCGGGCTACCCACGCGACCCGTTTCGCCAGTGGCGAACGGAGGCATGTTGTAGTGGAGCATGAAGCGGTCGCGGTACTCGCCAGCCAGCGCATCGATGATCTGCTCATCGCTGCGTGTGCCCAGCGTGGCCACGGCCAGTGCCTGGGTTTCGCCACGCGTGAACAGCGACGAACCGTGGGCGCGCGGCAGCACCGACGAGCGGATCTCGATCGGGCGCACCGTGCGCGTGTCGCGGCCGTCGATACGCGGCTCGCCGGCCAGGATCTGGCCACGGACGATCTTCGCTTCAAGGTCGAACAGGATGTTGCCGACTTCCACCTTCTCGGCTTCCACACCGGCTTCGGCCAGCTTCGTCTGCACCGAGGCGTAGATTTCCTTGAGCTTGGCGCTGCGTGCCGACTTCTGGCGCAGTTGATAGGCTTCCTGCAGCAGCGGCAGGCCGATCTCGCCGACCTTGGCGATCAGGGCTTCGTTCTTGGCTGCCGGTGCCCAATCCCACTCGGGACGGCCGCCTTCGCGCACGAGTTCGTGGATCGCGTTGATGGCGATCTGCGATTGCTCATGGCCGTACACCACACCACCCAGCATGATCTCTTCCGACAGCTGGTTGGCTTCCGATTCCACCATCAGCACGGCGCGCTCGGTACCGGCGACGATGAGGTCCATTTCCGACGTGGCGATCTGCGGGCGGGTCGGGTTCAGCAGGTACTGGCCGTCCTTGTAACCCACGCGGGCAGCGCCCACCGGACCATTGAACGGAATGCCCGACACGGCCAGCGCGGCCGACGAAGCGATCAGGGCCGGGATGTCGGCCGGCACTTCCGGGTTGATCGACAGCACGTGGATCACCACCTGCACGTCGTTATAGAAACCTTCCGGGAACAGCGGACGCAGCGGACGGTCGATCAGGCGCGACGTCAGCGTTTCGTTTTCCGACGGACGGCCTTCACGCTTGAAGAAACCACCGGGGATCTTGCCTGCTGCGTAGGTCTTCTCGATGTAGTCGACGGTCAGCGGGAAGAAGTCCTGGCCCGCCTTCGGGCTCTTGGCTGCCACCACGGTGGCCAGCACCACGGTGTCTTCGATGTCGACGATCACTGCGCCAGACGCCTGGCGGGCGATTTCGCCAGTTTCCATGCGGACCTTGTGCTGGCCCCACTGGAATTCCTTGACGATCTTGTTGAACATGGTCATGAGCGTTCCTTGATTACTTGCTTTGCCGGCCGTCAATACTGATACGGCCAGCTGGCGCCTGCGCTCGCAGCGGCAGGCGAACTGCCGGAGTCGCTCCGGACCTCAGTCTCAGGGAAGTGCTATGCCATTCCATCGCGCCACCGTCCGCATTCTGACGATGTACTACGCGATGGAATGACACAAAACCCCGTTTCCTTGGCCGGCTCCGGTGTCACGATGCTTGGAAAAGCACGATAAAGAGCGAGGTAACTTACTCCGTCGCACCGTGGGATGCAACGGCGCCAGGCCCTGTCGCCCAGCCAAATAGTGCAGCAAAGATTACATCAACACTAGCCGGGCACCAGCAAACGCCCGACCAGAAAAGCAAAATGCCTGCCTCAGCATTGCTGACGCAGGCATTGCGGCCTCACGTGAAATCGTGCGCAAACAGCTTTCGCAGGATTCGTGCTGCCATCCGCAGACCTTACTTGCGCAGGCCCAGGGCTTCGATCAGGGCGCGGTAACGATCAGCGTCGTTGGCCTTGAGGTAGTCCAGCAGACGACGACGACGGCTCACCATGCGCAGCAGACCGCGGCGGCTGTGGTGATCCTTCATGTTGGCCTTGAAGTGGGGGGTCAGTTCGTTGATGCGGGTGGTCAGCAGAGCGACCTGGACTTCGGGGCTACCCGTGTCGTTGGCGCCGCGGGCGAACTTCTGAATGACTTCAGTCTTGTTGATGTTGGCAAATGCCATGATGATTTCCCTTGACTTGCGAACGCTGCAGCGCGGGATGCGCCACTTGCGTCGTGCCTTGTAAAAACTTGGCAACCGCCGCCCTGCCCCCGCACATGGCCGGGATCGAACGACAGCCGCGCATTATAGCTGAAAACCGCGAGCCGGCGACATCCAATGTGCCGGGGCCTGTCAGCGGGCCGGCGGGCGCTCCATGCGGCACGTGGTCGGCAGCGTGGTCTGCGCCGATTTGAGCCGCTTCACCGTGCGGAATCCATAGCCCGAGCCTTCGTTGTCGAACCGCACCTCGCCACCCTGCTTCGCCATGACGGACACGTAGAGCGGTTGCAGCACCTGATGGTCGTCGGCGCGGATCGTCGCCTCATGGAAGCCGTTGGTGAAACGCATGTTCTCCAGCGCATATGCCACGGCCACGGCATCGGTGGTGCCGGCGTGCTCGATGGCGCGCGCCAGCATCTCCACCATCATCTGCATCCGCAGATGCACGTAGTCGTCGCGCGGATCGGGATAGCGCTTATGGAAAGACTGGTAGAACGCATCGGACGCGGCACCACCCACGTTCGGGTGCCACTCGGCCACGGCCAGCACGCGGCCCACGCCGGCATCGCCCATGGCCGCAGGCGCGCCGAGGCCGTTGCCATAGAACGTGTAGAAGCGCGCACTCAGGCCGCCTTCGCGTGCGGCCTTCACCATCAACGTCAGGTCGTTACCCCAATTGCCCGTGATGACCGCGTCGGCGCCGCTGGCCTTGATCTTGGCGATATACGGCGCGAAGTCCTTGATCTTGCCGATCGGGTGGAATTCATCGCCCACGATCTGGATGTCCGGGCGCTTGGCCGCCAGCATCTCGCGCGCCGAGCGCGCTACCTGATGGCCGAAGCTGTAGTCCTGATCGATCAGATAAATCTTGCGCACCGCGTGCTCGGTACGAATGGTATCGGTCAGCGCCTGCATGCGCATGTCTGCGCTGGCGTCGAACCGGAAGTGCCAGAAGCTGCAGTTCTCGTTGGTGAGCGAGGGATCGACGGCGGAATAGTTCAGGAACAGCACCCGCGCATCGGGCTGGCGCTGATTGTGGCGGTTGATCGCCGAGACCAGTGCGCCGGCCACGGCCGAGCTGTTTCCCTGCAAGACGAACGGAATACGCTTGTCCACGAGACTGCGGAACTGGATCAGGCTTTCATCGACGTTTCCCTTGCTGTCGAATGTCACCAGTTCCAGCGGATGACGGCCATCGGGTAGCTTCACGCCACCCTTTTCGTTGATACGCTCGATGGCCAGCCGCAGGTTGCGCACCACGGCTTCGCCGGCGTTGGCAAACGAGCCGGACAGGCCATCGATCATCCCGAGCTGGATCGGTTTGCCCTGGCTCCCCGACGCAGGCACCTGCGCGTGAACACCCGCCGCCAGGCAGATGAGCGCTGCCCCAACCCAGGCACCCAGCCCGCGCTTCCCAAATCCGACCATCGACATACTCGCCATACTCCAGTGTTGCCGTGCAATCCCCAACCAAGACGCGCGATGTTACGGCAGTTGGCACCGATGCCGCAACGACACGGAAATCGACGAATTCCTATGTGATTGCGAGAGTTTGCGAGATTTAAAACGGAAAAACCGCCCTGCCACGCTCGATAAGCGCCGGGGGCGGTCCATGATGGACGGGCTTTCTGGGCCCGGCCATCCCATCGCAAGATTCCGAATCAGATCTGCGGATTGATCTTCTGCACAGCCTTGTCGTGCAGCTTGTTCAGTGCAGCCAGGTAAGCCTTGGCCGACGCCGCCACGATATCGGGGTCGGTGCCCACGCCGTTGACGATGCGGCCCGCCTTCGACAGTCGCACCGTGACTTCGCCCTGTGCTTGCGTACCGGCGGTGATGGCGTTCACCGAGTACAGCACGAGTTCTGCGCCGCTGCCGACCTTGCCTTCGATCGCATGCAGCGTGGCATCCACCGGACCATTGCCCTCGGCCTCGCCAACCTGCTCGGTGCCATCGGCGTTGAACACCACGCGGGCATGCGGACGCTCGCCGGTTTCCGAGCGCTGCGACAGCGACACGAAGCGGTAGTGCTCGTTGGCATGCTCCTGCTCTTCGTCGGACACGATGGCCATGATGTCTTCGTCGAAGATCTCGGCCTTCTGGTCCGCCAGTTCCTTGAAGCGCGTGAACGCGGCATTGATCTCGGCTTCGCTTTCCAGTTCGATACCGAGTTCGTGCAGGCGCTGCTTGAACGCATTGCGGCCCGAGAGCTTGCCCAGCACGATCTTGTTGGCAGTCCAGCCCACGTCTTCCGCACGCATAATTTCGTAGGTATCGCGCGCCTTGAGCACGCCGTCCTGGTGGATGCCGGACGCGTGTGCAAACGCGTTGGCGCCTACCACGGCCTTGTTCGGCTGCACCACGAAGCCGGTCACTTGCGACACGAGCTTCGATGCCGGCACGATCTGCGTGGTGTCGATGCCAACATCCATGTTGAAGTAGTCGCGGCGCGTCTTGACGGCCATCACGACCTCTTCAAGGCTGGTATTGCCGGCGCGTTCGCCCAGGCCATTGATCGTGCATTCGATCTGGCGCGCACCGCCGAGCTTCACGGCAGCCAGCGAGTTGGCCACGGCCATGCCGAGGTCGTTATGGCAATGTACCGACCACACCGCCTTGTCCGAATTCGGAATGCGCTCGCGCACCGAGCGGATCAGTTCCGCATAGCCTTCCGGCACGGCGTAGCCCACGGTGTCCGGCAGATTGATCGTGGTGGCGCCTTCGGCGATCACACCTTCCAGCACACGGCACAGGAAATCCATGTCCGAGCGGCTGCCGTCTTCCGGCGAGAACTCGATGTCGTCGGTGAACTGGCGTGCGAAGCGCACGGCCAGGCGGGCCTGTTCGTACACCTGGTCCGGCGTCATGCGCAACTTCTTTTCCATGTGCAGCGCCGACGTGGCGATGAACGTATGGATTCGGAACGAGTTGGCCGGCTTCAATGCCTCGGCGGCACGGGCGATGTCCTTGTCGTTGGCGCGAGCCAGCGAGCAGATCGTCGAGTCCTTGACGACCTGGGCGATCGAGCGGATCGCCTCGAAGTCGCCGTTGGAACTGGCAGCAAAGCCGGCCTCGATCACATCGACCTTCAGGCGTTCCAGCTGACGCGCAATGCGAATCTTTTCTTCGCGGGTCATGGATGCGCCGGGCGACTGCTCGCCATCGCGCAAGGTGGTGTCGAAAATGATGAGTTTGTCAGACATTTGTGGAGCTCCTGGGCTGTGCCTTATGTGCTGCTGTATCCGTACCACCGCGTGCCGCATTCCGTACACCGGGCATTCGGTCAGAATGCAAAACGCCCCGGCGTGCATCGATGCAGGCCGGGGCGTTTGAAAATCCTGGTGATTTCCGCGCTAGGGCGAACTGACGATCCCTTAGCGCGCGCGCGACCCGACCTGACGGCCTAGTAGGCCACCTAGAACGGTGCGAGCGATGAGGATCTGGCGCGAAATCATGTCGGCGACTATAGCCGGTTTGCAGCGAGCTTGCAACCAGCGCGTTAACCGAACCAGATTCACTTCGGCGGGATGCGCAACTTCTGGCCCGGGTAGATCTTGTCCGGATGCGACAGCATCGGCCTGTTCGCTTCGAAGATCTTGTTGTACTCGGCGCCATTCCCGTAGGCCGCCTGCGAGATCGCCCACAGCGTATCGCCCTTCACCACCGTGTGCCATTGCGACTCGGCCGTTTCCACGTTGACAGACATCTTGTCTTCCACTGACTCGACGCCCTCGACGTTACCCGCGCACAGAATGATCTTCTCGCGCGTGGCCTGGTCCGGCGCCACGCCAAACACGGTGACCTTGCCCTGCGACCCATCGACGGTCACCGTCAATCCAGTCGCACTCAGGCCCATCTGCGCGATATACGCCTCGATGGCGTCACCGGCTGCCCGATTGGCAGCTTCTGCCTTCTCGGCTGCACCGGGATCTGCCTTTGCCGCTTCCTGCGCCGCCTTGGCCTCGCCCTTGCCGAACAGCTTCTCGCCAGCTTCCTTGATGAAGTCAAACATGCCCATGACGTTCTCCTTGATGTGGAACGGACTACGAACTAGTGAAACAGCCATCAAAACAAAAAAGGGCGCTCAAGAGCGCCCTTCATCGAAACAACTTAATCATCCTTGCCGACGTTGCCACCAACCCCTGCCGTCCGCGACTTGCGAACACCCCCGGGATCGCCATGGATCGAACGCCAGGCCCACAGGATATAGCCCGAGATCGCATACGCAACGAACAGGCCGAACAGCGCCACGGGCGGGTCCGACGAGACCACCACGAACAGCACCAGCACGAGCACCATCATGCCGAACGGCACGCGAAACCGCACGTCGAGTGCCTTGCCGCTGTAGAACGGTGCGTTGGACACCATCGACAACCCGGCATACATCGTGATCGCGAACGCCGCCCATGGCATCCACAACTCCTTGACGGGCAGTTTGTTGTCGATCGCCAGCCAGACGAAACCCGCGATCAGCGCGGCAGCCGCCGGGCTCGGCAGTCCCTGGAAGAATCGCTTGTCTACCACGCCGATATTCGCATTGAAGCGCGCCAGGCGCAGCGCCGCGCAGGTGCAGTAGACGAAGGCCGCAATCCAGCCCCATTTACCCAGGTCATGCAGGATCCACTCGTACATGACCAGCGCCGGCGCCACGCCGAACGATGTCATGTCGGACAACGAATCGTACTGCTCGCCGAAGGCACTCTGGGTGTTCGTGATACGTGCCACGCGGCCGTCCATGCCGTCGAGCACCATGGCCGCGAAAATGGCGATGGCGGCCACGTCGAAGCGCATGTTCATCGCCTGCACGATGGCGAAGAATCCGGCGAACAGCGCCGCGGTAGTGAACGCGTTGGGCAACAGGTAGATGCCGCGCCGGCGCGGTCGCACGTACTCGATGTCGTGTTCGTCGTCGGCGTCCGCGTCGTAGCCTTCGGCCTCGTTGCGTAGCTGGTTATGGCGGAACGGGCGCAGATGCGTCACGTTGCCGTTGCTGACGCGTTTGTTGCGTCGATTGAAGGCACCCATGCGAGGTCTCCTGTGCGGACGGGTCCGTGGCCGTTCAGGCCTGGACGTCCAGCTCGGCCAACACGGTCGAGGACGCCGACACCTTCTCGCCGATCGTCACGCGCGGGCGCGCATCCACGGGCAGGTACACGTCAACGCGCGAACCGAAACGGATGAAGCCGTAACGCTGGCCGCGCGACAGCGTATCGCCAACCTTCGTATAGCAGAGGATGCGGCGCGCCACCAGGCCGGCAACTTGCACCAGCGTGACGAGCTGGCCGTCGGCTGCGCGCCGAATGACCACGGCGTTGCGTTCGTTTTCGAGCGAAGCCTTGTCCAGATCGGCGTTCACGAACTTGCCCGGGAAATATTCGAGCTTCTCGACCTTGCCGTCGAGCGAGGCGCGATTCGAATGCACGTTGAATACGTTCATGAACACGCTGATCTTCAGCGCCTCGCGGCCAGCGTATGGATCCATGGTCTTCTCGACCACCACGATACGGCCATCGGCCGGCGCCAGGATTGCGTTGGGAGCCGAGGGAATCGGGCGCGGCGGGTCCCGGAAGAACTGCAGCACGAAGACCGTAATGATCCACAGCGGCAACGCCCACCAGAAACCCGCGCTGACCTGGACCAGCAGCGAGATGATGAATGCGCCGGCCAGGAATGGCCAGCCTTCACGGGCGATCAGCGGATGAGGATAGTTCATGCAAGCATTGTTCTGTTGGTCGCGCGGTTTTTGCAAACCCTGTCGACAGACCCGGTGCGGATTGCTGCACGCACGCGGAATCGGGCTGTCGATGCGAAATATAAGAAAGTTTCAGGCCAGCGCCTGAAAAAGTCCGACAAGGATAACAAAAAGCCGCCCGGTCTCCGCCGAAATGTCTCCCTGATATCAGGGGACTGGCGGCGAACCGGGCGGCTGAGGCGTTCCGCAAGGCACCCGGCCGTCCGGCCAGGGCCCGCTTTCTGCCTGTCTTGCTTAGTTCTTCGACTGGTCGACCAGCTTGTTCTTGGCGATCCACGGCATCATCGCGCGCAGCTTGCCACCCACTTCTTCGATCTGGTGCTCGGCCGTCAGGCGACGACGCGAGATCAGCGTCGGGGCGCCTGCCTTGTTTTCCAGCAGGAAGCTCTTGGCGTATTCGCCGGTCTGAATGTCCTTCAGGCACTGCTTCATGGCCTTCTTGGTCTCTTCGGTCACGACGCGCGGGCCGGTGACGTACTCGCCGTATTCGGCGTTGTTCGAGATCGAGTAGTTCATGTTGGCGATGCCGCCTTCGTAGATCAGGTCGACGATCAGCTTCAGTTCGTGCAGGCACTCGAAGTACGCCATTTCCGGCGCGTAGCCGGCTTCCACCAGCGTCTCGAAACCAGCCTTGATCAGCTCGACGGTGCCGCCGCACAGCACGGCCTGCTCGCCGAACAGGTCGGTTTCGGTTTCTTCGCGGAAGTTCGTCTCGATGATGCCGGCACGGCCGCCGCCGTTGGCGGTAGCGTACGACAGGGCGATGTCGCGAGCAGCGCCGGACTTGTCCTGATGCACGGCGATCAGGTGCGGCACACCGCCGCCTTGCGCGTACGTCGAGCGCACCGTGTGGCCCGGGGCCTTCGGGGCGATCATGATCACGTCCAGGTCGGCACGCGGGATCACGGCACCGTAGTGCACGTTGAAGCCGTGGGCGAAGGCCAGTGCTGCGCCTTCCTTGGCGTTGTCGTGCACTTCGTTCTTGTACACGTCGGCGATCTGCTCGTCCGGCAGCAGGATCATGACCACGTCGGCGCCCTTCACTGCCTCGGCCACTTCCTTCACTTGCAGGCCAGCATTGACGGCCTTGTTCCACGACGCGCCGCTCTTGCGCAGACCGACCGTCACGTTGACGCCCGAATCCTTCAGGTTCAGTGCGTGGGCATGGCCTTGCGAGCCGTAGCCGATGATGGTGACGTTCTTGCCCTTGATGAGGGAGAGGTCAGCGTCCTTGTCGTAAAACACTTTCATGATGGTTCCTTCAATTTCTCAAATCTTCGTATTAGGTGGCGGCGGGACGCAACGGCTGTTCGATAACGTGGCGAAGCGCCGCTTCGGGATACTGCTGTCGGCTTGTGGCCGTGCTCTGTTGCCGGGGGCGCCGGTCAGACCTTCAGGATGCGCTCGCCACGGCCGATGCCGGACCCGCCCGTACGGACGGTTTCCAGGATCGCGGTGCGGTCGATGGCATCGAGGAACGCATCCAGCTTGCCGCCGTTACCGGTCAGCTCGATGGTGTACGTCTTTTCAGTCACATCGATGATGCGACCACGGAAGATGTCGGCAGTGCGCTTCAATTCCTCGCGCTCCTTGCCCACGGCACGCACCTTGACGAGCATGAGCTCGCGTTCGATGTGCGCACCTTCGGTCAGGTCGACAACCTTGACCACTTCGACCAGCCGGTTCAGATGCTTCGTGATCTGTTCGATCACATCATCCGAGCCAGTGGTGACGATGGTCATCCGGGACAGCGACGCATCTTCGGTGGGCGCCACCGTCAGCGTCTCGATGTTATAGCCGCGTGCAGAGAACAGGCCCACCACGCGCGACAGCGCGCCGGGTTCGTTTTCCAGCAGGACCGAGATAATGTGTCGCATCACAGGTCCTCCACGCCAAGCAGCATTTCGGAGATACCCTTGCCGGCCTGAACCATCGGCCACACGTTTTCCGTGGGGTCCGTCTGGAAGTCCAGGAACACGGTGCGATCCTTGAGTCGGAAGGCTTCGCGCAGCGCCGGTTCGACGTCAGACGTCTTCTCGATACGCATGCCGATGTGGCCATAGGCCTCCGCCAGTTTCACGAAGTCCGGCAGCGCAGTCATGTAGGAATGCGAGTAACGGTTGTCGTACTCGATTTCCTGCCACTGGCGCACCATGCCGAGGTAGCCGTTGTTGAGCGAGCAGATCTTCACCGGGGTGTCGTACTGCAGGCAGGTCGACAGTTCCTGGATACACATCTGGATCGAGCCTTCACCGGTGATGGTGACCACTTCCTTGTCCGGAAACGCCTTCTTGATGCCCATGGCGTACGGCAGGCCCACGCCCATCGTGCCCAGGCCACCGGAGTTGATCCAGCGGCGCGGCTCGTTGAACTTGTAGAACTGTGCAGCCCACATCTGGTGCTGACCCACGTCCGAGCAGATGAATGCATCGCCCTTCGTCAGTTCCCAGATCTTTTCCACCACGTATTGCGGCTTGATGATCTCGGAATTGCGGTCGTACTTGAGGCAGTCCACCGAACGCCATTGCTCGATCTGGTCCCACCACTTCGCCAGCGCCTCGCGCTTCGGCTTGGCGTCGCTGGCCTTGATCTGGGCGATCAGTTCCTGCAGCACGTCCTTGACGTTGCCGACGATGGGAATATCCACCTTGACGCGCTTCGAGATCGACGACGGGTCGATGTCGATATGAATGATCTTGCGTGCCTGCGACGTGAAGTGCGCCGGGTTGCCGATCACGCGGTCATCGAAGCGTGCGCCGATGGCAATCAGCACATCGCAGTTCTGCATGGCCATGTTGGCTTCATACGTGCCGTGCATGCCGAGCATGCCGACGAACTGCTTGTGCGAACCCGGGAACGCGCCCAGGCCCATCAGCGTGTTGGTCACCGGGTGGCCCGTCAGGGCTGCCAGCTCGCGCAACTCTTCGCTGGCGTTGGCCAGTACCACGCCGCCGCCCGAGTAGATGTACGGACGCTCGGCGCCTTGCAGCAGCGCCACGGCCTTGCGGATCTGGCCCGAGTGACCCTTGTTGACCGGGTTGTAGGACCGCATGTCCACGGCCTTCGGGTACTCGTAGTTGCAGGCGTTGCGCGACACGTCCTTCGGAATGTCGACGACCACGGGGCCGGGACGGCCGGTTGCGGCGATGAAGAACGCCTTCTTGATCGTCGCGGCCAGGTCGCGCACATCCTTCACGAGGAAGTTGTGCTTGACGATCGGACGCGTGATGCCGACGGTATCGCATTCCTGGAAGGCGTCCTGGCCAATGGCGTGGGTCGGCACGTTGCCGGTGATCACCACCATCGGGATCGAGTCCAGGTAAGCCGTGGCAATACCGGTCACGGCATTGGTCACGCCCGGACCCGAAGTCACCAGGGCAACGCCGACCTTGCCGGTCGCGCGGGCATAGCCGTCAGCGGCATGCACGGCGGCCTGCTCGTGGCGGACCAGGATGTGTTCGAATTTCGTTTGCTTGTGGAGCTCGTCGTAGATATAAAGCACTGCGCCGCCGGGGTAGCCCCAGACGTACTCGACGCCTTCTTCGGCAAGTGCATTGACGAGGATTTCCGCTCCGATCATTTCTCGGGCGGAGGATGAATTGCTATCTGCGTGGGAAGTTTCCGCGCTGTGCATGTTCATTTTCCTTTGCAATTTTCGGCAAAAAATTGTTTGGATGCTCTCTGCCGGGCTTGTGGCTCGGGTTCAAGCGGTGCGCGTCTGCATGAGAAGACCGCCTTATAAGCGGTCTGATGAGACAACCACTGATGTCGTGTGAACCGCCGATGATACTGCAAGGCTGCGACGCAATAAAAGAACTTTTTGCACTGCCGCACCAGCGCGGCGCATGAACGCCACACCGGCGCCCGCTGCGGAGGCAGCCTTCATGTCTGCACTTGAATACAGCAGTGGCCGAAACGACCTGTTTTTTGCTAGCATCGCAGACATCTTCGGAGTGCCAAAGGACTTGGACGGCACATTCGACCCGGCATCCCCGCCCAACTGCTGTTTCTGCCTGCATGGCCACCGACAAGGAACTCTCCGATTTTCTCGCCAGTGTGGAGCGCCGCGCCTTCAAGCAGGCCGTATTCGCCGTGCGGGATGACGAAGCTGCACTGGACATCGTGCAGGACGCCATGATCAAGCTGGCGGAGAAGTACGCCGACAAAAGTGCCGCGGAACTGCCGCCCCTGTTCCAGCGCATCTTGCAGAACACCATCCACGACTGGTTCCGCCGCCAGAAGGTGCGCAATACCTGGGTGACCTTGTTCTCCAACCTTCGCGACGAGCGCGAAGGCGACGACAGCGACCTGCTGGAGACGCTCGAGGCCGAATCCGGCACCCAGATGTCCGAGAGCAGCGCCGACAAGGTGGAGCGCGCCCAGGTCATGCACATCATCGAACAGGAAATACAGCGACTCCCCACGCGTCAACGCGAGGCTTTCCTGATGCGTTACTGGGAGGATATGGACGTGGCCGAAACGGCAGCCGTGATGGGCTGCTCGGAGGGCAGCGTCAAGACGCACTGTTCCCGTGCAACTCACACACTGGCGCAAGCCTTGCGTGCGCGGGGGGTCCGACTATGAGCAGAAACGAACGAGATATTCACGAACGGCGCATTGCGCACCAGATCCGCCTGGCACTCGATGCCTCTGCGGATGCCGTGCCGCAAGACATTTCCGACCGGCTGGCCGCCGCGCGGCGGATGGCGCTGGCCGCCCGAAAGGCCGAGGCACCTGCCCATGCACCGCAACTGGCCATGCCGGGCGCGCCGCGCGGCTTCGCCTTCGAAGACGAGGGCGACACGCCCCTGCACCGTGCTGGCGCATGGATGCGCAAGCTTGCACTGGTCTGGACACTGGTGGCGCTGGGCGCGGGCCTGCTGGGTATCTATCGCTGGCAGGAACAGAAACGCGTCGAGGAACTGGCCGATGTGGACGCCGCGATGCTGCTCGACGACCTGCCGCCCTCGGCCTATGCCGACCAGGGCTTCCACGTGTTCCTGAAGCGCGACCGCGACCAATAGGATGGCGCGCATGATTCTCCGGACCGCCGCGCTCCGTCGCCGGCTTGCCGCACTTTGCGTAGCAGGCACGGCGATGGCTGCACTTGGCATCGATGCCGTGGTCGACACCGCGCGTGCACAGGGGCCCGCCGCCAGCCAGCCTGCAGCGCGCCCCGTCGTCAATGCCCATCCGACGTGGGCCGAGCTGACGCCGTCGCACCAGAAGGTCCTTGCCCCGCTGCAACCACTCTGGGACACGATTCCCGAACTGAACCGCCGCAAATGGCAACGCATTGCGGACCTGTATCCCCGGCTCAAACCCGAGGAACAGGCCAGGCTGCAGGAGCGCATGACCGAATGGGTCAAGATGACACCGCAGCAGCGTCGCCTGGCGCGCGAGAACTACCAGATCACGCGTACCTTGCCGCAGGAGAAGAAGTCCGAGGCATGGGATCGCTACCAGCAGTTGCCTGACGACCAGAAGAAGAAGCTGGCCGCCGCCGAGAAAGTACCGGGCCGTCCTGGCGCGGTGAGTGCCCTGCCCTCCGGCAAGCGCCCGTTGCCGGAGTCGGCACGCGCATCGCAGCATCACGGCAGGAAGGCAGCGAGCACGCCCGAGGCCGCGCCCGCATCGGTGCCGGCCGCCGATGCGGTGGCCGCCGCGTCGGCGCCAGTGGCCCCGGCCCCCGTGTTGCCGGCATCGGCCGCCACGGCGGCCGTCGCACCGCCGCAGTCCGAAGGGCTTGCCCCGCCCGTCACGGGCGAGGCCTCCACTGACTTCAACCGGTCAGAACCGACGCGTTAACTTTCCGGTTGCCCGGCCAGGATTTCCGAACGGTTCCGCAGCACCGGCTAGCCGTACTGGCTTGCCGCGATTCCGCCATCCACGCACGCTTGGCATAATGGCCGCTTACCCTGCTGCCTAGCGCCATGCCTGCCGCCACTCCAACCGTGTCCCACCCCTCGCCCGCCGCCACGCCGCGTACACCGCCGGTGCGCCGCCGCCTGTTCTGCATGCTCTACGACGGCGTGCTGCTGTTCGGCGTCCTGATGGCCGCCAGCGCGCTATACGTGGCTGTCCAGCCCGCCCTGCATCGGATCGGCATCGATCACCCCTACGTGCGGCAGGCTTGGGTCTTTGCCGTGCTGGCGTTCTATTTCTCCTGGTTCTGGCAGCGCAGTGGTCAGACGCTGGCGATGCAGACATGGCGTATCCGCGTGGAAAACGCATCGGGTCTGCCGCCGCGCTGGCCGCAGGCATTGCTGCGCTTCGTACTGGCGTGGCTGTGGCTGCCGCCCGCCGCCGCCGTGGGCCACGCCCTCGGTCTGACCAAGGGGCCGTTCGTCGGTGCGCTGGCAGTGGGCCTGCTGATCTGGTTGTCGCTGGCGTGGCTCGATCCGCGACGCCAACTGCTGCATGACCGACTGGCTGGCACGCGCCTGATCGACCTTCGGCCGCAACAGCCGTGAGCCTCACGGCCGCCGCCCTGCGACGCGTTGCCGTGACCTTGCAGGTAGCTGCCATGGCCTCACTGGCCGCGTGGCTGATCCTTTCGGCCGGCTGGACCGTCCCTGTGGCCCTGGTGACAGCCGTCCTTGCCGTGCTCGGGGCATTCGGCCTCAGCATCGCCTTGGCATTCGCGGCCACGCTCGCTGGCGTAGGTATTGCACCGGAACAACGTCCCCCGCTTCCGACCGATGCGCCGCATTGCCAGCCGCTTGGCATCCCCGCGGCGATGCGCGGATATCTGACCGAGTACCGCGCAGTCTTCCGCATGTTCAACTGGCTGCAGCCGTTCCGCTCGCGCCTGGACTTTGCACAGCCGGCCCGCCCCCTGCCTGACGCACCGCACGTGCTGATGGTGCATGGATACGGTTGCAATCACGCGATCTGGCTGGACATGGCCCCCGCGCTCGCGGCGGCGGGATATCAATGTGAGGGCATCGACCTGACGCCCGTGCTGGGCGATATCGACGACTATGCGGCGCCGTTGCTGGCCCGCATGCGAGAGATGGCCGCACGTACGGGACATCCACCGCTGCTGGTCTGCCACAGCATGGGCGGACTCGCCGCGCGGGCCGCGCTGGTGCTGGCGGCGCGCGATGGTTCGACACCGCCCAGCACGGGCATCGTCACACTGGGCAGCCCTCACCATGGTTGCGCGCTGGCGCGCTTTGCCGGTGGCCGCAACGCCAGGCAGATGCGCTGGCAGAGTCCATGGCTGGCCGCGCTGGCTGCCGCCGAAACGCCCGCGATGCGCGCGCATATCGTTTCTGTCTTCAGCTGGCACGATTCGATTGCGGGTCCACCTGGCACCTCGTGGCTGGAAGGCGCTCACCATGTTGCGCTCGACGGCATCGGGCATGTTGCACTACTGCGCCATCCCCGTGCAATCGAAGCCACGCTCGCAGCACTGGCCCAATTGCGCGCGCAAAACGCCCCGGTCCAGCAAGCCTGATTTCCCCCGACGATTTCATGTGACATTCATGTTTCCGTCACGGCTCCGTCATGCAGCGCTGGCTCAATGCAGCCATCGCCGACACCGGGGCCGCCATGCAAGCCATCCGATCTACACGCGGTAGTGTTTCGCGGCTCGCGCAACGCCTGCGCGGCAAGCCCGACGTGGCACTCCCGATATCTGCCCAGATGTCCGCCGCCTTTGCGGCCTTCATGCCGCCGCCCGTAGACCTGCCTGCCGACACCCCCACCGCACACGCCGCGCTGCATCCGGGCGATAGCGCCGCCTGCCGCTCCACCGCCGACAACGAATCGCCGATGCATCGCTACCGGGCGATCTGGCTGTCCGACATCCACCTCGGCACGCCAGGCTGCCAGGCCACCTACCTGCTCGACTTCCTGAAGCACAACGACTCCGACGTGCTGTACCTCGTGGGTGACATCATCGACGGCTGGCAGTTGCGCCGAGGGTGGTACTGGCCGCAAAGCCACAACGACGTGGTGCAGAAGCTGCTGCGCAAGGCACGCAAGGGCACCGAGGTCATCTACGTGCCGGGCAACCACGACGAAGCCGCGCGCCAGTTCGACGGCATGGCGTTTGGCGATATCACCGTGCGCGAGGATACGGTCCACGTGACCGCCACCGGCAAGCGGCTCTGGGTGGTGCACGGCGACCTGTTCGACGGGGTGGTACAGCATGCCAAGTGGCTCGCCCATCTGGGTGACTCGCTCTACACGATGATCCTGGCGCTGAACCGGCACTTCAACCGCGTGCGCGCCCGGCTCGGCTTCGAGTACTGGTCGCTTTCGCAATACCTGAAGCATCAGGTCAAGAACGCGGTGAGCTACATCAACTCGTTCGAACACGCGATGGTGGACGAAGCGCGCCGACGCGGATGCGATGGCGTGGTCTGCGGCCACATCCACAAGGCCGAGATCCGCGAGGTGGACGGCCAGCTCTACTGCAACGACGGCGACTGGGTGGAAAGCCTCTCCGCACTGGTGGAGACCATGGAGGGCGAGCTGAAGATCATCTACTGGACAACGCTGATCGATCCGCCCGAGCCGGTCAGCCGTCGTCGCCGCCGCAGCGCAACAGTCGCCGCCTGAGCGGCATCCCTTCCGTGGTACCGCTGCGATGGCCAACGTGCGCAGCGATACCACGCACCCCACGCATCCCCAACATCCGGCGTGAACCGCCGCAAGGAGTCTCCCGATGAGAGTCATGATCGTCACCGATGCCTGGGAACCGCAGGTCAACGGCGTGGTGCGCACCCTGAAGTCCACGCGCCGCGAACTCGAGGCCATGGGCCACACGGTGGACCTGCTCACACCGCTGGAATTCCGCACGGTGCCCTGCCCCACCTATCCCGAAATCCGCCTCTCGATCCTGCCATCGGGCCGGGTGCGCCAACGCATCGAACAATTTCGCCCCGAGGCGCTCCACATCGCCACGGAAGGCCCGCTCGGCCTGGCGGCCCGCGCATATGCGATGAAGCACCGCCTGCCATTCACCACGGCCTACCACACACGCTTTCCGGAGTATGTGCAGGCACGCTTCGGCATTCCGCTGGCCTGGACCTACCGCTTCCTGCGCTGGTTCCATGGACCGGCGCGCGCGGTCATGGCACCCACGCCGGTCGTGCTTGACGACCTGCAGCACTACGGCATCACCAACGGGGTGCTGTGGACACGCGGCGTGGATCTCGATGTCTTTACCGCGCAGCGAGCAAACGTTTTAAACACGGCGCATCCGATCTTCCTCTACGTGGGTCGCGTGGCAGTGGAGAAGAACGTCGAGGCCTTCCTGCAACTCGACCTCCCCGGCTCCAAATGGGTCGTGGGGGATGGGCCGGCCCTGGCGGCACTGAAGTCGCGGTATCCGTCTGCAAACTATCTGGGCGTGCTCAAACAGCCAGAACTGGCAAAGGTGTATGCTTCCGCAGATATTTTCGTGTTCCCAAGCCGGACCGATACGTTTGGGTTGGTTCTACTCGAAGCGCTGGCCAGCGGCCTGCCCGTGGCGGCTTATCCGGTGACGGGGCCGATCGACGTGCTCGGCGACAGCCCGGCTGGCGTCATGCACGAAGACCTGCGGGAAGCCTGCCTGGAAGCCCTGCGCATCGACCGCGCAACGGCCCGCGCGCATGCCGAGAAATTCTCCTGGCGCGCGGCATCCGAGCAGTTCCTCGCGCACCTGCGTCCGCTGGCACCCCAGGCGGGCGGCACCGACAACCCGGTACAACCCGTCGCACCCGATCATGGCCAAGTCTCACCCCACGCAACCGCGAGATCCGTCGCTGCCTCGGCCAACCACCGCCCGAACGGCGGCTGAAGTGGACGCCGACTACTCCGTAGAAAAGAATCCCCACAAGGGCAATCGCGGCTTGAGCCGGGCGTGGCATGCGGGTATCAACTCGCTGTCGGGCCTGCGCTTCGCCGTGCTGGAAGAAAGTGCGTTTCGCCAGGAACTGACGCTGGTGGTCATCCTGGCGCCGTGCGCGTTTTTGCTGCCGGTATCGATCGTGGAGCGCGTGCTGCTGCTCGGCACGCTGCTGCTGGTGCTGATCGTGGAACTGCTGAACTCCAGCGTAGAGGCAGCCATCGACCGGATCTCGCTGGAGCGCCACAGTCTATCGAAACGCGCCAAGGATTTCGGCAGTGCGGCGGTGATGCTGGCGCTGGTGCTGTGTGGCGGGACGTGGCTGGCGATTGGCGGGCCACACCTGGTGCACTGGGTGGGAGCGCTGCTGAAATAGGATCAGCAGCGCCGCGTCAGGGCGCCGTCAGGTTTTCTCGCGCCCCGCCTGCCATTTGTCGACGTGTACGCGCGGCGCCGCCGCGAGCTTGCCGATCAGGTCTTCGGCGCGATCCGATACATGCAGCATGTCGGCGTGTACCTGTTTCAGGAATCCCTCGCCCACGGCGTGGTTCAGGAAGGCCAGCATCCCATCGTAGAAACCCGCCACGTTGAGGAGCCCCACGGGCTTGTCGTGATAGCCGAGCTGGGCCCACGTAAAGGTCTCGAACAGTTCCTCGAAGGTACCGACGCCGCCCGGCATGGCGATGAAGGCATCGGAGCGGTCGGCCATCATCTGCTTGCGCTCGTGCATATTGCGCACGACGTGCAGTTCGGTCAGGCCGCGATGGCCCACCTCTTTCTGCATCAGCGCATCGGGGATCACGCCGATGGCCGTACCGCCGTGTGCCATCACGCTATCCGCCACGATCCCCATCAGGCCGACCTTGCCACCGCCGTAGACCAGTGCCAGACCTTGCTCGGCCATGCGCTGGCCCAGCGTTCGGGCGGCCTCGGCATACTCCGGCCGGAATCCCGGGCTGGAGCCGCAATAGACGCAGATCGATGTCATCGTGCTCGTGCTCACTTGCGCTCCTTGTCGGCACGGGCCTTGTCGTCAGCGGCCTTCTGCGTGGCGTAGTCGCGCGCCAACTGGTCGAACGCCTCGCGCGCCTTGCCGCGCAGGTAGGGCGCGAGGATCGAGAAGATGTGATAGCTGGAGCCGTGCAGATAGCCGCGAATCTGTTCGGGATCGTTGTACTGGCGCGGGTGCTGCACGAACTGGAAAGACAGCCAGTACGTGGCGATCACGACGATATTGGTGCAGACCGCATCCACCTGTTCCGGCGTGGCATCCATGTCGCCGTCTTCCTGGAACTGGCGGCAGATCTCCAGCGCGAAGCGCTTCTTCTGCTCGACGATGCGCTTGAAGTTGGTCTCCAGCATCCGGTTGCGCGCCAGCAGGTCGTTGATGTCGCGGTACAGGAAGCGGTAATTCCACAGGAACTCGGACATGTACTGCAGGTAGTCCCAGCTCTCGCCCAGCGTAGCCTTGTGGTCCTCCGGCATCTTCAGGCGGCGCTCCATCTCCTGCTCGAAGCGCACGAAGATGGAATTGATGATGTCGTCCTTGTTGCGGAAGTGATAGTAGAGGTTGCCGGGACTGATCTCCATGGCCTCCGCGATCGTCGTGGTGGTGACGTTCGGCTCGCCCAGTTCGTTGAACAGGCGCAGCGAAACATCGAGAATGCGGTCCCGGGTACGACGCGGGCCAGTTTGCGGCTTGGCTTCCATGGATATCTGGACAGAACTTCGATCGGCAGGATTGGGATTATAAGCACAGCGGCCCACCCGCCCCGATTGGGCGGCGCCAAAGGCACGCGGCACTGCGCAGCTAGAAACGCGACCCCGGCTGCTTCAGGAAAGCCGCTTCCTCTTCCGAGGTTGCACGCCCGACCACCGCGTTGCGGTGCGGGAACCGCCCGAAACGGGCGACGAAGTCCCGATGCTTCTCGGCCCACTCCACCACATCGACGGCACCCGCCGTGTCCTCCCGCAGTGCCGTAAATTCCCGTACCGAGATGTTCTGCTGCGCCATGTCCTCCGCATGCTCGAACGGCAGATAGCAGAACATGCGGTGCCATGGCGTGGGCATTTGCCGATCCCGGCCATCGGCCAGCAGGCGTTGCGCCAGCGTCAGCGCCTGGGCGTCCGTGGCAAAGCTGCGCGCGTCGCCGCGGAACATGTTGCGCGGGAACTGGTCGAGCAGCACGATCCGCGCGCAAGCGCCGGCCGGGGTCACAGACCAGTCATCCGGGGCGCCGTCGTGCGCGGCCTGCCAGTCGGCAAGAAACCTTGTGCGGATTTCCGCATCGAACGCATCGGACTTGATGAACCACTCGCGCCGCGTCTGGTTCCACACATTGGAGCCGGGCAAGCCGAACCAGAAGTCGAGTACGGCTTGCGCGGCGGCGGGAATCCTCGACGTTTCAGCGCTGGACATTGCGCATCCAGTCGGCCGTCTGAAACAGCGCCTGCATCAGCCGCATCTGCAGCGTCTCGGGCACGTTGACATCCTGCATCGCCAGCGCCATGCAGCGCATCCACTGGTCGCGCTCGCTCGTGCCGATCTCGAAGGGTAGATGGCGTGCGCGCAGCTTCGGATGGCCAAAGCGGTCGATGAAGTAGTTCGGGCCGCCCAGCCAGCCGCACAGGAACCAGAACAGCTTGTCGCGCGAACCGTCGAGCGTCGGCGGATGCAGCGCCCGCAGGCCGGCGAACTCCGTCTCCAGGTCCATCAGGTCGTAGAAACGGTCCACGAGTTCGCGCACGCGCGCCTCGCCGCCCAGCAGTTCGTAGGCGGTGATTTCCTCGCGCTGTTCGTTGTTGTCGTTGTTGTCGTTGTTGGTGGTGTCGTCACTCATGGCTGGCTCAATTCACATCGCGCAGCGTGGCCAGTGCCGGTTGGCGCAGCACCTCGCGCAAACCCAGCCAGCCGCCCGCAAAAGCGCACAGCATGCCAGAAACCACGCCCACGGGCAGAATCCACGCGTTGAAACGGTAGGGGAAGTCGAACACGAACTGGGACAGGCCCCAGCCCACGGCGACGGCGCCCAGGCTGGCCAGCAGCCCGGCCAGGCCGCCCACAACGAGAAACTCCGCGTACTGGGTCTGCCGCACCATCGCCGCGGACGCGCCCAGCGCCTTGAGCAGGCCCGCGTCGCGCTTGCGTTCGTCGCGCGCACCGGACAGTGCTGCGTACAGCACGGTGACACCGGCCAGCAGCGTGAAGATGAACAGGAACTCCACGGCGGCGATGACCTGATCGAGCACGCCCTGAACCTGACGCAGGATCAGGTCCGTATTGACCACAGTGATATTCGGAAAGGCCGCAGTGAGCTTGTTGCCGAGTGCCGCCTGGGCAGGCGGCAGATGGAACGCCGTGATGTACGTGGCTGGCATGTCATGCATCCGGGCCGTGGGCAGGATGACGAAGAAATTGACGCGCATCGAACCCCATTCGAGCTTGCGCAACGACGTGACCGGCGCTTCCACGGTCTGGCCCGCTATGTCGAAGCGCAGCGTATCGCCCAGCCGGATGTTCAGGGTCTTGGCGATGCCCTCTTCCACCGAGGCCCCACCATTGCCCTGACCCAGATCCCATTTACCCGCCACCACCTCGTTGCCTTCCGGCAGCGCGTCCATATACGAAAGATTGAACTCGCGCTCCACCAGTCTGCGCGCACGGTCCTCGCGATAGCTATCGGCCTGCACCGCGCGCTCGCCAATCTGGATCAGGCGGCCGCGCACCATCGGGAACAGCCTGTCGTCCACGCCGCTACTGGCCAGCATGTCGCGCAGCGGCTCGCGCTGGTCGGGCTGGATGTTGATGATGAAGCGGTTCGGCGCATCGGCCGGCGTGGCGTTGCGCCACGAATCGATCAGGTCGTTGCGCGTCATGCCGAGCAGCAGCAGCGCCATCAGTCCCACCGCCAGCGCCACCGTCTGCAGCACCGTTACCCCCCGGCGCCGCTCCAGCACGGCCAGCGCAAAGCGCCATCCCACGCTGCCGCGCGCCCGGCCACGCATGGCGCGCGAGAATGCCAGCAGCAGCACCAGCGCCAATACGGCGAACACCGCGCCCGCGCCCACGAAGCCGCCTGCCGTGGTGATGCCGAGTTTCACATCGCGCGCGGCCACCAGCAGCAGCGCCACGAAGGCGACCAGCCCCAGCGCATAGGCGATCCACGCCGAAACGGGCGGCGGACCGATGTCACGCCGTAAGACGCGCAGCGGCGCGACGCGCGTGAGCGCCAGCAGCGGCGGCAGCGCAAACCCCACCAACAGCACCAGCCCGGCCGCCATGCCGACAAGCGCCGGCACCAGCGAAGGATGCGGCAGCGAAACCTGCAGCACGCCGCCCAGCGACTTGAGCAGCCCATAGTGCGCGGCGTAACCAATCGCCACCCCGACCAGTGCACCGCCCAGTCCCAGTAGCAGGAACTCGATGCCGAACGCAGCCAGGATCTGTTGCCGCGACAGGCCCATGCACTTGTAGACCGCGCAGGCGTCGGTGTGGCGCTGCATGTACCGGCGCGCGGACATTGCGATGGCCACGGCGGCGATCATCGCCGACAACACCGCCACCAGCGACAGGAACCGCTCGGCGCGGTCCAGCGTGGCACGCATCTGCGGCTGACCCGATTCGAGCGATTCCACATGCATGTTGCGCAAATGCTTCTGCTCGATCTCGTCGGCGGCCCACTTCTGGTACGCCTGCCCTGCGGCATCGGGGCCCGCCACCAGCAGGCGGTATGTCACGCGGCTGCCCCAGCCTATCAGCTTGGTCGCTTCCAGATCGCTCATCGGGAAGATCACGCGTGGCGCAAAGTTCATGAACCCGGCGCCCCGATCGAGTTCCTGCGTGATGATGCGTTCGATGCGGAACGTCTGGCTGCCCAGCTGGATGCTGTCGCCCATGCGCAGGTTCAGCGATCCCAGCAGCGCCTCGTCCACCCAGGCCGTGCCGGGGGCCGGGATGCCGTTCGCCGCCGCTTCGTCGCCGCCGGGTGCCTGCGCCAGCTTGAGGCCGCCGCGCAGCGGGTAGCCGTCGCTGACGGCCTTGAGCGCTGCCAGTTGGCTGGCGGCCTCCCCTCCTTCCGGTGCCCCGGCCGGACGCGCCGTGGCCATGCTCGGGAACGTCACGGTCTGCGCCACCTGCAATCCATCGCGCTTCGCCCGGTCGATAAAGGCCGTGTCGAAGGGTTGATCGGCGCTCAGGCGAACATCGGCACCGATCATTTGCCGCGCATCGCGCTCCAGCCCCAGCCGCATGCGGTCGGCCAGGAAACCCACGCTGGAGAGCGCCGCCACGGCCAGCACCAGCGCAAACAGCAGCAGCGTCAGTTCACCAGCCAGCCAGTCGCGGCGTGCCATGCGCAGGGCCTGGCGCCACGCGGAGAATCGGACGGGGGGATCGACGGAAACGGTCTCGGCTGGCATCGGCAGTTGGCTATCGGGAAATCTGTATTCAGGAAGTAAAAAGGGATATCGCAGTCACGGCCGGCGGGGCGGCCCCTCTGCGGAACCACGCCCCACACCGCGCAGCCCCGCGTGCAGCCGCTTGACCCCGCGCCAAAGCCTGGGCAGCAACCAGATGGCCACCAGCAGGAACACGCCCAGCAGCACGAAGAACACCACCGGCAGGAAGATCGCCAGCAGCAGGCCGCCTATCGTGCCCACATCTTCGGTGAATGAGGCCACCCAGTTGGAAAAAGGTTCGGGCGAGACATTGATCAGCGCCCGCGTACCGGCCTTGGTGGCATGGGCGGTGCCTGCCAGCGTACCGCCCACCAGGCCGGCCGCCACGGTCCATTGCGGGTCCATGTGGCCGAACGCGGCGGCGGCCAGGATGGCCCCGGCGGGAATGCGGATAAAGGTCTGGATGCTGTCCCAGGCAGTGTCGAAGCCCGGCACCTTGTCGGCCACGAACTCGGTCACGGTCAGGATCGCGGCCACGCCGATCACCCACCATGACGCCAGCACCTGGAGTCCGGACGGGAGATCGAGCCAGCCAAGACGCGCCAGCACCCCGGCAGTCAGCACGGCCAGATAGAGACGGAAGCCGCTGGCCCAGGACATGCCGGCGGCCAGCGCGGCGGTTTCGAGCATGGGAGTCCTCGTTTGCAGCGCATTGGCGCAATGCGCTTCGAGGCAGTGTAATCCCGTCGCCGCCAGCCTGCGCCTTTGACGCGATTATGCCCCTATCGGCACTCCCCCACCCGATTCAGCCCTGGCTGGCGGGCACCGGTTCGAGGCGCGGCAATTGCGGCAGGTCGGACGCCACTTCGGCAATCATGCGACGCAGCCACATCACGTCCGGCGCGGCGTGGCAGCGCTCGTGCCAGAGCTGGTAGAAGCGCATGCGCGGGAACGACACCGGCGAAGGCACCATCCGGATGGGCAGGTACTGGGCATAGTGAGCGGCAAACTGGCGGCCCGTGGTGAACACCATGTCGGTTTTCATCAGCACGTAAGGCACCAGCCCGAAATACGGCAGCGTAACCTGGATATTGCGCTTGTAGCCCTGCTCGGCCAGCGCCTGGTCGATCATGCTGCGCTGCATCGACGCGTACGGCGCCGGGGCGAGGTGCGGCATTTCCAGGTAGTGCCGCAGCGTCAGCCCGTGGCGGGCCAGCGGGTGCTGGGCGCCGAGCATGCAGACCACTTCATCGTCGAACAGCGGCGAGATGTGCAGATGCTCGGGCGGCGACAGCCAGTTGCCCACCACGATGTCGAGATGGCCCTGCTCCAGCGCATCGAGAAAGTCCGCCGACTGCGTCATCGGATGGATGAACAGCTTGGCGCCCGGCGCCAGCCGGCGCACGCGTTCAACGATATTCGGCAGGAAGAAGGCGTCGAGGTAGTCCGGCGCGCCCAGGTGAAACGTGCGCGTCGTCGTGGCCGGATCGAACTGCTGCGGCGGACGCGCGATGCGGTCCATCGCCGCCAGACTCTGCTCGGCCAGCAGCAACAACTCGCGGCCTCGCTCGGTGGGCACCATGCCGCTCTTGCCGCGCACCAGGATGGCGTCGCCAGTAATTTCGCGCAGGCGCTTCAGCGTATTGCTGATGGCCGGCTGCGACTGGCCCAGCCGGACGGCGGTGCGGGTCACGCTCTGCTCGGTGAGCAGGGTGTGCAGTACCCGCAGCAGGTAGGTATCGAGATGGTCGCGTCCGTGCATGGCAGATGCCGCCACGCGCCTGCGCTCTCTCGGGCGGGGCGTGGCTGGCGTGGGGGAAGGGAACGGCGCATAGTGTATGACAGCCACCCCCGATGCGGTCAATTCGGACGCCCACAGCGCCCCAACTACGGGAAGACCCGGAGAAACGCCGCCAGGCCGCCATGGGGCTGGAGTTCCGGCGCAGGCGCGTCGCCTTGGGCGCGCCTTGATGGGGCATATCACATGGGCCGAATATTGCATCAAAGGGCCAATGCTATGTTTGCAACCATCCCCGAAAGAGAGAAGACCATGGAGACGCAAACCATCCGCTTTTTCCACCGCGGCCAGGTCCAGGAAGTGGCAGACGCCCCCGTCACCCGCACTGTCCTGCAGTACCTGCGTGAAGACGTGCGCTGCACCGGCACCAAGGAAGGCTGTGCCGAAGGCGACTGCGGTGCCTGCACCGTCGTGCTGGGCGAGCTCAAACAGGACGGCGATGTCGAGTTCAAGGCCGTCAACGCCTGCATCCAGTTCCTGCCCACGCTCGACGGCAAGGCGCTGATCACGGTGGAAGACCTGCGCCAGGCCGACGGCGCGCTGCACCCGGTGCAGGAAGCGATGGTGGAGTGTCATGGCTCGCAATGCGGCTTCTGCACGCCCGGCTTCGTCATGTCGCTGTGGGCGCTGTACCAGCAGCACACGCCCGGCGCCGCCCCGCCCCCTCGGCAGGAAATCTGCGATGCGCTGACCGGCAACCTGTGCCGCTGCACCGGCTATCGCCCGATCGTCGATGCCGGCCAGCGCATGATGGCCCTGCCCGCGCCGACGGCCAGCCGCCTGAATCCGAAGCAGATTGCCGATACGCTGCGTAACCTCAAGCGCGGCGAGACCTTCCACTACAGCGTGCGCGGCCAGCATTTCTACGCCCCGCGCACCGCCGCCGAGTTCGGCGCGATCAAGGCCGCCGAGCCTGGCATCCGCATCCTGGCTGGCAGCACGGACGTGGGCCTGTGGGTGACCAAGCAGTTCCGTGAACTGGGCAACCTGCTTTACGTCGGCCAGGTGGAAGACCTGACCGGCATGGCCAAGCGCGATGGCGTTATCGAGATCGGCGCGGCCGTGACGCTGGAAAAGGCTTACGCCGCGCTGGCCGAAACGCACCCCGATCTGACCGAACTGTGGAAGCGCTTTGCGTCGCTGCCAATCCGCAACGCGGGCACGCTGGGCGGCAACATCGCCAACGGCTCGCCGATCGGTGACTCGATGCCGGCCCTGATTGCGCTGGGCACAGAGGTGGTGCTGCAGCGTGGCGAGACCCGTCGTACGATGCCGCTGGAAGACCTGTACCTCGCCTATCAGAAGACTGCCATGGTCGAAGGCGAGTTCGTGGCGGGCCTGCGCGTGCCGGTGAAGGGACCGCAGCATTTCCGCACGTACAAGCTGTCCAAGCGTTTCGACGAGGACATCTCGGCCGTGTGCGCAGCGTTCGGCATCGATGTCGAAGATGGCATCGTCAAGTCTGCCTGCATCGCCTTTGGCGGCATGGCCGCCACACCCAAGCGTGCCCCGCTGGCGGAAGCCGCCCTGACGGGCCAGCCGTGGAACGAAACCACGGTGCGCGCCGGCATGGCTGCACTGGGTCAGGACTACACGCCGCTTTCCGATATGCGCGCTACCGCGGCCTACCGCTCGCGCGGCGCCGCCAACCTGCTCTATCGCTTCTGGCTGGAGACGCGCGATGGCGCCCTCCCCGCTGCCATGGTCAATGTCCGCGCGCTGGGCGCTGGCGAGGCCGTGGGTGCTGGTGAAACCGCAAGCGTCTGAGGAGAGTCAGCATGAACAAGCAAACCGAACCCTTCCTGCTCGACGCCAGCGTGGCCGCAGAGTCCACGCCGCAAGTGGGCATCTCGCGCCCGCACGAATCGGCCCATCTGCACGTGGCGGGCACCGCCACCTATACCGACGACATTCCCGAACTGGCCGGCACGCTGCACGCCGCGCTCGGCATGAGCACCAAGGCGCATGCGCGACTGAAATCGGTCGGCCTCGACCGCGTGCGCAAGGCGCCGGGTGTGGTGACCGTGCTGACCGTCGATGACATCCCCGGTGTCAATGACTGCGGCCCGATCATCCACGACGATCCGATCCTGGTGAAAGACACCGTGCAGTTCATCGGCCAGCCGATCTTTATCGTCGTGGCCACCTCGCATGACGCCGCGCGCCGTGCCGCACGTCTGGCCGACATCGATTACGAAGACCTGCCGCCGGTGCTGTCGCCCGAGGCCGCGCACGCAGCGGGCAGCTACGTGCTGGCGCCGATGCACCTGACGCGTGGCGAGCCCGCCGCGCATCTGGCGTCGGCTGCGCATCGCGACAGCGGCCACATCCGCCTGGGCGGACAGGAGCAGTTCTACCTCGAAGGGCAGATCGCCTACGCCGCGCCGCGCGAGAACGATGGCATGCACGTGTGGTGCTCCACGCAGCATCCCACCGAAATGCAGCACGCCGTGGCCCACATGCTCGGCTGGCACGCGCACCAGGTGCTGGTGGAATGCCGGCGCATGGGCGGCGGCTTCGGCGGCAAGGAATCGCAATCGGCCATGTTCGCGTGCTGCGCCGCGCTGGCGGCATGGAAGCTGCTGTGCCCGGTCAAGCTGCGTCCGGACCGCGACGACGACATGATGATCACCGGCAAGCGCCACGACTTCACGTTCGACTTCGACGTGGGCCATGACGACGAAGGCCGCCTCGAAGGCGTGCGCGTGGAGATGGTGTCGCGCGCCGGTTTCTCGGCCGACCTGTCAGGCCCGGTGATGACCCGCGCGATCTGCCACTTCGACAACGCCTACTGGTTGCCGAACGTGCAGATCGACGGCTACTGCGGCAAGACCAACACGCAGAGCAATACGGCCTTCCGCGGCTTCGGCGGTCCGCAGGGCGCGTTTGCCATCGAGTACATCCTCGACAACGTGGCGCGCAATGTTGGCAAGGATTCGCTTGAGGTCCGCCGCGCCAACTTCTACGGCAAGGGCGAGCGCAACGTCACACCGTACGGCCAGACCGTGGAAGACAACGTCATCCATGAACTGATCGACGAACTGGTGGTGTCCAGCGAGTACCAGGCACGCCGCGAGGCCACGCGAGCGTTCAACGCGACGAGTCCGATCCTCAAGAAGGGCATCGCCATCACGCCCGTGAAGTTCGGTATCTCGTTCAACGTGGCCCACTACAACCAGGCCGGCGCGCTGGTGCACGTCTACAACGATGGCTCCGTGCTCGTGAACCACGGCGGCACCGAGATGGGCCAGGGCCTGAACACCAAGGTGGCGATGGTGGTGGCGCACGAGTTGGGTATCCGCATGGAACGCGTGCGCGTGACCGCGACCGACACCAGCAAGGTTGCCAACACCTCGGCCACAGCGGCCTCGACCGGCGCCGACCTGAACGGCAAGGCCGCGCAGGACGCCGCGCGCCAGATCCGCGAACGCCTGTCCGAGTTTGCTGCGCGCAAGGCCGGCGTGGAAGTCTCCACCGTGCGCTTCAACGACGATCTGGTGATCGCCGGCGAACTGCGCATGCCGTTCGGCGACCTCGTGCGTGAAGCCTACGTGTCGCGCGTGCAGTTGTGGTCCGATGGTTTCTACACCACGCCCAAACTGTACTGGGACCAGAAAGCACTGCATGGCCGGCCGTTCTACTACTTCGCCTACGGTGCCGCGTGCTCGGAAGTGCTCGTGGACACGCTGACCGGCGAATGGAAGCTGCTGCGTGCCGATGCGCTGCACGATGCGGGCAAATCGCTGAACCCTGCCATCGACATCGGCCAGGTGGAAGGCGCGTTCGTGCAAGGCATGGGCTGGCTGACCACCGAGGAACTGTGGTGGAACGCGGCGGGCAAGCTGATGACGCACGCACCGTCCACGTACAAGATCCCGACGATCAACGACGTGCCGGAAGGCTTCCACGTGCGGCTGTTCCAGAACGAGAACGTCGAGGACAGCATTCACCGTTCGAAGGCTGTGGGCGAGCCGCCGCTGTTGCTGCCGTTCTCGGTGTTCTTCGCGATTCGTGATGCGATTGCTGCCGTGGGTGACTACCAGGTCAACCCGCCGCTGCGCGCCCCGGCCACGAGCGAAGCGATTCTGGACGCCGTGGAAGCCGTGCAGGCAACCACCGACGCCACCGCCTGACGCGAGCAAGGAAACATCATGCAGGACGCCCCGCTCAAGCCATTCCGATTCGCCGATGCCGCCCGCTGGCTGCGGGCCGGCGTGCCCGTGGCCATGGTCACGATTGCCGAGGTCAAGGGTTCCGCGCCGCGCGAAGCCGGCATCCGGATGCTGGTGACGGCCGACGACCTCGTCGGCACCATCGGCGGCGGCCATCTGGAATGGCGCGGCATGGACATCGCGCGGGCCATGCTCGCCAATCGTCATGTCCGGGGCAATCCGCACCGCCGCATCGAGCGGATTCCGCTAGGGCCCGCGCTGGGCCAGTGCTGCGGCGGCGTGGTGAAACTCGCGTTCGAGGTGCTCGGCACAGCGGATCTGGCGTGGCTCGACGCGCTCGAAGCATCGTTCGCCGAAGGCAAGTCGCTGCAACGGACGGTGGCACTGTCCGGCGACGTTACCGTGTCGGAATGCCGCGCACTGCTGCCATCGGTGACGCTGCATGCCGACGATACGTGGATCGACACGCTCGTGCCCTCGCCCATGCACGTGGTGCTGTTCGGCGCGGGTCACGTGGGCCACGCACTGGTCAAGGTGCTCGCCACGCTGCCGTGTACCGTGCATTGGGTGGATGAGCGCGACACGCTGTTTCCGGGCGGCCTGCCCGACAACGTCGAGGCGGAAGCCACCGACTCACCGGAAGCCGTGGTGGATCAAGCACCTGCCGGCACGTATTTCCTGGTCATGACGCACAGCCATGCGCTGGACCAGAGCCTGTGCGAACGGATCTTCCGCCGCAACGACTTTGCGTACTTCGGGCTGATCGGCTCGAAAACCAAGCGCGCCCAGTTCGAGCACCGCATGGCGGCGCACGGCATCGACCCCGCGCGCTTCCCCGAAATGACATGCCCGATGGGCGTGTCAGGCATCACAGACAAGGCACCGGCTATGATTGCGGTAGCCATCGTCGCCCAGCTGCTTCAGGTTCGCGACCAGCGCATTGCTGCGCTGTCCGCTCACCGGCTGGAGGCGATGCATCCGTAACAAGACGGCCGCGATCCGGCCGTCGTCATAGAAAAATGAGGCCCCATGACCATTGATGCCGCGCTGGCGGACAAGATCCGCCGTACTCCCAAAGCCGAATTGCACGTGCATATCGAAGGCACGCTCGAACCCGAGCGCATCTTCCGGCTGGCCCAGCGCAACAACGTCAAGCTGGCCTATGCCGATGTGGAAGCGTTGCGCGCCGCCTACGCCTTTACGGACCTGCAGTCGTTCCTGGATATCTACTACGCCGGTGCCAGCGTGCTGCTGACCGAGGAAGATTTCTTCGACATGACGATGGACTACGTGAAGCGCGCCGCCGCCGACAACGTGCGCCATGCCGAGATCTTTTTCGATCCGCAAACCCACACCGAACGTGGCGTGCCGATGGGCACCGTGATCGACGGTATTTCCGACGCGCTGGCGCAGGCCAGCACCGAGTACGATTTTTCGAGCAGCCTGATTCTCTGCTTCCTGCGCCATCTTTCCGAGGAAGACGCGTTCGCCACGCTCGAAGCCGCGCTGCCGTATCGCGACCGCTTCGTCGGCGTGGGACTCGATTCGTCCGAGCGCGGCAACCCGCCCGAAAAGTTCGCGCGCGTGTTTGCCCGTGCGAAGGAACTGGGCCTGCGACTCGTGGCACACGCTGGCGAGGAAGGCCCGGCACAGTACGTGACGGACGCACTGGACATCCTCAAGGTGGAGCGCATCGACCACGGCGTGCGTGCCATCGACGACGACGCACTGGTGCAGCGCCTCGCACGCGAACGCATCGCGCTGACCGTGTGCCCGCTGTCTAACCAGAAGCTGAAGGTGTACCCGGACCTGGCCGATCATTCGCTGAAAAAGCTGCTGGATGCTGGCGTGGCCGTGACGCTGCACTCGGACGATCCTGCGTATTTCGGCGGCTACATGAACGCCAACTGGGAAGCCACGTTCGATGCGCTGCCGCTGGATGCTGCAGACGCCTACAAGCTGGCCCGCAACAGTTTCGAAGCGGCCTTCCTGCCGGACGCGCGGAAAGCCGATTTCCTGGCCGAAGTCGACCACTTCTGGTCGGCCACGCCCACCCACCCGCCTGCAACGGCCAACGTGAACCCCACGACCTGACCGGGCACATACGAAGAATGCCGGCGCCGCGCCCGCTGCAAGATCGCAAGATCCGCGCGGGCGCTGGCTCCGGCCGCCCCTGAGACAAGACGATGACGACGACTGCCCCCTCCTTCCCGAACACCTCCGGCACCCGCGCCGTGCGCGGCCGCATCCTCCATTTCCTGCGCGATCCGCAGTTTCATGAGGATGCCTACGAGTATTGGGAAGACGGCCTGCTGATCGTCACGAACGGCCACATCGCTGCGGCCGGTGCCTACGCAGACCTGTCGCACGACATCCCGGTTGGCGCCGAAGTCATCGATCATCGCGGCAAGCTGATCGTGCCGGGCTTTATCGACACGCACGTCCACTATCCGCAGACCGATATCATCGCGTCGCCGTCGCCGGGCCTGCTGCACTGGCTCGACACGTACACCTTCCCCGAGGAGCGCCGCTTCAGCGACGCCACCTACGCGCGCGGCGTGGCCGATTTCTTTACCGACGAGCTGCTGCGCAACGGCACCACCACTGCCATGGTCTGGAGCACCGTGCACGCTGCGTCCGCCGACGCGCTGTTCGCCGCCAGCCAGGCGCGCAACCTGCGCATGATCACCGGCAAGGTGATGATGGACCGCAACTGCCCCGAATTCCTGCGCGACACCGCCGAGACCGGTGCGCGCGATTCGGCGGACCTGATCTCGAAGTGGCATGGCAAGGACCGTCTGGCCTATGCCATCACGCCGCGCTTCGCCCCGACCTCCACCGAGGCCCAACTGGCCGCCTGCGGCGAACTCGCGCGCGCCCATTCGGACGTTTTCATCCAGACTCACGTTGCCGAAAACCGCGACGAGGTGAAATGGGTGGCGGAGCTGTTCCCCGATGCGCGCAGCTACCTCGACGTCTATGACCGCTACAGCCTGCTGCGCCCCGGCGCGTTCTACGGCCACGCGATCTACCTCGACCCCGAGGACCGCGTTCGCCTGGCCGACAGCGGCGCAGCCGTGGCCCACTGCCCCACGTCGAACCTGTTCCTGGGCAGCGGCTTCTACGACTTCCACCAGTCCGACGCCAACCGTCTCAACGTGACGCTGGCCACCGACGTGGGCGGCGGCACGTCGTTCTCGATGTTCCGCACGATGAATGCCGCACACAAGGTGGCGCGCATGGGCGGCTATCACCTGACCGCGCTGCGGATGTTCTACCTGGCCACGCGCGCGGCGGCCGATGCGCTCGGCTGGCAGGACCGCGTGGGCAGTTTCGAGACAGGTTGCGAAGCCGATTTCATCGTGCTGGACCCGGAGGCCACGCCGCTGATCGGACGACGCAGCAGCCGCTGCGAGACTCTGGAAGAGCAACTGTTCGCGTTCGCCATGCTGGGCGACGACCGCGTGATCGACAACGTCTATGTGATGGGCGAAGCCACCCGCACAATGGCGTCCTGAAAGGTGTCCGAGCGCAAACAACGTTCCGATTCCTGACCAGAAATATCCCTAATAGCCCAAGTGTCTTGATTGGGATCAACACAACAGTCATCAAACCCTTCTAGCCTGTCGGATTCATGCGCCCCTCCGCTTTTGCCGTATAGGATGGGCGCAGCCTCGACTCCGACAAGCCTGACACATCGATGACTGCCCGATCCGACACCCTATCTGCTGCCGACGCCTCGGCCGACGCTGGGGCCAGCAATCCCGGCCAGCCGCATACACGCGGCAACCTTCCCCTGCCCGAACCCATCGCGTTCGAAGCCCCCTTTCCCAATCGCAAGACCATCCGCAGCTGGCTGATCCCGCTCGGGGACCGCAGCACGCCGCGCGCGCTGATGCTGTTCGCGTTCGACTATCTGCTGTTCGCGGCAGTGCTGGCCGGCGTGGTACTGGTGCCGGCATGGTGGGCCAAGGTCGGTCTGGGTGTGCTGGCCGGCCTGATCATCGCCCGCCTGTTCATCATCGGCCATGACGCCTGCCACCAGAGCCTGACCGACAACCGCGGCCTGAACAAATGGCTCGGCCGGCTGACCTTCCTGCCGTCGCTCACGCCGTACAGCCTGTGGGAAGTGGGCCACAACGTGGTCCATCACGGCTACACCAATCTCAAGGGCTTCGACTTCGTGTGGGCGCCCTACTCGCTGGAAGAATTCCGCGCGCTGCCGCGCCGGCGCCGCGCGATGGAGCGGATCTACCGTAATGGATTCGGCGCCGGCCTGTACTACCTCATCGAAATCTGGTGGTTCAAGCTGTTTTTCCCGAGCAAGCGCCAGATGGCAACCCGTCGTGCAATCTTCATGTGGGATTGCGCACTGGTCGCCGCCTTCGGCGCGCTGTGGATCGGTGCGTTGGCAGTGCTGGCGATGGCCACGGAGCAGTCGGTCCTGTTGATGATCGGCACGGGTTTCGTGCTGCCGTTCCTGATCTGGAACACCACGGTCGGCTTCGTCCTGTACGTCCACCACACGCATACGAGCGTGGCGTGGTACGACACCAAGCCGATGTGGTCCAAGGCGCAGCCGTTCGTCTCGACCACGGTCCACCTGCGCTTCGGCATGGGTATCGGCGCCGCGCTGCATCACATCATGGAGCACACCGCGCACCACGTGGACATGAGCGTGCCGCTGTACCGGCTCAAGAAGGCCCAGGCACTGCTCGAACACGCACTGCCGGGCCGCATCATCATCGAGAACTTCTCGTGGCGCTGGTACTTCCGCACGGCGCGCCGCTGCAAACTCTACGATTTCAAGGCACTTTGCTGGACCGATTTCCGCGGTCGCCAGACCAGCGAGAACTCGCCGGTCCCCGTCTGATACGCACCATCTACTGAGAACCGTTCTCAAAAACTAGCATTTACGCCGGATTGGTGGACATCATCCACCGCTCTGGCTACAATGCGGCCTTCCATTGGGGAGTAGCCGCCCTGATCTCACCGCGCCGCGCAATGCGGCATCCGGAAGACAGGGGCGTACGTCAACAGACTTGACTGCCACCGCAGTTATGGCGTGCGCAGCTCTGGACCTTGCGTCCGGCGCCTGGCGAGACCGATGACCATACCTTTCTGGCCGGGCCGGGAAAGGCATGCGTCATTGGCATCTCGCAGATGCGCCTTCGGCCCGGTTATTCGACCTATAAGAAATGGCATCCTCATTCCTCGTCTCCACAGGGATCGTCGCGCTCGCGGAAATGGGCGACAAGACGCAATTGCTTTCGCTCGTCCTCGCAGCACGGTATCGCAAACCCATCCCCATCATTCTCGGCATCCTGATCGCCACACTGGTCAACCACGGTTTTGCCGGGGCACTGGGTGGATGGCTGACCGATGTGCTGGGCGCGAATCTCCTGCGGTGGATCCTGGGCCTGGGCTTTATCGCCATGGCGGCATGGATGCTGATCCCGGACAAGCTGGACGACGCCGAAGACACCAAGCCTGCCAAGACCACGCTCGGCATCCTGGGTACAACCATCGTGGCATTCTTCTTTGCCGAAATGGGCGACAAGACGCAGATCGCCACCGTGGCGCTGGCTGCGCGTTTCCATGGTGAAGTCCTGGCCGTGGTAGCAGGCACGACGCTCGGGATGATGCTCGCCAATGCCCCTGCCGTGCTGCTTGGCGACAAGTTCGCCAACAAGATGCCCATCGCCCTGGTGCACAAGATCGCCGCTGCAATCTTCCTGGTACTGGGCCTGCTGGCGCTGTTCAATGTCGGCGGCTGAGGCACCTACGCAATAATAAAAAAACGGGGCACGAAGCCCCGTTCAAACCCTCGCCGGTTCGGTACAGCCGACTGCCAACTGCGCAGCCTCCGAACCGTCGATCACCGATGCTCGGTCAAATTCAGTTGGTAGTTCAGTTGGTTGTCTTGGCGCCGCCTTCGAACCACTGGCCCAGCAATGCGCGCTCGTCGTCCGTGATCTGCGTGACGTTGCCCAGCGGCATCGCCTTCTGCTGCACAGCCTGCTGATAGATCAGCTGGGCATGCGACTTGATGTCATCCACGGTATCGAGCTTGATGCCCTTGGCAGCCGTCGGCATCATCTTCGGCTGCTCGGCATGACACTGCACGCAGCGCGAGTTCATGATCTCCTGCACCTTGACGAAGCTCACCGCGTTGGCGGCAGCGCCATCGGCCTTGGCCACTTGCGGACGCGGCTGCGGTGCGATCAGGAACGCCACCACGCCCAGGCACGCCACACCAGCGGCCGGCCACGCGATGTTGATCTTGCCCTTGTGCTTCAGGATGAAGAACTGACGGATGAACACGCCGGCCAGCATGATCGCGATCAGCACGGCCCAGTTGTTCTTTGCCGCATACGTCATGCTGTAGTGGTTCGACAGCATCGCGAACAGCACCGGCAGCGTGAAGTACGTGTTGTGCACGCTGCGCTGCTTGGCACGCTTGCCGTGGATCGGATCCACCGGCTTGCCGGCCCGCAGGGCTGCCACCACCTTGCGCTGGCCCGGAATGATCCAGAACAGCACGTTCGCGCTCATGATCGTGGCGATCATCGCGCCGGTCAGCAGGAATGCCGCGCGACCCGAGAAGATATGGCACGCCACGTATGCGGCCACACCCACGTAAATCGCCACGAGGATACCAACCGTCTTGTCGCTCTTGCCGAAGATGCGGCAGATGGCGTCATAGACCACCCAGCCGGCGATCAGGTATGACACCGCGAACCCGACTGCCGCGCCCGGCGACATGTCGAAGACGTTCTTGTCGATCAGGAACGTGCTCGCGTTGAACAGGTACAGCACCACGAACAGCGCGAAGCCGCTCATCCACGTGGAATACGACTCCCAGTAGAACCAGTGCAGATGCTCCGGCAGTTTGGCCGGCGACGAGAGGTACTTCTGCGGGTTGTAGAAGCCGCCGCCGTGCACGGCCCAGAGTTCGCCGCCGACACCCTTCTCCTTCAGGTTCTCGTCGGTGGGGGGCGTCAGGCTGTTGTCGAGCCAGACGAAGTAGAACGATGAGCCGATCCAGGCGATTGCGGTGATGACGTGCAGCCAGCGCAACAGCAGATTGGCCCAGTCGAGAATGTAGCCTTCCATGACTTGTCTCCTTTCCCTTCCGACCGCTTCAGCTACCGCGATAGGTCGAGTACGACCACGGCGAGACCAGCAGCGGCACGTGGTAGTGGCCGCTCGTATCGGCAATGCCGAAACGCAGGGTCACCACGTCGAGGAATGCGGGCTCGGGCAGCCTGGTGCCCTGCGCGCGGAAGTAGTCGCCGGCGCCGAAATCGAGTTCGTAGACGCCAACCTGCAGGTCGGCACCTTCCAGCAGGGGCTGGTCTGCACGGCCGTCGTGGTTGGTCTGGATCGACTTCAGGGTCTCGCGACGATTGTCGACAATTTTATGCAGGGTAACCGACATGCCGGCGCCGGGCGTGCCGGCTGCGGTGTCGAGAACGTGAGTGGTCAAGCGTCCCATCCTGTTCTTCCTTTGGAGTGTGGGTTGTGAGGGGCGCCGCTGCCTTCACTAGCACCATTTGTGGGGAATGGTGCCCGCTCGGTACGTATTTCAACGCATCCCGGCGCTAGGTTGGTGCGTGGCGACAATGCGCCTGCACGGACCCGGTGACAACTCGGTAGATACCCGCGGTTGTCAAAAACCGTACTCGGTTTTGTTGACAATGGTGCTTGCATATCCAAATAATTGTCAACAATTTTTAGATCCATGCAGCCGTATGACCGATATCAAGACGCTTGATGTCGATCTGATGACCGGTCGCTACGATCACTGACCATCGCCCCTTCAGCTTTTTTGCGAGTGTCCAGGATGTCCAAGAATCTCAAGCTCATTGCCCCCACCGCCGCCGACGTACTGCCTGCGTCCCTCGACAACAAGCCTGCCCGCAAGGGATCGGTGGAAGAGCGCATGTATCACGAGATCTACGACGCGATCATGGAGCACCGCCTGCCGCCGCGCACCAAGCTGACGGAGCACTCGCTTTGCGAGATCTATGCCACCGCGCGCCACACCGTGCGCAAGGTGCTATCGCGTCTGGCCGCCGACGGCATGGTGGATCTGGAACCGAACCGTGGCGCGTTCATCGCCAGCCCGTCCACGGACGAGGCCCATGACATGTTCGAACTGCGCCAGATGCTCGAGCGTGCCGTGCTCGACAAGCTGGCTTCCCTGCCGAACGTGCGTGCCGTGATCGCCCCGCTGCGCAAGATGGTGAACGACGAGCGCCAGGCGTTCCTGACTCACGAGCGTCCGCGCTGGATTCGCTTGTCCGCCGAATTCCATACCGCACTGGCCGAGCTGTCCGGCAACGAACTATTGGTAACGATGATGCGCCGCCTGGTGTCGCGCACCACGCTGATGATTGCCAGCGTGGAAGCCCCCGGCCACAACGCGTGTTCGTTCGATGAGCACGACGAGATTCTCGACGCACTGGAACAGGGCGACGCTGCCCTGGCCAAGTCGCGCATGGCGCACCACCTTGGCGCGTGCGCCGATCGCGTGCAACCCGATGAACCAGGCAATTTCGATCTTCGCAGCGTGCTGGGCCGCTCCACCTAGCGCAATGTTCCCGCCGCCGGGCAACAGACATCCCCTGTTGCCGATGCAGACCCACCGGTTTAGCCACCACATTCGCCCGTCAGAGGCACGGCAGGAAACCGGACAAGAACCGTCAACAAGTGCCCACGACAAGAGGCGCCGACAAAACGGTCAAGGGTAAAACCCGGCGCGCGTTCCCATCCAAAACCAAAGGAGAGGAGACACACCCATGAATTCCGCAAGCACCACGGTCCCCACGGATCTCACAAACGAGCGGCTGCCCTCCGGGCGGTTGCTGGCGCTGGGCCTGCAGCATGTACTGGTGATGTATGCCGGCACGGTGGCGGTTCCGCTGATCGTCGGCGGTGCGCTCAGGCTCCCCAAGGATCAGCTCGCCTTCCTGATCAATGCCGACCTCTTCGCAGCGGGCCTGGCTACGCTGATCCAGGCCATCGGTTTCTGGAAGTTCGGCATCCGGCTGCCGGTGATGATGGGCGTCACGTTCGCATCGGTGGCACCGATGATCGCCATCGGCAACGATCCCAACGTCGGCCTGCTCGGCATCTATGGCGCGGTGATCGCGTCAGGACTGTTCGGCATCCTGATCGCGCCGATGATGGGACGCATGCTGGGACTCTTCCCACCCGTGGTGACCGGCACCGTGATCACGCTGATCGGTGTGTCGCTGATGCGGGTGGGCATCAACTGGGCCGGTGGCGGACAACCCACCACCCGCGCCGTGATCGATGGCGTGGTCAAGGAAGTACCCAACCTTGCCTACGGCGATCTGACCAACCTCGGCATCGCCGGGCTGGTGCTGCTGGTGATCCTCGTGCTGAGCAAGTACGGCCGCGGACTGGTATCGAACTGCGCGGTGCTGCTCGGCATCATCGTCGGCACGCTGGTGGCCATGGCCTTTGGCAAGGTGTCGTTCGACGGCCTGCATGACGCGAGCTACGTGGCCGTCATCACGCCGTTCCACTTCGGCATGCCGACATTCGAGATCACCGCCATCCTGTCGATGTGCATCGTCATGCTGATCACACTGGTGGAGTCCACCGGCATGTTCCTGGCGCTGTCCGACATCACGGGCCGCAAGCTGAGCCGCAGCGACCTGACGGCCGGCCTGCGCGCCGATGGCCTGGGCACGGTGATCGGCGGCGTGTTCAACACCTTCCCGTACACCTCGTTCTCGCAGAACGTGGGTCTGGTCACGGTAACCGGCGTGCGCTCACGCTACGTGGCGGCAGCCGGCGGCCTGATCCTGATCGCGTTCGGCCTGTTCCCGAAGATGGCCCACGTGGTGGCTTCGGTGCCGCAGTTCGTGCTCGGCGGCGCCGGCATCGTGATGTTCGGCATGGTGGCGGCCACGGGTATCCGCATCCTGGGTTCGTGCGACTTCAACAAGAACCGCCACAACCTGTTCATCGTGGCGATCTCGATCGGCTTCGGCATGATTCCCACGCTGTCGCCCACGCTGTTCCAGTATCTGCCCAAGTGGACCGACCCGTTCACGCACAGCGGCATCGTGCTCGGCACCATCGTCGCAGTGGCGTTGAACCTGTTCTTCAACGGCATCCAGTCTGCCGATGAAGCCATGCGCAACGCCGCGGCAAACTCGCACGGCACGGAGTAACGCCGCCGACGATTGACCGCCAACAATCTCGAACGACAATCGGGCGGCAACAATTTGTGGCCACGTTGCCGCCACGATGTCAAGCCCGCCGGAGTCTTTCTGGCACGCGCTTTGCATAAGTGAAGCCGCTGCCAGGGACGCCGGACGAGCAAACGTTTTTTTGATTTCTCCGAGTTTTCTCCTGAGGCACCTGAAGCAAACATAACCAGATGAAACACGATAACTATCCACGCGATCTCATCGGCTACGGCGCCCAGCCGCCGCACGCCCGCTGGCCGGGCGGCGCACGCATCGCGCTGCAGTTCGTGCTCAATTACGAGGAGGGCGGCGAGAACTGCGTGCTGCACGGCGACGCCGCTTCCGAGCAGTTCCTGTCCGAGATCATCGGTGCCGCGGCCTACCCCGCGCGGCACATGAGCATGGAAGGCGTCTACGAGTACGGTTCGCGTGCCGGCGTCTGGCGCATCCTGCGCGAGTTCGAGCAACGCAAGCTGCCGCTCACCATCTTCGGCGTATCGATGGCACTGCAGCGCCATCCCGAACTCACGCGCGCGTTCGTCGAACTCGGTCACGAGATCGCCTGCCACGGCTGGCGCTGGATCCACTACCAAGGCATGGACGAAGCCACCGAGCGCGAGCACATGCGCATCGGCATGCAGATCATCAGGGACCTGACCGGCGAGATGCCGCTCGGCTGGTACACGGGCCGCGACAGCCCCAACACACGCCGCCTCGTCGTGGAACACGGCGGGCTGCTCTACGACGCCGACTACTACGGCGACGACCTGCCCTTCTGGACCGAAGTGGAAGTCACCGGTGGCGAGAAGAAGCCGCACCTGGTGGTGCCGTACACGCTCGACTCCAACGACATGCGCTTCGCCACGCCGCAGGGCTTCAATACCGGCGATCAATTCTTCCAGTACCTGAAGGACGCGTTCGACGTGCTGTATGCCGAGGGCGACCCGAGCGGACTCGACGCGCCAAAGATGCTGTCGGTGGGCATGCACTGCCGACTGCTGGGCCGCCCGGGCCGCTTCCGCGCGCTCCAGAAATTCCTGGACTACGTGCAGTCGCACGACAAGGTGTGGATCTGCCGGCGTGTCGATATCGCACGCCACTGGATCGAAACCCATCCCCACCGGAGCCAGGCATGAGCACAACGACCCACAACCCATACACCATCGCGCAGATCAATGGACTGCCCGAAGCAGAATTCGTCAAAGTCCTCGGCGGCATCTACGAGCACTCGCCGTGGTTTGCCGAAGCCGCATCGAAGCAGCGACCTTTCGCCAACACGGCGGAACTCGCCACCGCATTGCGCGGTGCCGTGGATGCAGCCGGCAAGGAGGCCCAACTGAAGCTCGTACGCGCTCACCCGGAGCTTGCGGGCAAGGCTGCGGTGCGCGGCGAACTGACCGCGGAGTCCACGCGGGAACAGGCCGGTGCCGGACTGGATCAATGCACGCCGGAGGAATTCCAGCGCCTCCAGAATCTGAATGCGGCCTACAACCAGAAGTTTGGATTCCCCTTCATCCTGGCTGTTCGTGGCTACGATCGCCACGGCATCATCGAGGCTTTTGCAAGGCGTTTGGAGAACGCACCCGATGTCGAGTTGCAAACTTGCATCAACCAGATCCATCGCATTGCGCAGTTCCGGTTGAACGACTTAGTATCCGCCTGAAATCAAAACCATAACGGTAGAAGAGAGAGAGAAATTCAGGGACGTTCAGCGAGCCATGCCTGCTGTCAAACAACGTCCCCGGCCGCGCCGGTCCCCAATGCACAGTCAGACTTCCGAGCGCGGCCGAGGGACGTAGTACCAAAGAAACCCTGAAGGGTTCCGGCACACAAGAAAAAACGTTCTGAGCAGCATTACAACCACGGAGGTCTTAAACATGAAGAAGCAGTACAAGCCGGCTTTCAAGCTGGCGGCAATCGCGGCTACCCTTTTCTCCGGCGCGGCCATGGCCCAATCCAGCGTCACGCTGTATGGCCAGGCTGACATGTTCGTCGGTGGTATCAAGAGCGTGGGCGGCGCGGACCGCGCCTACGTTGCCAACTCGGGTGGCATGCAAACGTCGTACTGGGGGATCAAGGGTACGGAAGACCTGGGCCTGGGCACGAAGGCAATCTTCGACCTGAACGGTTTCTTCCGCACCGACTCCGGCAGCATGGGCCGCTTCAACGGCGACTCGATGTTCAGCCGCAATGCGTATGTCGGCCTGCAGAACGATCGCTATGGTTCGGTGAAGCTGGGCCGCAACACCACGCCCTACTTCGTCTCCACGATCCTGTTCAATCCGCTGGTTGACTCGTACGTCTTCAGCCCGATGATTTTCCACACGTACTTCGGCGCGAACAATGGCCGCGTGTACGACCCGGGCATCATCGGCGATTCGGGCTGGAACAACTCGATCGTCTACTCGACGCCGAACTTTGGTGGCCTGACCGCCAACTTCATCTACAGCGCGGGTGAGTCGGCCGGCAACGCCAGCAAGGCCAAGTGGGGCGGCAACGTGACCTACTTCTCGGGTCCTGTGGCAGCCACGGTGGCATTCCAGCAGGTCAAGTTCGACAACACGCCGTTCGACCTGACCAACGCACCGACCACGCCAAACGCCAACACGCCGTACATCGTCGGCTTCGACAAGCAGACGGCAGTGCAGGCCGGCGCCTCGTACGACTTCAAGGTCGTCAAGGTGTTCCTGCAAGGCCAGTACATCAAGACCGACGTGAACAACAATGTGAACGGCGACATCAAGCACATCGACGGTCAGGGTGGCGTGTCGATTCCCGTGGGCGCCGGCAACATCCTGGCGTCGTACACGTATGGCCGTGTGCTGAACGAGCTGTCGAGCTTCAAGCGCAACACGATGGCAGTGGCCTACGACTACAACCTGTCGAAGCGTACCGACGTCTACGCCGCGTACTACTACGACAAGATCACGGGCCTCGAGCACGGCGACAGCTTCGGCGTGGGCGTGCGTCACAAGTTCTGATCGCAAGGTATACAGCAGCCCTGAAAGCCTGCCCTCGCGGCAGGCTTTTTTCATGCGCTTTCGTGCGCGCCAGGCGCCGCTCGCCGGCACAATGCTGCGCACAACATGCTGCGACGCAGCAAGACGTTGCGCAACGGCAGCAGGATGGGAAACGGCTGCTTCATAGTCGCTTTCAATTGGCGACTATGTTCTCTTCTACCTAGATTGGTTTTCCGGACTGTGTGCCGGACCACGTAAATCAGGACGAGAGAGGTGACGCATGCGGCGCTATGTGAAGTCCCGATCGGAACTCATGGCCATATTGAGCCAATGCCTGGACAACAACCCGGAGTGCGGCGAGATGGAATTGCACGCGATGCGTGTGCATCAGCCGGACCATACGGGTTGCAACTGGAGTGCTGAGGTCGATCTCCGCCAGGAGTGCTTCGATGACTTGTCGCAGCAAATGGCCGCCGCCCGTTCGATCATCGTGGTGATGCGGGAGCAGTACAACGTGCTGCAGTGAGCGGGCACGACTGTGCGTACTGACTCGCCGACGCGCTGACACCCCGGCAGAAGTGCCAGCGCACCGACAAAAAAAACCGGGCCGCATAGGCGGCCCGGTTTTTTTTCGACTCTACTCGGATCAGCGGATCAGCGGATCGCGTTGGCTTCCGCCACGGCCACGGCCGTCATGTTGACGATGCGGCGGGTGGTGGCCTGCGGGTTCAGGATGTGAACCGGCTTGGCCGCGCCCAGCAGGATCGGACCCACCGTCACGCCCTGGCCGCCCGTCATCTTGAGCAGGTTGAACGCGATGTTGGCCGCATCCAGCGTCGGCATGACCAGCAGGTTGGCGCTGCCAGCCAGCTTCGTGCTCGGCAGGAAGTGGCGGCGCACGTCTTCGTCGAGTGCGGCATCGCCCTGCATTTCGCCTTCGACTTCCAGTTCCGGCGCCACGCGGGCCAGGATCGCTGCGGCTTCACGCATCTTCTGCGCCGACGGACGGTTCGACGAACCGAACATCGAGTGCGACATCATCGCTGCCTTCGGATGCAGACCGAAACGCGCGATTTCCTGCGCCGCCAGTTGCGCGATTGCCGCCAGTTCCTCGGCGCTCGGATCGTCGTTGACGAAGGTGTCGGTGATGAACAGCGTGTGCTTCTCCAGCATCAGCGCGTTCATCGCCGCAAATACCTTGGCATCCGGCGCCAGACCGATCACGTCGCGCACATGTTCCAGGTGTGCTTCGAAACGGCCTACCGTACCGCACAGCAGCGCGTCCGCATCGCCCATGTGCATCAGCATCGTGCCGATCAGCGTGTTCGAGCGGCGCAGTGCCACCTTGGCCATGTCCGGCGTCACGCCATCGCGGCCACGCAGCGCGTGGTAAGCCTCGTGGTAGGCGCGGTAACGCGGATCGTCTTCCGGATTGATGAGTTCGAAATCGACACCCGAACGCAGGCGCAGGCCAGCCTTCTCGATACGCATCTGGATCACGTGCGGACGACCGATCAGGATCGGACGTGCCAGGCCTTCATCGACCACGCTTTGCACGGCGCGCAGCACGCGCTCTTCTTCGCCCTCGGCGTAGGCCACGCGCTTCGGCGCTGCCTTCGCAGCGGAGAACACGGGCTTCATGATCAGGCCCGTGTGATACACGTAGCTCGACAGTTGCTGACGATAGGCGTCGAGATCCTGGATCGGACGCGTTGCCACGCCGGATTCCTCGGCAGCCTTGGCCACGGCCGGTGCGATCTTCTCGATCAGGCGCTGGTCGAACGGCGTCGGGATGATGTAGTCGGGGCCGAACTTCAGTTCACGGCCACCGTAGGCTGCGGCCACGGCATCGTTGAGTTCGGCTTCGGCCAGTTCGGCAATCGCCTTCACGCAGGCCAGCTTCATTTCTTCCGTGATCTTCGTCGCGCCGCAATCGAGCGCGCCACGGAAGATGTACGGGAAGCACAGCACGTTGTTGACCTGATTCGGATAGTCCGAGCGGCCCGTGGCGATGATGCAGTCCGGACGCGCGGCCTTGGCCACTTCCGGGCGGATTTCCGGCTCCGGGTTCGCCAGTGCCAGGATGATGGGCTTGTCGGCCATCGTCTTGACCATGTCGCCCGTCAGCACGCCTGCGGTGGAGCACCCCAGGAACACGTCGGCGCCATCGACGATATCGGCCAGCGTACGGGCCGTGGTGTCCTGCGCGTAGCGGGCCTTGTTGGCTTCCATGTTGGCATCGCGGCCCTGGAAGATCACGCCCTTCGAATCCACCACGAAGACGTTCTCGCGCTTCACGCCGAGGCTGACCATGGTGTCCAGGCAAGCGATAGCTGCGGCGCCCGCACCCGAGACCGCCAGCTTGACCTTGCCGATTTCCTTGCCCACGACTTTCAGGCCGTTCAGCAGTGCGGCGGCGGAGATGATCGCGGTGCCGTGCTGGTCGTCGTGGAAGACGGGAATGTTCATGCGCTCGCGCAGTTGCTTCTCGATGTAGAAGCATTCCGGCGCCTTGATGTCTTCAAGGTTCACGCCGCCGAGCGTGGGCTCCAGCGCGGCTACGATTTCCACGATCTTGTCCGGGTCGCGTGCATCGAGTTCGATGTCGAACACGTCGATGCCTGCAAACTTCTTGAACAGGCAGCCCTTGCCTTCCATCACCGGCTTGCCGGCCAGCGGGCCGATGTCGCCCAGACCCAGCACTGCCGTACCGTTCGTGATCACTGCCACGAGGTTGCCGCGCGAGGTGTACTCGGCAGCCATCGCCGGGTCCTTGTGGATCTCCTCGCACGCATACGCCACGCCAGGCGAGTAGGCCAGCGACAGGTCGCGCTGGTTCGACAGCGCCTTCGTGGCCGTTACCTGAATCTTGCCCTTGGTCGGGCTGCGGTGATATTCGAGTGCCGCCAGACGCAATTGCGCTTCGGGGCTGTTCGGGGCATGTTGCGGTGCATCACCGCGAGTCTTGCTGCTCATCTGCGTGTCCAGGAGAGAAGGCGAAAAAAATCGAGGGGCCATTCTAGCCCAGTCAATACGTGCTGGCGGCCCTTTGCAATGCGCAAATCAAGGTTTTTCACGGGGCTGCGCGCAAAAATCGTGTTGCCGAGTGGCAGGCACTGCGCGTCGTCTCATCAGTGGACGAATGTCGACGAATGCATGCGGCACGCAACCCCTCTGACTTGGCTGCCTTACGGCTTCTTTTCCTTCTCCACTTCGAGCGTGACGCGACGCGGTCTTCCGCTTTCGGCCGGGAAATCCAGGAACGCGCTGCGGATCATGTACGGCATGACACCGGTCAGGCTGCCGCCTTCGGTGGTGTTGCGTGCCGTCACCTGATAGACGCGCTTGCCGCTGGCCGCGTCCTTGAAATAGACGCGGAGGTTCGAGAATGTCACTGGCACGTCGCGTACCACGGTCTGCGGCGGCCAGTATCCCGGCCCCCAGCCATAGGGGCCGTAGGGGCGATACCAGCCATACGGTCCCCAGTAAGGACCCCACGGGCCGTACCAGGGATCGGGGTAGTAGGTTTCCGCCACGCGCACGAAGCCCGGCGTCGCGTCATAGTCCATCGTCACCCGGTAGCGGGCCTGCGCGGCGGGCGTCTGCTCGAAACCAAGGCCGGACAGCGCCTGCGCCAGCCAGAGTTCGTAGGTTTGCCGATCGAGCTGGCCTTCCTGCTGGGGCGCGCGATCAAAGGCATAGGTGCGCGGCGCATCGTTCTGCCAAGTGGCTTCGCGGAATGCGGTCACCTCGGTTGTGATCGTGCTTGCGCACCCCGACAGCCACAGCGCGCCGAGCGCCACCAGGCCCCAGCGTCCCCATCTCAACACGTCTTGCCACATCGCAATACCTCACCCCTGTTGGTCGACCCGTTTCCTCAGACACGAACCGGCTGTGCGAATTCCCATGCAGAAGCTGCCTCAGCGCAAGCCGGCGACCCCTTGGCTACAATGAGGACTTCCCGGACCGTTCCGCACGGCCCTCCGCCCCCGGTCACTCCGAAGACAGGATTTCCCCATGCTGCGCACCGATACGCCCGTTACCGTCTATCGCAAGGACTATACTCCGCCCGCGTTCGCCATCGACCACGTCGAGCTGGTGCTCGACCTCGATCCGCAGCGGACCATCGTCACCAGCACGCTGACCCTGCAACGTACCGCCTCCACGGACGTGCCGCTGGTGCTCACGGGCGAAGCGCTCGAACTGGTTGGCATCCGCCTGGACGGCCACCCGTTCACCGCTTTCAGCCACGAAGACGACACGCTGACGCTGACCGGCCTGCCCGCGCAGGGCACGCTGGAAATCACCGTCGCGTGCAATCCTTCCGCCAACACCACGCTGTCCGGCCTCTATGTGTCGAACGGCAACTTCTTTACGCAGTGCGAGGCCGAAGGCTTCCGCCGCATCACCTACTTCCTCGACCGCCCCGACGTGATGGCCACCTATCGCGTCACGCTGCGTGCGAACCGCGCCGCGTGCCCCGTGTTGCTGTCGAACGGCAACCTGCTGTCCGAGCGCGAACTGCCGGACGGCCGGCACGAAGCGGTATGGGAAGACCCGTTCCGCAAGCCGTCGTATTTGTTCGCGCTGGTAGCCGGCAAGCTCGAACGGATCGAGAAGACGATCCAGAGCGCATCGGGCAAGGACAAGCTGCTGCAGGTCTGGGTGGAGCCGCAGGATCTGGACAAGACACAGCACGCGATGGATTCGCTGGTGCATTCGATCCGCTGGGACGAACGGCGCTTTGGACTGGAACTCGATCTCGACCGCTTCATGATTGTCGCCGTGAGCGACTTCAACATGGGGGCGATGGAGAACAAGGGCCTGAACATCTTCAATACGAAGTACGTGCTGGCCAATGCGGAGACCGCCACCGACGTGGACTTCGCCAATATCGAATCGGTGGTGGCGCACGAGTACTTCCACAACTGGACCGGCAACCGCGTGACGTGCCGCGACTGGTTCCAGCTCTCGCTCAAGGAAGGACTGACCGTGTTCCGCGATCAGGAATTCTCCGCGGACATGATGGGTTCGGAATCGGGCCGCGCCGTGAAGCGTATCGAGGATGTACGCGTACTGCGTCAGGTGCAGTTCCCCGAGGATGCGGGCCCGATGGCACATCCGGTGCGCCCGGACAGCTTCGAGGAAATCAACAACTTCTACACGGTCACCGTCTACGAGAAAGGCGCCGAGGTCGTGCGGATGTACCAGACGCTGCTGGGCCGCGATGGTTTCCGGCGCGGCATGGATCTGTACTTCAAACGCCATGACGGTCAGGCTGTGACGTGCGACGATTTCCGCGCAGCGATGGCCGATGCCAACGGCCGCGATCTCACACAGTTCGGCCTGTGGTACAGCCAGGCGGGTACGCCCGTGGTCACCGCGAAGACGCACTGGGATGGCAAGGCTGGCGTGTTGACGCTGACGTTGTCGCAGCGCTGCCCGAAGGTCGGCATCGAAACGCGCGCGGGCTCGCCCGACAAGCAACCGTTCCACATTCCGTTCGCCGTCGGACTGCTCGACGCCGAAGGCAACGACCTGCCGCTGCAACTCGATGGCGAATCACAGCCAACCGTCACCACGCGGGTGCTCGATTTCACGCAGGCCGAGCAGACGTTCCGCTTCGTGGGCCTGCCCACTGGCGACAAGGCTCCCCTGCCCTCGCTGCTGCGCAACTTCTCGGCACCGGTCATCGTCGACTATGAGTACAGCGACAACGAACTGACGTTCCTGCTCGCGCACGATAGCGATGCCTTCAACCGCTGGGAAGCCGGCCAGAGACTGGCCACGCGCGCATTGCTGCAACTGGTGCAGGACGTGCAGGCGAATCGCGAACTGAAGCTCGATCCCGCACTGGTCTCCGCTTTCCGCACGGTGCTGACAGATGGTTCGCTGAACCCGGCGTTCCGCGAGCAGGCGTTGATGCTGCCTGCCGAAGCCTATCTGGCCGAACGCATGGCCGTAGCCGATCCCGCTGCGATCCATTACGCACGATTGTTCATGCGCGAGGGCCTGGCCCGCGCGCTCAAGAACGAATGGCTGGCGGCGTATCAATCCAACGCCACGCCGGGCGAGTACAGCCCCGATGCCGACTCGATGGCCAAGCGCGCGCTGCGCAACCTCGCGCTCGGCTACCTGGCGGATTCGGGCGACGCCGACATGCAGGCACTGGCCGATGAACACTATCGCCAGAGCGGCAACATGACCGACCGCTTTGCTGCACTGTCTGCACTGGTCAACAGCTTCGCGCCGGGCCGCGAACACGCGCTGACCGATTACTACGAGCGTTTCGAGAACGACGCGCTGGTCATCGACAAGTGGTTCTCGCTGCAAGGCATGCAGCGCGGCGAAGTGGGTCCGCACGCGGGCAAGCGCACCATCGATACCGTGCGCGCGCTGATGGAGCATCCGGCCTTCAACCTTCGCAATCCGAACCGCGCCCGCTCGCTGATTTTCAGCTTCTGCTCGGGCAATCCGGCACAGTTCCACGCGCAGGACGGCTCCGGCTACGCGTTCTGGGCCGAACAGGTGCTGGCGCTCGATGCGATCAACCCGCAGGTGGCGGCGCGCCTTGCCCGTGTGATGGATCGTTGGCAAAAATACGAAGCGCCGCTGCGCGAGCAGATGCGCAGCGCGCTGGAACGGGTGGCGGCTGCATCGACGCTGTCGCGCGATGTACGCGAGATCGTGGGCAAGGCACTGGCCAGTTAAGCGCCCCAGGGCGACCGAAAACGGGCTGTCCTTAGCGGCAGCCCTGTAGAATGGCGGCCATCCAAGGAGAACGCACCATGTCACGCATCAGCCTCACCCGCTATCTGGTCGAGGAGCAGCGCAAACACAACACGATCCAGCCGGAACTGCGGTTGCTGATCGAAGTGGTTGCCCGTTCCTGCAAGGCCATTTCCAACGCCGTCAGCAAGGGCGCCCTCGCCGGCGTGCTCGGCTCGGCCGGCACTGGCAACGTCCAGGGCGAAACGCAGCAGAAACTCGACGTGATCGCCAATGAAGTGCTGCTCGACGCCAATGAATGGGGCGGCCACCTGGCAGCGATGGCATCCGAGGAAATGGACTCGTTCTACGAGATCCCGAATCGTTACCCGAAGGGCGAATACCTGCTGCTGTTCGATCCGCTCGACGGGTCGTCGAACATCGACGTCAACGTGTCGATCGGCACGATCTTCTCGGTGCTGCACATGCCCAAGCCGGGCGAGACCGTGACCGAGGCCGATTTCATGCAGCCGGGCACGCAGCAGGTGGCCGCCGGCTACGCAGTCTATGGCCCGCAGACCACGCTGGTGCTGACGGTTGGCAATGGCGTGCACATGTTCACGCTCGATCGCGAGGCTGGCAGCTTCGTGCTGACGCAATCGGACGTGAAGATCCCGGAAGACACCAAGGAATTCGCGATCAACATGTCCAACATGCGCCACTGGGCTCCGCCTGTGCGCAAGTACATCGACGAATGCCTGGCCGGCGAGGATGGCGAGCGCGGCAAGAACTTCAACATGCGCTGGATTGCCTCGATGGTGGCAGACGTGCACCGCATCCTGACCCGTGGCGGCGTGTTCCTGTATCCGTGGGACAAGCGTGAACCCGAGAAGCCAGGCAAGCTGCGCCTGATGTACGAAGCCAATCCGATGGCGTTCCTCGTCGAGCAGGCTGGCGGCGCGGCCACGAACGGCCACGAACGCATCCTCGACGTGCAGCCGACCAAGCTGCACCAGCGGGTATCGGTGATCCTCGGTTCGAAGAACGAAGTGGATCGCGTGACCCGCTATCACCAGGAAGACGGTTCGAAGCCGGTGGTCTGATCACTGGCAATCGAATGAAAACAAGCGGGGCGCCTTCGGGCGCCCCGCTTCATTTCAGGCGCCAATGTCCCACTGCATGCGCCACGTCACCGACGCATCCGGCTCCAGCCGCCGCAGGCCCGTGCCCTCCCAACCGCGCGCCGCAAGATTCACGGCATCGGCCACATGCGACACCGGTTCCACGCAAAAGAAGTCAGCGCCTGACGGGGCATGCAGCACGAGATGATCGAGCCCTTCGCCGGCACAGATCGTCAGCGCTGCGCCATCGCGGCGCTTCAGTGTGGCCGCGCGCTTCCATGCGCCGTAGTAGCGACTGAAATCACCCTCCGGCAAATCGCGTTCGCGCAGGAAACGCTCGCGCTCCGCCACGGTGGTACGCGCAGTGGCCACGCCTCCGGCGTCCGCAGGCCAGACGTGCGCGGCATCGAACTGCAATCGCATCCCTGGCACGCGGGCAAAGAATGGGTGGAAGCCACCGCCTACAGGCATCGCGTCGTCGCCATCGTTTCGCAAGCTCAGTTCGATTTCGAGTCCTCGTTCGGTGAGTCGCAGGGTCTGCCGCGCACGGAGGGGCCATGGCCAGTCTTCACCGGCCGGTGTGTGGGCGAGTGTCATGACGAGGGTGTCTTCGCTGTCTTCTTCCACGGTCCATGGCCGCGCATGACCGAAGCCGTGCATCGCGTGGGCCTGACCCGGATGAGCGGGCAATTCGATATCGCGGCCGTTCCAGCGAAAGCGGCCCAGACGGATGCGGTTGGAGAACGGCAGCAAAGGATAGCTGCCAGTTTTGGGCCACTGGTGGGCGTCGAAGCCTTGGGTTACGTCGAGTGGAGCCAGCCAGTCGATGACGACGCCGTTGGCACGCGTGGTTTGAAACGATGCCATGCGGCCGCCAAGTGAGGGGGCGATGACGAGGGTGTGGGGGCCGGCCCGGAGGGTGTGGATGGGGCCAGCGGAGAGCAATGGCATGTTCAACATTCCACTTGTTTTTGCTCCCCTCTCCCGCTTGCGGGAGAGGGGAGAACTACAGCGGCAGATTCAACCGCGCTCTTGATACTTACTTCAACAACATCTCCGGCAACCACAGCGAGAACGCCGGCACAAACGTCACCAGCATCAGCGCCGCGAGCAACGCGCCGTAGAACGGCCAGATCGTGCGCATCACCTGCCCCACCGATACACCACCAATCGCGCAGCCGACGAACTGCGTGGTCCCTACAGGCGGCGTATTCAAGCCCAGCGCGCAGTTGATCAGCATCATCATGCCGAACTGAACGGGGCTCATGCCGTAGTGGATGCAGATCGGCAGGAAGATCGGCGTGCAGATCAGGATCGTCGCGGCCATGTCCAGGAACGTGCCCAGGATGAACAGCATCACGTTGACCATGAGGAAGATCATCCACGGCGTGGTGGACATCGAACTCAGGAACTCGCCGGTCAGCGCAGCCACGCCGTACAGGCTGATCATGTAGCCGAACGTGGCCGAGATGCCGATCAGCAGCAGGACCACGCCCGTGGTCTTCACTGCCTTGGCAGCAGCCTTGATGAACTGTTCACGCGTCAGCGAGCGATAGAGGAACACGGTCAGCGTCAGCGCATACAGCACGGCCACCGCAGCGGATTCCGTTGCCGTGAACACGCCCGACAGGATGCCCGCGATGATCAGCACGACGACGAACAGACCCGGCAATGCCGCCGCCAGCGAATGGCCCACGATTTCCCAGCCCGGAAACGAGCCAGCCGGATAGCCACGCTTGCGCGCCACGAAGTAGGCAGCGGCCAGGTTGCAGATCGTCAGGATCAGCGCCGGCAGCAGGCCCGCGAGAATCAGCGCGGCGATCGACACCTTGCCGCCTGCGGCCAGCGTGAAGATGATCATGTTGTGGCTGGTCGGCATCAGCGCGCCCACCAGCGAGGCATGCGTGGTCACGTTGACCGCGTAGTCCGCGTGATAGCCCTCTTTCTTCATCATCGGGATCATCACCGCGCCCATGGCCGATACGTCGGCCACCGGCGAACCCGACACGCCGCCGAACAGCGTACATGCCACCACGTTCGACATACCCAGCCCGCCGCGCACATGGCCGGTCAGCGACTTGGCGAAATCAACGATGCGGTTGGCGATGCCGCCGTACAGCATCAGCTCGCCCGCAAAGATGAAGAAGGGAATGGCCAGGAACGAAAACGCGTTCATGCCCGAGGTCATCTGCTGGAACACCACGGCCAGCGGCAGGCCCTCGTACAGAATCGTTGCCACGGCCGAGAGGCCGATGGCAAATGCAACCGGCACCCCGAGAATCAGGAAGCCGAAAAAGCTGACGGTGAGAATGATCAGTGCCATGCCGGCTCCACTTCCGTGCCTTTCAGCACGGCAATCAGGTGTTCGATCGAAAACAGCACGATCAGCACGCCGGCGATGACCGGCGGCAGATAGCGCCAGCCTTCGGAGATGCCGAGCGTCGGCAGCTTGTAGTCGGCCACGGACAGCGCCAGCAGCGCGCAGTTGTAAGCCATGATGGCGCCGAAGCTGCCCACCAGTACGTGGATCAGCAGTTCGATCTTGATACGCACGCTATCGGGCAGCAGCACGAGCAGCGACTCCAGCCCGATATGGCCCGAATCGCGCACGCCCACGGCGCAACCGAACATCGTCACGTAGAGCACCAGCAGCATGGCGATGGATTCGGCCCAGGTCGGCGTGTCGTTCAGCACGTAGCGGCCGAAGACTTGCGTGAGCACGGCCACGACGAGCAGCACCAGTCCGAGGACACCGAGCGCGAGGCAGGTGCGTGCGAGCGTGGCGCAGAGGCGAGTGTAGAAGTTGGCGTGTACGACCGGCGCCTCGATGGCGTCGCCGCGCACGCCCTCCGCCGGGGTGGCCGGCGTAGGGGATGGCGAAAGCATGATGATGGATTCCTGCAGCGATACGACAGCAAAGGGACTGCCCGCGACCCCGCTTGCTCAAGGGCCGCGGCCACTACGATGAGGCTTACTTCGTGTCCTGCGCGCGCTTCACCAGATCCTTCATCTGGGCACTGGTGATGAAGCGGTCGTACACGGGCTTCATCGCGGCCTGGAACGATGCCTTGTCCACCTGGATGATCTGCACGCCCGACGCTTCCACCATCTTGCGCGACTTCAGTTCGCGCTCGTCCCACAGCTTGCGCATGAACGGCACCGAATCCTTGGCGGCCTGGCGCACCATCGCCTGGTCTTCCTTCGAGAGGCGATCCCATGCCACCTTCGAGAACAGCAGGATTTCGGGCGCCATCGAGTGCTCGGTCAGCGAGTAGTACTTGGCCACTTCGAACTGGCGCGAGCTCTCATAGCTGGGCCAGTTGTTCTCGGCGCCGTCGACCAGACCGGTTTTCAGCGCGGTGTAGACCTCGCCCCACGGCATCGGCGTAGCGTTGGCATGCATGGCTTCGAGCAGCGAGACCCACAGGTCCGATTGCTGCACGCGAATCTTCATGCCCTTGGCATCGGCCAGCGACTTGATCGGACGCTTGGTCGTGTACATCGATCGCGAGCCGCTGTCGTACCAGGCCAGGCCGATGAAGCCGTTCTTCTCGCACGACTTCAGGATGTCGTCGCCCACCGGGCCGTCCAGCACATGGCGCATGTGTTCGGTGGAGCGGAACAGGAACGGCATCGTCGGCACGATGGTGGCTTCGCAGATGTTGTTCATCGCTGCCGAATTCACGCGCACCATCGACAGCGCGCCGATCTTGGTCTGCTCGATAGCATCCTTCTCGCTGCCCAGCGAACCCTGCGCAAAGACCTTGACCGTCATCTTGCCGTTGGAGCGTTGCTTGAGCAGTTCGCCCATCTGGCGCACGGCCTGCACGGTCGGATAGTCCTCGGGGTGGATGTCGGCGGAGCGGAACTCCACGGCCTGAGCGGCCAGCGGCAGGGCCATCGCGGTGGCGAAAGCGGCCATCAGGGTACGCAGGCGAGGGGGCGAAATGCGGGTCATCAGTGTCTCCAGTGTTGTAGTTCTTCGTTCAAAATCAGTCGCGCATGGAATCGCGCAATACCGGCTCCGCAAGGCCACGTACACCAGGGCGTAACGCGACCACGGCGCCGGACAGCGGATCGCTGTCGTCGGTGCGGATCGACGTGACATACAGCGTGTCTAGGCCCGCGCCGCCAAACGCGCACATCGCGGGCTTGGCGAACGGCACGGCCACGCTGCGGTCAAGCCGGCCATCGGGCGTGAAACGATGCACTTGTCCTGCGTCGTTACCGCAGATCCAGTAGCAGCCGTCCTCGTCCACCGCCGCGCCATCGGGACGGCCCGGGTACTTGTTCATGTCGATGAACAGGCGGCCATTCGATGGCGTGCCGGTATCGGTGTCGAAGTCGTAGGCCCACACGGCCTGCCGCGCGGGATGCGAATCGGAGACGTACATCGTGCGGCCATCGGGGCTGAACGCCAGCCCGTTCGGCGTGATCATTTCTTCGCGGACGACATCCAGCGCACCAGTGCGCGCATCGAAGCGATACAGCTTGCCGTCGGTGGCGGCCAGCGACATATCCATCACCATCGTGCCGGCCCAGAAACGCCCCTGCCGGTCGCAACGACCATCGTTGAAGCGCATGCCGCCGTGGCTGTGCTGCACCGTCGCCACGCGGTCGATGGCCGATACCGTTTGTCCCGGCGTCAGCTTGCCGATGCGGAAGAGTCCCGTTTCCATCGCCAGCAGCCAGCCACCATCGGCAGTCATCGCGATGCAACCCGCCATCTCGGGCACGGCCCATTGATGTGTCTGTCCGCTCGATGGATCGAAGCGCCACAGTGTGCGATTGGGGATATCGGTCCAGTACAGCGCCGCATCGCCGGCGTGCCAGACGGGGCTTTCGCCCACGCCGCAGCGCATGTCGCCGATGCGTTCGAATTCGGTGTGGCCTGCCATGGCGGTCAGTCTCCGAACGGTCCGGCCTTCACGAAGGCGCCGCCCTGGTACCAGCCTGCCGGATCATCGGCCGGCAGCGGCGGCACCGACTCCACCTTGGCGCGGAACTGCTCGGACGATTCCACGGGCTTGAAGCCCAGCTTCGCCGCCTTGCTGTTGTCCCACCAGCTATCGCGGTTGGCCGATGCGCCATAGACAATCAGGAAACCGACCTCGGGCACAAAGATCGCGCGCTTGATCAACTGTTCCAGGTCTTCATAACCCAGCCACGTCACCATCATGCGACGATCCTTGGCCTCCGGGAACGACGAGCCAATGCGCAGCGCCACGGTCTCGATGCCATAGCGATCGCTGTAGAAGCTGCCCATCTGCTCGCCGAATGCCTTGCTGATACCGTAGTAGCCATCGGCGCGCGCTGGCGTATCGGCATCGAGCACCTCGCCCTGCCGGTAATAACCGATCACGTGGTTCGAACTGGCGAACACCACGCGGCGCACGCCATGACGACGCGCCGCTTCGTACAGGTGATAGGTGCCCTGGATGTTGGCCGGCAGGATTTCCTCGAACGGGCGCTCCACGGACACACCGCCCAGGTGGACGATGGCATCGACACCTTCCACCAGCGCGTGCACAGCCTTGGCATCGGAAAGGTCGCAGGTCAAGACTTCTTCCTGCTCGCCCGCCGGGCCAAGGTTGGCGATGTCGGAAACGCGCACCACATCGGCATAACGCTTCAGCCGGTCGCGCAGGACACGGCCAAGGTTGCCGGCCGCACCGGTCAGCAGGATGCGGTGGCAGCGGGTGGCGACGCCATCCAGCGGGTCTTTGAAAGTCTGGGACATGGATTTCGGCTTGCATGGCGCGCGGGTCCTGCTACAGGCGCACTCATGACTAAATTGAGAGTTATTGATCTGTCGTCATACAACGCCACTGGAATCTAATCGCGCCCCGTATTCAGGTCAAGATCACTCTGTCTCAGTGAATTCCCTAGAAGTTTTAAGTTGCAGACATCCAGACTTTAATTGCTGCAATGCGATATTTCTAACTCAAACGAGTGAATTCCCTATTTTGGTGAATGGCGAAATACAGTCGGATAAAAACCCTGTAACCCTTATGAATAATGGGATACAGGCTTATTAAGCGATTAGCTAATAAAGCCGATGACAGTCATTTCTTTGCTTCGACTTCACATCGGCAGACGTGGGATTTCCGCTCTGCATCAAGGGCTGGCGGCTGCTGGAATGATTGAACTGGTGTGATTCCACAACGCAATGTCTCATCCTATGTCTTGCGTCGTTATTTTTTTGTAAGGTACGATGTCATCGGACATCAGATCACATGAATTGCCTTTCCCAATTCCATGTTTCGGACGTCCCGGCGCGCGGCGCGCCTTAAATACCGCGCGCCTCCCATGCCCGCCGGTGAAGGAAATGCCTGAGCCAGACGCAGCAGAAGTCAAAGCATTCGCCACCGGCAATTCCACAACAAACGAAATAACAAGCCAGGATGGAGACTCAAACCATGAAGCGAGCCCTTGCGCCCTTCTTCACCACCGCAGCACTCGCGACACTAGGCGTCTCGGCTTCGGCCCAGGCCCAGTCCAATGTCACGCTCTACGGCATTGTCGACACCACGATCCGCTACACCACGAATGAAAACGCCGCTGGCAACGCCAAGGTGCAGATGACCGACGGCGTGCTGACCGGCAGCCGTTGGGGCATGTACGGCGTGGAAGACCTGGGCCGTGGCTATCAGGCGCTCTTCGTGCTGGAATCCGGTTTCTCGCCTGACGCGGGCCAGAGCCTGCAGGGCAACCGCCTGTTCGGTCGCAAGGCGTACGTCGGGATGCAGGGTGATTTCGGGACGGTCACGCTGGGCCGCCAGTTCACGGTGATCCACGAAGTCATTGCCAGCTATGACGCATACGCGCTGGCCAACCTCGCCATCGTCGGCTTCCAGGGTGGCAACTACACGGGCGGCGTGCGCCAGGACAACATGATCAAGTACGCCGGCAAGTTCGGCGGCCTGACCATCGCAGCCCAGCATGCATTCGGCGAGCAGCCGGGCAGCGTGGCGAAGTCGTCCTCGACGGGCGGCAGCCTGACCTACGCGGCCGGTCCGTTCATGGTGGCAGGCGGCTACCAGATCATGAAGGACACCACCACGTACTACGGCGTCACGGTACCGAACAGTGATCAGAAGGTCTGGACTCTCGGCGGCACATACACCGCAGGCCCGGCCACGGTCTATCTCGGCTACACGAACAGCAACGTGGACAACGCTGGCTACAAGAACCAGGCCGGCTACCTGGGCTTCAAGTACCAGTTCAATCCGGCATGGTCGGTCATCGCGAGCGGCACCTATGACCACCTGAAGACCGGCAGCGATTCGGGCAACCGCTTCACGGGCGCCATGATGCTCGACTACGCATTCAGCAAGCGCACCGACGTCTACCTCGAGGCCGACTACACCACGCTGTCCGACGCCTGGCGCACCCTCGGCGCACAGCCGACGTTCCAGACGCCGTTCTACGGCCACGGCAGCCGTGTGGGCGTGATGGCCGGCCTGCGCCACAAGTTCTGACGCGGCAATCGACACAAGCCGGTCAACGAGAAAAAGGGGGCGACATCGCCCCCTTTTTCCTGGAACGTGGCAGGAATGCCCATGCGATGATTACGCCTGTTGTGACGCGTTGCCCCAGCAAGCTTTGCGAAAAAAATTGCAGGAGGGGCTTCACAAATCCGAGGGGCGCTGCTAAGATTGCTGGCTCTGTTGGACGCGATGCAGATGCAACAAAGCGCAGCAAATCCAGCAAGAAAACAGGTTTCAGACAAGTTTAAGGTTTCGCCGGTGTAGCTCAGTTGGTAGAGCAGCGCATTCGTAATGCGAAGGTCGTAGGTTCGACTCCTATCTCCGGCACCATTCTCAATGGTGGCGCGGTTTTCGAGGGTTTCACGCAAGGCAGCGAGTGAGCTGGTCTAACGTGGAGCAAAGATGAAAGCCCAAGCCCTGAAAAGCGGCACGCAATCTCCCTCGCGTGCCTTCACCGTCGTACCCGTCCGGCACCTGTCCAGTGTCAGCAGACGACTCCTCACCGTCCACGAACTCGTGGACGCGTACATGGCCGCTTACAGCGGCAATGATCGAGCACGCCCCCAAACTCTGCACCGCTGGTGCGCCTACCTTGACGGCCTGAATGCTGCCGAGGTGGACGCCGACCATATTGCCGATGCGCTGGAGCACTGGTCACAGCAGCCGGTGCGCCGCTTCATGGGCAAGGACGATGCGGGCGAGCCGATCTACAAGGACGTGGGCCTCCCCGCCCCCGCCACCATCAACCGCGCCAAGGCGGTCCTCTCAGCAGTTTTCTCGTGGGCGCAGCAGAAGCGCCTCATGCCTAAGGGCTGGCAGAACCCATGCCGTGCCGTTGCCGCGCGGGAGGCCGACAACGCCCGCACCCGCTTTCTGACCGCCGCCGAACGCAAGCGCCTACTCGCCATCACCAAGGTTTCCACGTGGCCGCGCCTCTATCTGCTCGTGCTCATGGCACTGACAACCGGCGCACGCCGTGGCGAGCTGCTGTCGATCGCCTACCGGGACATTGACATGGAGGCCGGCACCGCCCACCTCCACGACACCAAGAACGGGGACGAGCGGGTCCTCGTGCTGGTGCCCGCCGTGGCGGCCGAAATCAAACGCCTCGGCAAGGCACCCCACCCCGAGGCATTGCTATTCCATCGCATCGGCCATTGGGACCGGCCATTCCACCCGGAACGGGCGTGGAAGATCGCGCTTACCGAGGCCAACATCCCGGACTTCCGATTCCACGACCTGCGCCACTCGTGCGCGTCCTATCTCGCGCAGCAAGGCGGCAGCCTGCTCGAAATCGCTGACGTGCTCGGCCATCGCGGGCTGGAAATGGTCCAGCGTTACGCCCACCTTTGCACCGACAGCAAGGCCCGTCTAGTCAATCGCGTCCTCGGAGACATGCAATGACCTCCAAGAATAAACCGACCGTCAAAAAGAAAATGCCGCGCATTGCCGCAGAGATGTTTGTGACGGGCTTTTTCGATGGCGAGGACCCGCCGACTGAGCTGGTAGACATGCGTGCCCTGCGCCGGCTGGAGGCACTGGCCCGACTGCGTGCGGACTTCACCGAATCGGATGGCTGGCCTATGTTCCGCGAGCGTGCAAACGAGACGCTGGAATGGTTGCTCTCGGCTGTGGAGGCCGATCAGAGCGTGCTGCGCGCGATTGTTTCCCCCAACAGCAAAGCATTCACCGAGGCGGACCGTGCAGAGATGGAACGGCTGTTTCTGGAATATTTCGTGCTCCGGGATGAGGAAGGAAAGAAAGCCACACGCGAGGGCGCCTATGCCTATGTGGCGGGAGAATTCAAAGGCGAGGGTGGCAAGACGGTGGCGGCCAGCTCTCTCAAGAAATCGGCGCTCAAGGATGTTCCCAAGCCACCGAAACGGGAACGAGGCAAGAACAAAACGGTGGCGTGATATCGGTGCCGCGCTGACCAGAAAGGGAAGGACGTACGTCCTTCCCTTTTTCGTTCGTGCCTTTGCTCCTCGGCGGACCTACTTTGATTCCAGCGCGGCCCGGACAACCGCGCCACCATTGGCCCGTCAACCGCGAGGACACTCGAAATATGGAAGCTACTGCCACTACGCCCCCGAACGTCATGCCCCTGATTGGCCCGGATGGCTGGCGCTCGAACTACGCCAGCGCCCTCGTGCCGAGTGATGCCGCCCTACGCTACGTCATGACCCCCGAAGTGCGCGAACACTGGATTCGTGAAGGGTTGATTTTCCTGATTTCGACCCGCCTGATGACCGACCGCCCGCACGATCTGCTCCAGGCCGTGGTGGATGTCTACAAGGACCGCAGCCGCGCCCGCTTCACCGACGAACGCCGCGCCGGCATCCGTGCCGTGCCCTCGCCAGAACCCTCCGCGTAAGCCCCTCCCCGCTGATTTGCAATCCCCCGCCGGCCTTCCCACCCGGCGGGAATGGGGAGCCTTTTGCCGAAAAAAAACTTACGCGGGAGACAGGCATGTCATCGAGCGAAATTCTTGCCGAATTGAAAGGCGTGCGGGAGCGATCCTATGGCGAATGGACATCGTTTTGCCCGCTGTGCGCGGTGCGCAAACACCGGCTGCTCATCCGCGAGGACGCCGCCGGACAAACCGACATTCACTGTTTCCGTGGGCATGAGGATTGGGAAATTCTCCAGGCAATCGGGAAGACTCGACGCGCGCTGTGGCCGAGGCCGCCGCACAAGTACCACGCCCCGGACCAGGAGTGGTGGGACCGTGCGCGACTCTTTGCCAACGGCAAGCGGCTGCCGCCCATGTCGGAGCAGTGATATGGCATCCGGCCTGCTGCCTCTCGCCATGCGGATGAACCTGGACCCGGCTGTCCGCGTGGCGCTCGTCCTGCTGTGCGATGTTGCTGACCGCTTTGGAGAGCAATTCATCGCCACGCTATCGGACAAGCAGCTCGCGGCCATGCTCGGCGGCACCGTGTCTGCGGCGCGCAAGGTGCGCATGCGTCTGGTAGCGGCCGGCTTGATCCAGCGCGGCCAGCGGCAATCGCAATGGGTCATCACCATCCCGGGCAAGGACGCCATAAATGATGTTGTGCGCTGCAACTATCTGGCCCTCGGCGGCCTACCGGATGACGCGCCGGTCATCGGGAAAAAGTGGAGAACGCAACGCGCCGAGGATGACGGACACCCTGTGGATAACTCGAAGAAAAAAGCCCACACAGGGGCGGTTTCGCCAGAAGAAAAAAGCCCATGCAGGACACGGGAAAAGCCCATACAGGGGCGGTTTCAAAAGCCCTCTAATAAGGGGTTACATAGAACAGGGGAAAACTCAGGCGCCGGACCTCATTCCGCACCCGAGGATTTCGAGCAGCTCGGCAGTGGCGACGCAGCCGAGGGCTGGCTTGCAGGAAAGGGATTGCGCGACGCAGCGCAACGAGAGCCGGCACCGAACGACGAGACGGGAGCGGCCCCACCTGCCGGTGACCTGTCGGGGATGATCGGATGAGCGCCGCCTACCTGCCCCCGGACCTCGTGGCCGTGCGCCGCAGGCAGGGCATTGCGTGGATCGAGCGATGCGCCGATCTCGAGGGCTGGACCGCCGCCCACCTCATCCACGAGCGCGAGCAGTTCGGCACCACCCCCTTGCCAGCCATTGAGGCCGTGGTGGAGCAGTGGCGCGCGAGGATGTGGGAGGCCATGGAAGACCGGGGATTGATTCCCGAACACCGCCGCTCACACCCATCTGACGCGGCCACGCCCGAGCCGCACGCGCGAAAACCTCGCGGCCCCGCTCGATACCTGACACCCAAGCCGCCCAGGTCGGCGCCAGGCGTGCAGGCAGCGCTGTTCCCCAACGAGGAGGCCGCATGATCGCCCGCCGCGAGGAGCCGGGATTTCCGCCTATTCACTGCTGCGAGGGGGAGTGCCGCAGCTTCCGCCGGCACGAGGACGGACGCGGCCTGTGCATGACGCCGATGCGCGACCCGGCCGACATTTCCGAGCAGCACCGCGCGCTATCCGGCACGAATGCACGCAACCGCTGCGCGCACTACCGCCTGTTGCACAACGAGGAGACACACCATGAACCGCTGCATTTTCTGCCACACCGCCGTGCCTATGCTGCCTAAAAACCACCGCTGGCTGGTGGCCCATGGCTTCCTGGACACGCTTGGATATTGCTGCCCGGACTGCGCGCGTACTCGGGTCACGGATTGGCTGGTGCTCGTGGATTACGCGCAGCGGGGTCCCACAGGCAGACGAGCGACGCCGCACGCTGGCCGCCGCCTCAAGTCCCTGCGGGCCGGCTGATTCGTCGCGGGACACGCCGATCTGCGCGAGGGTGGGCGGTGCAGTTTCGGAAGTCGTTACCTGCGATTTCCGAACCTTTCCGTCCTTGTCTTTACCATTGAGCCGCACGCCCGGTGCGGCCCGCTGCTCTCGCTCCGCCATCTCGCGGAGCTGCTAAACCGCCTCACCGGCTGGACTTCCGCGCCTGCGGGCCTATAGTGCAACCCTGAAACCTGCTGGCGACGGCCCACCGGTCCAGCTCCCCCGTGGAGCAGCTCGACCGTGCCACCCGACCAGAAGGCGCACCTGCAGGCGACGGGTAATCCGGTCCTGCTCCCCGAACCGTGGAGCAGCTCGACCATGAATCACCGCCGCACGCCTGCCCCCACCTCCCTCCCGGAGGTGTGCTGATGCCCCGCGCTCCCGATGGCAACTATGCCAAGCGGCAGGCGCGGGAGGCCAAGTCCACCACGCCCACGCTGGTCAACTGCCCCACCTGCCGGCAGTCGTTCGTATCCCGTTCCATCCGCACCCGCAAGTGCGACGCCTGCCGTGCGCAGGAGGAGGCCGAGGCCCGCGCGCTCTCCGGCAGCTATACGCCGCTGGCCCGTGGCCCGCTGCCCGAATCCGATGCCGGCCCCACCGAGCCGCGCGCAGGTACCGGCAACCGCGGTGGACACCCTGGCGGCGGCGGGTCTCCCTATGAGCTGCTGTTCGTCGTGTTCCCCCTTTACGATCGTTTTTCCGTCCAGACCGAGACACAGGCCGATGGACTGCGGTGGTTCGCGGAGCAGCGAGGACCGCAGATCATTGCCGGCCCATACCAAGGCAGTGGACGGCGCTTTGACACCGATGTGGACGAGGAGAGCGTCTATCGCCTCGCCCACACGCTCGGGCGCTCCCTGCGTGGTGACCCGCGTGGGCTGCTCGTGCGCGATAGCGTCCAGGTCCAGTACCACGCCGGGGGGACGCATCTTGACGTGCTGGCCGCGTCCGTGCGGATCCACGGTGAAATCCTCGGCGGCCTGCACGGCGCCGACTTCGGGTGCGATGCCAGCGGCCTCATCTGCCAGCTATCCGCGCGCCTCGGCGCCAACGCCGCAAACGAGGAAGGCCAATCATGAGCATCGATTCCGATTTCGCAAACGAGCTGCTCCAGCGCGTCAAGGCCGCCGCCGGCAAGCCTGTCGTGGAGACTTCCGCGCAGACTTCCGCGCAGCACCGTGCCGGCCTGACGGACGCGGAGATGGAAAGCATCAAGGGAAGTGGGCTCAACAAGGCGGCCATCAAGTTCATTGAACTGATGTGCAAGACCATGGCCGGCAGCTTCGCGCGGGAGATTGTGCAATTGGCGGAAATTTCCATCGCGCAGTCCGAGCGCATCAAGGACCTGGAGGAGCGCGTGGCGCTGCTGCAATCCGCTCTCGCGCAGGAGGGCAAGTCATTCACGTTACCGGACAACGGGCCGCTGTCATTCACCACGCGCCGCGCGTAACGCGGCACCATCCATCACTGGAGACATCCATGTCCCGCTCACCTACAGCCTCCCCGACAGCACGGGCAATCGCCAAGGCTATCGCAACGGCCACCATTGCCATGCAGCGGTCTGTGCTTTCCGGCGGCCGATCCTCCCCGGAAAACGAACTCTCACGCCTGGAGGCATCGCCGCTGGCCGGCATGATCCTGCGCGCCACCACCGACCCCGCGAACACGTCTGACGCGAGTTTCGGCGGTCTGGTGCAGGAAACCGTGACGTTGGATTTCGTCACGAACCTGCCCAACGCCTCCGCGCGGTTGTTTGCACTCGCGGGCATCCGTGCCTCCGCCACGGTCAAGTCCCGTTTTGTGGGCCGCATCACGGACTTCATCGACGGCTATGGGTGGGTGGCCGAGGCCGCCCCGATCCCTGTTGCAAGCATGGAATTTTCGTCCGGTACGCCGTTCGTGATGGGGAAGTTGGCGCTCATCACCACGCTCACGCAGGAGCTGGCAACGAGCACGGACGGCGTGAGCATCCTGTCCACGCTGCTGTTGGAGGACGCCGCCGGCCGGATTGATAAAAACATGCTCGGCAACGCTGCGGCCACGGCCTACAGCCCCGCCGGCCTGCTCAATGGCGTGACGGCGCTGCCCGGTAGTGCGGACGGCAAGGCCGACCTCGGCGCGTTGTTCGATGCGGTACCGAAGCTGCAGCGCGGCCTGTTGCTGATGACCTCGCGACGCCTGCTGTCGGTGGACATGCTCCAGGTGCGCAACCCATCGGACGGCCGGCTCGGCGGCGCTGAAATCGTGCTGACCAGCCAGATTCCCGATGACGCCATGATCCTGCTCGACGTGCAGGATCTCGCAGTGGCGGGTGATACGGCGCCCACGATCGACACCCGGGCAGATGGCGCGGTGGTGATGGCGTCTCCGGCTGTGCCCTTCGCCGATGCGACAGGGACGGTGGGCCAGCCCATCACCAGCCTGATGCAGCAGGAACTTATGGCGATGCGCTCGCGCGTCGGCCTGTCGTGGGCAATGCGCCGCGAGGACCGGATTGCCGAAATCACCGGATGCACGTGGTGACAGCCATGCAGGGCAGCAAGCATCCGCTTTACCAGTCCGTCGCATGGAAACGGGCACGCCATGCTGTCCTGGTGCGCGACGGATTCCGCTGCGTGGTGTGTGGTGCCGATGTCCGGGGTAAGGGCGCCGCGCGAGTGGACCACATCCAGCGGCTGGCAGACAGGCCGGACTTGGGCCTCCACCTGCCCAACCTGCGCACGCTATGCGTCGGGTGCGACAACCGGAACCACGCGGAGCGAGGTGGGGCCAACCCCCGCCGCGGCAGCGATGACCACGGCCAACCGCTGGACCCCGCCCACCCTTGGAACGGTGACCCGTTCGCAGTGCTTGACGACTCGGGGCAGGCCACCGGGCAAACGCTCGGGACGGGAGCCGGTGCCGGTGAGGCGGAGGGCGAGGCGCCGCCATCGAGTCCATACCCGACCCTTGACCCATCCCGATGGTGAGGCCATGCCATGCGCCAACCGGATCCAGCGCCAAGGCGCGAACGGATACGAACAGGCCCTCGCCTACAGGTGCGGGCCGCTCGTCGCTCCTGGTGCGTTTTAACGGGTCGCGCGGACTTTCGCCGCGGAGTTGCGGGGACATCACAGGGCGCGGGGGCTATGCCGAAAGAGTCACACAACATCGGACAGCGACCCTCGTTCAGCTCATTTTCTGAAACCCAGAAAATGGACCCCAGAAATGAGGGATAGTTTTGTAGCCAGAAATAATCGGGGATGCAATGAAATTCGGAAATGCAGCGCGGGACTTCCTATATTGGCGGTCGGAGCTACACCGCCGCACCGCGATGGCCCACGCTGAGCTGCTCGCGCTGTCGCTTCCGGCTGACGAGCGTCACTCGCTGCAAAGGGTAGGCTGCAATGACCCGCTGTGGTGGCAAGACTACCTGCAGGCCAGCGGTCCGGGAGCGCGTCACGTGCTGGCTGAGTTTGTGCCGTGCGGGGTGGTCGTAGAGAGCGCCGTTATAACCGAGGTGGCACACGCTGCTCGTGAGCATCTCGCATTCCATGTGAGCGTGGTCTACGAGCACATTGGTGGCTGCTGGCCCAATGTCGCTGAGCGGTGGGGCCTAGATGTGGACGTGGCCGTAGATGTCGAGCTATCGCGTCTCGTGCAGGCACGGCTGCTCACGCGATTAAGCAGAGACGTTTTTCAAGTGCGCGTCCAGGTGGGGCCGGACGCGCTCATGGCCGTCCAGCGCGCCCACGAGGAGGCCCGCCGCACCCTGCTGGACTGAGCGGATCCAGAACCGATTGCAACCAGCCGGGGGGAGACAGAGGGCCGCTGTGTCGCGGAAGGTAAGAACGCCCCCGGCCTTTTTTTGCCTTTACCGATCTAGAAGGCGCGAAGGAACCATGCAACGGTCGAGTTATACTGCCCGGATGTCGTTCGAATCCCTTCTTCGTCCAATTCGGAATTGGCTGAGACTTGTACGGCCATCTTCTGTGGAAACCTGCCATGCACGAACACCTTATTCGATGAACGAGTTAGCACTTCTCTTATGCGGCAATGGTGCAAATGGAACTGCCGGGATTGCCCTCAGCCAACTTTCCAGTTCGATTGAGAGATTTTCATCCCGCGCGGCGAGGTTTCTTATTGACGACACTACGGACGAGACCCTGAGTTATGGGCCATTTTGTGCCCGGGTACTTCTTGAGAACGGATGTGCAGCTCTTGTCGGTCGGCTAGATTCGTTCCGGATGCTGTATCTGAGCGAATTTCAAGCGCAGCCGGAGTATGAATACGGTAAGCGCGTAAAGTCGGCATTCGCGTGGACCGGAGATGTCATTCCAGAGGACAAGCAGAGCAACGTTCTATGGAGTGCTGACCATGACCTTCCAAAAATTAGCCGTGCTTTGTTCTCTAAGCATTTCGACCATGTATTTTGGAAGCCAGCATTTGCGCGGCTTCTGGATCATGTGTCGACGCTGCCCACGGATCCGCTGCTCTCCGATGTTCTGAACATTGATCCAGACCGATTCATTGATGAAACCAAAGGTCGTAGCGCACAACTGTACTCGACCCTCTCCAAGGGCGTCCACTGGGAATTTTTTACTAGTGCCCTTCTCTTCGATGATGTCACCGTCAAGAATTCGATTCGTGAGGCAATCCTCGTCGTAGCACACCTTGGCTTAGCATCGCACTTCGTCCATACCGCATATGCGTCCCTCGACCCTATAGTTGCAGTCGACTCTTATAAAGCTATTAGAAGGCTCGTACCGTGAATAACATTGACAACTTTGAAACGGACTCAGGTCTTATTCTGGCGGCTGAAGAGTGCCCACCTGCCGAGTTCGAAAAGTACCATAGTTTCTCAAGCCACGATGAGGTGATAATCCGAAAACTGAGTGCTCACGGTCCGGTACTTATTCGAGGTGGCCGTGGTAGCGGGAAGAGTGCCTTGCTGATTGAGGCTTCTCGGAGGATGAAGACGTCCACAAGCGTTCTGCCTGTTTATGTGAGCCTCCGCTATCTGCCACTTCTCCAGTCTGACGGACAGGAGTACATTGAGCACTTTTGTGTCCTGCTGTCGCAAGCGATTCAAAAGGAATTGGGTGAGCGTGGAAGTAATCAAGATTTTCCCACAGCGGTCGACGAAGGCTCACTTCAGTTTGGGTTGACGACGTTGGCGCAGTCACTAGGCATGCGGATTGTGCTACTTTTTGACGACGCTGCACACATCGGTCGTGAGAAGCCGCTTGAAGTCTTCTTTGACATGTTCCGCACGCTGTCCAGCAACCTCACATCCTGTAAAGCTTCGATTTACCCGGGTGTAACCAAGTTTGGCGTCCGCTTTGATGTCTTCAATGACTCGACCGTCATCGACATTAGCCGGTCTGATGTTTCAACGTCTCCGGATTTTTTCCCGGATGTCATACGGGCTCGTTACCCTCGCCTGGCCGAGCGTTCGAAGTTCTCTGATCGACTGGGTCCCTCGGAGTTTGCCAACTTGCTCGGAAGATCCGTAGTAGGGAATCTTCGGGGCTTTATCTTGGCATGCAATCGATTTGACAACAAAGATAAAATCGGCATACCCGATGTGCAGCAATGCATGCTCGATATGGCATCGGACTACTTTTGGCCATTGATGGAAGAGGTGGCTCCCAAGCTTGGAATTTACGAGGCTCTCGTAGAACCTGCGCGTGATGTGATGGAAGCCATCGTGGAACACGCCACCAAGTCAGTGAAGTCAAGTCATCGTACTATTGCTTACGATCGAGTCTTAATCCACCGGCAGATAGTTAGCCAGTATCTCAAGATATTTGAGATTCTTGAATATCTTGGATTCGTTGCAAAACGGGAAGCGTCCCGAGCGCTTAAATCCGGAGGCCGCGGGCCTATCTATGCGATCAATCTGTGCAGCCTGCTTGAGTCCACGCCCTCCAGACGCCTTACATCCGAGATGATGGACGAATGGCTACAGGGAAATGGTGAGGCAGCCGAGTTGTATGTAGCGAGCGCTATTTTCCAACATATCAAGCTACCGAAGCTGCCAGACGAGAATGGGTTGGCCATTTTGAACAAAGAGATTAAGTTGCTTGGCCGGTCGTCGGCATACCCTTACGGTTTGACCGAGCCAATCATTCAACGATTGAGAGCGGCTGGTATGACAACTGTGGGCGAACTTGCTAACGCTACTGACGCCGAGCTGGACAGGATTGACTACATCGGGAGAGCGAAGATAAAAGTTATCCGAGACGTCGTATTTCAGGCGATCTGGATGTAAATCGATACTTCGGCTCGCCTGACAGGACGAAAGTACGGCTCCGCCCGCAGGCTAGCAGCTTCACTTCGATCCGATTTTTTGGCTTGCCCATTCTGATCCAGTGCGCCCGCTCCTCTGACCGCCCGCGCCGTAGCCTCCTGCACGCAAACGTCCCGCACCTCTTGCTCCGTGCCCGCACACTCAAATCCTCCAACTCCTCGCTGCCGGACTCAGGGGTGCAGGAGCCGGATTGCCATCTGAGAACACCGGGCAATCACCTTGTGCGCTCTACCACGTGATAACGCAAAGGTGTCGGATATAGGCTCATCCGTGATCCAGAGCATGTCAGAATGGGTTACACTCATGGTCCTGCTGCTGGTGTGAATCCATTCGTAATGCGAAGGTCGTAGGTTCGACTCCTATCTCCGGCACCACTTGAAGTAGAAAGGGCAACCCATTCGGGTTGCCCTTTTTGCTTTGGAGCCTGGCTATTGGGCCAATGTTGCCCACCCCATTTGCAAGTGTCCTGCCCTACCGCTCACGACAATGCGGAATGATGCTGGTAGGCGGGCCGCCAGCCATCCCTCGCAGCGGGCATGGGGACAAAGCCATCGTGACCGAGCATCTGGTAGACCACCGCCTCGATACGCTCGATCGATGCCGACTTCGGCAACTGCTCGACCACGCCGCACGACGTGTTCGTCTCCGGTATGCGCAGCCACATGTTGTCCGACAGCAGCAGGATGCGCGCGCCGGGCATGACGTGGTGCAGCCGGCGTAGCAGGTACCAGTTGTCGGCGGTATCGGCAGACATGCCAAAGACCACGATGGCAGGTTCCGTGGTGTATTGCAGCGAGACGATGGCAGCGGGTTCCATCACCCGCACCGCACCGATCCCGGCCATGCGCTCCAGCATCCGTTGCATGCCCAGTCGGATCAGCGGCTGGCTTTCGATCACGATCGTGTCCATGGCAATCTCCCCGTTTGTGTTTTGAGTGCAGGAGACACCGCAAACCCCGTGCCAGCGGAAAGCCGCGCATCCGATCAGTGTGCGCGGCCACGCGCGTAACGCCCGCAACCCTTGAAAACCCGGGCTTTGCGGGCAATTGGGGCGCCGCGCCATGCGGCATCCTGGCTGCCACGGCCGGTCATCCCCGACGTTACGCGTGACGTAACGCGTGACGTAACGCGTCACCCTCCCCGGCGTAACGCGTGACGCGGAATACACGAAACGCGCGGCGGGGTCAGCTTACCGTGATGCGATCCTCGACCACGCGCACCTGGCCGCCGGACTTGTCCTCCATGACCTTCAGCACCTTGTGGCCCACCTGCAGCGTCACGCCACCGTGGATACGTCGGCTGGCCGCGATCACGGCATCGTCGGTCGGCTTGATCTGCTCGTTAAGCTTGGCGATTTCCGCATCGAGCTCGAACAGTTCCCGATTGATCTTGTACATCGTGGCCCGAGCCTTCTCACGGACGTCGCCCTGTGCGCGCTCGGGATGCTTGGCAAAGAACGCCACCAGCTGCTGCAGCTTCGCCTGATCGTCGAGTACATGGCGGCGGCGCGCTTCCAGATCTGCCTTCTGCTCGTCAGCGAACGGATTCAGCCCAACATGCACGGCGGTGGCACTGCCGGCGGGCGCGCCCAGGATGGCGGCACTGACCGCCTGCAACGCACGCGTGCGTCCGCCACTGATACTGCCCTGCCCCGTCGGCGTGCCGACCGCCACGCGCTCGCCCGCCGAGACATCGCTCTGGCGGATGCCGCTTTCGACAATGACCTCGGTGGCCGCCTCGACAATCGCGTTCTGAATGAAGCGCGCATGCACGGCACCCTTGCTGCGCACGCTGGCGATTTCACTCGGGGCACCGCCATGGGCGCCTTCCGCCTTGCCGATGATGCCGCCCTTGACGATCACATCGCCGCCCGCTTCCACATGGGCAGCCTCGATCGTGCCTTGCACCACCACATCGCCGGTCACGCGTACGGTCATGCCCGTGCGGATGTCGCCCGATACCCGCAGCGAGCCATCGAACGTGACATTGCCCGAATGCAGATCCACGGCCTCCACGTCCACCACCGGGCTGACGATCACGCCATTGGGCAGCACGCGGGGCGAGCCAGCGATCACCGCCAGCAACAGGTTCGGATCATTGGGATCGACGGCCACGCCGGTCATGTCGGCGGCGAACGGGGTGTCCACCACCGCGTCGGCGGCAATCGGCTTGCCGAGCACGTCCATGCCGTCCTTGCCCATCCGCGCAGGTGTGCGGCGCATCAGCGCAGTACCCGGATTGACCAGCAGCAGGCTGCCCAGATCGCGCAGGTCCACGCGATCGTCTTCGTTCTCCACCTGGGCAGGACGAGGTTGCTGCACGAGGCTGTCAAAACGCGCCGCCTCGCCTTGCACAGGTGCCACGCCACGCGCAATCTCGCGGCCTTCGCAACTGCCCGCTTCCAGCGCCACGCCAATGGCGGCGGAGTCGAGCAGTGCCACGATCTTCATCGATGCTGCCGCTGCCGCGATATCTTCTTCCGCAATCGGACGTCCACCCTCGGGCGGCATCAGCGTCAGCAACAGTTGCAGCTTGTCTGCGGTGATTTCCAGTTCGAACGCGCCGTCCAGCACGCTGCCGATCACGGCATCGATCTCGCGATCGGTCAACTGGCATTGGGTCAGAAAACCCGTCACGGCAGACGGGTCGAGGCGCGCCCCCTCCCAGCCATGGTCGGCCAGTTCGGCGTCCAGCGCCGCCCGGTCGGGCGGCAGGCGCCCCGGCTCGGGCGCAAAGCATGCTCTAACCTGATCGCCGGGTTGGCTCAGCTCCAGGCGCAATCCCATGTCCGCTGTCATGGCTCCCCACTTTCTCGTTCTAAAGTGGCGACAGCCGGCCAGGGTCGATGCCCCGAAGGTTTTCCGCAAAACCCGCCGCAACCGCGCCAACTCTGCTTGTCGTGATCCACAGATCAACGGCAGGAAGCGAAGTGAACTTTAGCCCACAAAAGTAGGGGGCCCTGGTTTTCGGTAAACTGTCGCCCTTTCCAGCATCACCCCCACACCCTGATGTCCAGCCAGAACGAAGTCCGCCCGGGACAATCCATCGAACTGCTCAAGGAGCTTCATATCCTGACGCGCGATGGCAAGATGAACCAGGACAGCCGCCGCAAGCTCAAGCAGGTCTACCACCTGTTCCAGTTCATCGAACCGCTGCTGCGCGAAGTGAAGGACGCCCGCGGCGCCGTCTCGCTGGTGGACCACGGCGCCGGCAAGTCGTACCTCGGCTTCATCCTCTACGACCTGTTCTTCAAGGATCTGAAGGACACCTCTCACATCTACGGGATCGAAACCCGCGAGGAACTGGTGGCCAGCTCCGAGGCGCTGGCAAAACGTCTGGGTTTTCCGGGGATGTCTTTCCTGAACCTGTCGGTCGCCGATTCGATCGAATCGTCGGCGCTGCCGGAATCCATCGATGTGGTCACGGCCCTGCACGCATGCAACACGGCCACGGACGATGCCATCCGCTTCGCGCTGGGCAAGCGCGCGCAGCATATCGTGCTGGTGCCGTGCTGCCAGGCCGAGGTGGCTTCCGTTCTGCGCAAGCACAAGGGCCGCATGCTGGCGGGCAATCCGATGACGGAAATCTGGCGACATCCGCTGCACACGCGCGAGTTTGGCAGCCAGTTGACCAATGTGCTGCGCTGCCTGCAACTGGAGGCGCACGGCTATCAGGTCAGCGTGACGGAACTGGTGGGCTGGGAACACTCGATGAAAAACGAACTGATCATCGCCCAGTACAAGGACCTGCCGCGCCGCCGTCCGGCCGAGCGCCTGCAGCAAGTGCTGGAATCAGTGGGACTGGAAGAACTGCACGAGCGGTTCTTTACGGATACCGCTGCGGCGTAGCATCCCTCCCTCAATGGCGGGTCAGAGATCGCTCTTGCCCGCCATCCATTCGAGCCAGCCGGCATGGCCCAGCCGGCGAACCGTCTCCATGTTCCGCTCGTAGATATCTTCAGCTTCGGGAAATACCTCCGCCGCACGCGCGATGCTGTCTTCGCGCAGCAGATGGAAGATCGGATACGGCGCGCGATTCGTATAGTTCTCGATATCGTCCGGCCCGGCCCCCTCGAACTGATACTGCGGATGGAAGCTCGCGATCTGCAGCGTGCCATCCAACCGCAGGCTCTGCAGCAATTGGTCCGCCACGTAGAGAAAGTCGTTGTAGGCGAGGAAGTCCGACAGTGCATGCGGCACGATCAGCAGCGTGGTGTCGATGGCCTCCGGATCGGATTCCACCAGCAGCGTCAGCTCGCGCTCCAGTTCATCGAGCAGGTCCTCGTCGCGCGTGGCATCGCTGACCACGTAGCGCACCTGCCCTTTCACATGCACGCTCTTGGCAAACGGACACAGGTTCAGGCCGATCACGGCACGCGTGAGCCAGTGCCTGACCTCGCCGGTGATGCGAGCGACGTCGTGATCGTCACGAGTGCTGTCCGTCATCGTCACTGCCCGTTGGTGATGTGCAGCGCCACGGCTTCGGCCACTTCGATGCCGTCGATCGCCGCCGAGTAGATGCCGCCGGCATAGCCCGCACCTTCGCCCGCCGGATACAGGCCACGCACGTTGATGCTCTGGCAGTCGTCACGGTTACGGCGAATCCGCAGCGGCGACGACGTGCGCGTCTCCACGCCCGTCAGCACGGCATCGTGCATCGCAAACCCGGCAATCTTCTTGTCGAGTTCCGGCAGCGCTTCGCGAATGGCATCGATCACGTAGTCCGGCAGCGACGTACTCAGGTCGGTCGGCGTCACGCCCGGCTTGTACGACGGCTCCACCGAACCCAACGCGGTCGATGCGCGGCCCGCCACAAAGTCGCCGACCAGTTGGGCCGGTGCGCGATAGTCGGCGCCGCCCAGTTCAAACGCGCGCTCTTCCCACTTGCGCTGGAAGGCGATACCCGCCAGCGGGCCACCCGGGAAATCCTCGTCGGGGGTGATGCCCACGACGATGCCGGCGTTGGCATTGCGCTCGGCACGGTAATACTGGCTCATGCCGTTCGTCACCAGCCGGCCCGGCTCCGATGCCGCCGCCACCACCGTACCGCCCGGGCACATGCAGAAGCTGTATACGGCGCGGCCGTTGCTCGCGTGATGCACGACCTTGTAGTCGGCGGCGCCCAGCAGTTTGTTGCCGGCGAACTTGCCGAAGCGGCTACGGTTGATCAGGCCCTGCGGATGTTCGATGCGGAAGCCCAGCGAGAACGGCTTGGCCTCCATGAACACGCCACGGTCATGCAGCATGTGGAAGGTATCGCGCGCGCTATGGCCCACGGCCAGGATCACGTGATCGCACGCCAGGTAGTCCCCATTCGACAGCTTCAGGCCGCGCACATGGCCATTGTCGATATCGATATCGTCGACGCGTGTCTCGAAGCGGATCTCCGCACCAAGTTCCAGCATCTCCGCGCGCATCTTCTCGACCATGCTGACCAGCCGGAACGTGCCGATGTGCGGACGCGCCTTGTACAGGATGTCTTCGGGCGCGCCTGCGCGCACGAATTCCTCCAGCACCTTGCGGCCATAGTGCTTGGGGTCCTTGATCTGGCTATAGAGCTTGCCGTCCGAGAACGTGCCCGCACCGCCTTCACCGAACTGCACGTTCGACTCGGGGTTCAGCACATTCTTGCGCCAGAGGCCAAACGTATCCTTGGTGCGCTCGCGCACTTCCTTGCCACGTTCGAGAATGATCGGGCGAAAACCCATCTGGGCCAGGATCAAACCGGCCAGCAGGCCGCACGGCCCAAGCCCGATCACCACGGGCCGCAGCTTCGGGCCGCCTTCGGGTGCCTTCGCCACGAAGTGGTACGCCATGTCAGGCGTCACGCTCCAGTTCGGCTTGCGGAACATCCGCTTGATCGCCGCGGCTTCGTCCTTGACCTCGATGTCGATGATGTAGGTCAGCTTGATATCGTCGCGCTTGCGCGCATCGTGCGCGCGGCGGAAGACGGTGAACTTGACGAGGCCGTCGCCCTTGACACCGATTTGAGCGAGATGGCTGCGCACGGCAGCCTCCAGGTCGCCCTCGGCATGGTCGAGCGGGAGTTTGACTTCACTGAGACGTAGCATGGGGTACCGATTGTTCTGCGGCCTTGTCGTCTGGTGGCCGGGCGTTACCCAGCAGGAGGCCAGAACGGCCGAGCCGGGATTTTATCAGCCGCCACAGGCTTGGGCGCGGCGGCAACGCCATGATCTGCAACTGCGCAGCAGAATGCGCCTCGATCCGATACCAGCCCGCCTCTTCGATCACCTGCACACCCTCTCCATCGAGTTCGCTCCCGACAGTGAAGATGCCGCCCGCCAGCCAGCGCGGCGCGGTGTGCAGGGCAATGCGCCCCGCATTCACGCGCACCACCACGCCCGAGGTCAGGTGAATCATGAGACTTTGCCCGGCTGCAAGGCGAAGGGTCCGGGTGACGATATCAGGGGCTGGCATGGTGTTTCTCCTGGCAACATTTCGAGCCTCCAGACTATCGGCCGGCCTTTCCCCTCAACAGGCACAAGCGTTTGAGCACGACGCCAGAACAGATACGATGAATATGCTCTGTTACGATACAGAACCCCTGAATCTGTATCTGTTCCGGACATCGCCCGCGCGCGATGATGCCTCCCATGTCTGCCGTGCCCTCCGCCCTTCGCGCTGCATCCGCCCCGCTCTACCAGCAGGTGGCGGGACACTATCGCCAGGCCATTGCGGCCGGCACGTTGACCACGGGCGATCGCATGCCGTCCGTGCGGACACTGATGGGACTCCACAACGTCAGTTTGTCCACCGCCCTGCAAGCGTGCCGGGAACTGGAAGCGGCCGGTTTGCTGGAAGCGCGCCCGCGCTCCGGCTACTTCGTGGCGGCCCCGCAGCGCCCTGCGCTAGCCCCGATCGAGGAGCCCGCCCCAGGGCTGCCCGACCCGGCACAGTATGTGGGCATTCACCAGCGTATTTCCGCGATCCTTGCCCGCAGCCGCCACCACCAGGTCAACCTCGGCGGTGCGTGTGGCGCGCCGGAGTTGTATCCGGCCGACGACCTGCGCCACGCCGCCATCCGCGCGCTGCGCAAGCAGCCCGACCTCTTCGGCAGTTCCGTCGAGGCTGACGGCCATCCGGCCTTCCGCGCCGCACTGGCCCGGCATGCGCTGCGCCACAAGATCCATGTATCGCCGGAAGAGATCGTCGTCACCCATGGCGCCACCGAGGCGCTGACGCTCGCGCTGCGCGCCGTGGCCGTGCCAGGCGACATCATCGCGGTGGAGTCGCCCACCTACTACGGCCTGCTGCAGATCCTGGAGAGCCTCGGCATGCAGGCACTCGAAATCCCTTGCAGCCCGCAGACCGGGATCTCGCTCGAAGCACTGGAACTGGCCGCGCAGACCTACGACAACATCAAGGCGGTCTGCGTCGTGCCCAACCTGCAGAACCCGCTGGGCTGCGTGATGCCCGACGCCCACAAGCAGCGGCTTGTGGCATGGTGTGCCGCGCGTGGCATCGCCATGATCGAGGACGACTGCTGCTCGGCCACGTTCGATGACGATGTGCCGCTGACCGCCGCCAAGTCCTGGGATACGACCGGCACCGTCATCCACTGCGCGTCGCTGCACAAAATCCTCGCGCCCGGCATGCGGCTCGGCTGGATCACCGGTGGCCGGTGGCAGGCGCGCGTGGAGATGTTGAAGTTCGGGCTGTCTCGCCCCAACGAGATGCTGACCCAGATCGCCGTGGCCGAGTACATGGGCACCGGCGCGTTCGAGCGGCACCTGCGGCGTCTGCGCACGCAGCTCCGCATGCAGCGCGAGTGGGTAGCGCAAAAGGTAGCCGCGACATTCCCATCCGGCACGCGGCTCACGCTGCCGCGCGGCGGGCTGCACATCTGGCTGGAGATGCCCGCCAATGTCTCGTCGGAAGCCCTTTTCGAACAGGTGCTGCGCGACGGTATCCGCGTGATGCCCGGCGCGATGTTTTCGAACTCCAACCGTTTCAATCACTACCTGCGACTCAACTGCGGCAACCTCCGCACACCTCAGCTAGAGGCCGCGCTCGACACCGTGGCCGCCGCCGCACGCCGCCTGGCGGCCTGACCAGCGTGGCGCGGACGCCAACAGGCGTTTCGCTCCCGCAAGATTTCTCCCAAAGTGAGGCGCGCTCGCCTATCCTAATGCGCGATATGCCATCCATCACAACAAGGGAGAAGAACTTGGGGCACGCATCGGTCGCCGCACGGCTCGACAACGACTATCAGACCCTGTTCCAGCTCGCGCCCGTCTCGCTCTGGCTGGAAGACTTCAGCGCAGTGCGCCAGGCGTTCGACGCGCTACGGGCCGATGGCGTCTCCGACCTGCGGGGATACCTGCGCGAGCATCCGTCCGAAGTGGCCCGCTGCTCGGCGCTGATCCGCGTGCTCGACGTCAATCGCCGCACGCTGGACCTGTTCCGCGCCAGTGACCTGGCCGACCTCGTCGCCAACCTCGACACGGTGTTCCGCGACGACATGTTCGACCAGCACGTGGAGGAACTCGGCCAACTCTGGGATGGCGGCCAGCACTTCGAGAGCCAGACCGTCAACTACACGCTCGATGGCGACCGGCTCGACATCCGCCTGGAAGCCAGCGTCATGCCAGGCCACGAGCATGACTGGTCGCGCGTGCTGCTGTCGATCGAGGACATCACGGCACGTGTACGCGCCGATCGCGAGCTGCGCCGCAGCCAGCAATACGCGCGCGGACTGTTCGAACATTCGCCGGTATCGCTATGGGTGGAAGACTTCAGCGTCGTGAAGATGCTGCTCGACGAAGTGCGGGCTGCGGGCATCACGGACTTCCGCACCTTCCTGAACGTCCACCCCGATTTCGTCTCGCGCTGCATGCAGGAAATCCGCGTGCTCGACGTGAACCAGCAAACGCTGTCGATGTTCGGCGCGCCCAGCAAGGACATCCTGCTGTCGCGCCTCGGCGACGTGTTCCGCGACGACATGCGCATCCACTTCGCCGAGCAACTCGTCGATCTCTGGCACGAGAAACTCTGGCAGCAACGCGAAGTCATCAACTACGCGCTCGACGGCCGCGCGGTCGATGTCTTCATGCAATGGTCGGTCTTCCCCGGCTGCGAATCCGACTGGGATCAGGTGCTCGTATCGCTGACCGATATCACCGCGCGCAAGAAGGCTGAAGCCTACGTGGAGTTCCTGGGCAAGCACGACGTGCTGACCAAACTCTACAACCGTGCGTACTACGAGGACGAACTGGCCCGCCTGGGCCGCAAGGGCCCCTGGCCCGTCAGCGTGATTGCCGTAGACCTGAACGGCCTGAAGATCATCAACGACCAGTTCGGCCATAGCGATGGAGACGCCCTGCTGCGCCGCACCGGCGAAGTCCTCAAGAAGGCCGTGGGCGAACAAGCCTGCATCGCCCGCATCGGCGGCGACGAATTCATGGTCCTGCTGGCCGGCCGCGACGAACGTGGCGCCGCCACCGTGGTCGAGCAGATCGAGGAAGTCGTGGGTCTCAACAACCAGTTCTATCCCGGTGCGCGACTGTCTTTCTCCATCGGCGCGGCAACCTGTTCGCAAGGGGACCGGCTGACGGACACGGTGAAGCTATCGGACAGCCGGATGTACGAAGCCAAGCGTGCGCACTATGAAGCGTTGGGCAATGAGCGGCGAGGATAGTACTGCTCGATCGCCCAACAAAAAAGCCGGCAATTCAGCCGGCTTTTTTAATACAACGTCCCGTTCGATCAGAGGAAGACGATCAACGCCACCCCACCGATGATCAGACCGAACTTCGTCATCTTGTACACGGTCTTGTTCCATGCCTTGAAGCGGCGACGGTACTGGCCGCCGAGCCAGACAAAGCGGAACAGCTTGTTGATCATGCCGGTCTGGTCGGTATCGTCATTCGGCGAGCTGGCTGCCGTCATGACCTTGCGGCCCATCCAGTGGTTAACGGCCGCGGCCCAGCGGTAGCGCATCGGACGTTCGATGTCGCAGAAGAGGATCAGGCGATCGGTCTCGCTGCGGTTCTCGGCCCAGTGCAGGTAGGTCTCGTCGAAGACCACGCCATGACCATCGCGCCAGCTATGACGCTCGCCATCAACCTCGATAAAACAGCGGTCGTCGTTCGGCGTGGAGAGACCCAGGTGATAGCGCAGCGAACCGGCAAACGGATCACGGTGCGGATTGAGTTTGCCGCCCGGCGGCAGTTCGGCAAACATCGCCGCCTTGACCGTCGGCATCTCGCGCAGCAGCGCTACGGTATTGGGGCACAGCTGCTCGGCGGACGGATGCTGGGCTTCGTACCACTTGAGGTAAAAACGCTTCCAGCCGTACTTGAAGAACGAGTTGAAACCGGCGTCATCGTTCTTGTCCGCGGCCTTGATCTTGCGCATCGCGATCAGCGCCAGGCCTTCGTCGCGAATCTGCGGCCAGGCAGCGCGCAGCTTTTCGAGATCAGGAAAACGCTCGACGGGAATATACGGCGTGCGCGGTACCCCCGAGAACAGATACATAAAGCAATTCACGGGCGCAACCAATGCCGAATGGTCGAGCATCTGGCGCATGAACGGCAACCTGACCTTGCCGCGGAAATGCACATACAAGATGGCACCTACGTAAGCCGCGACGATAATCCACTTGATCACCCGAATTCTCCAAGACAAACCCACCCAACGGATCGTCCGAACGGGTAGAAACGCCGTATTTTAGCGAATTGGCGCGCTTCGCGCAGTGTGTGCGCAAGTCACCACATCGATAATCGATGCGGGATTATCCCCGCGATTGCCGGGAAATCCGGTCGATCAGCACCCGGGCATCTTCGGCCTTGCCCATCAAGGTCAGCAGGCGCGCATTGAGCACGATGTTTTCGAGCACGAGCTTGGCGGTGGAGACCCAGAGTGTTGCCAACAAGGCATCCTGCGACATGCCCGACGACTCCAGTTCGATGGACCGCTCGGCAATCAGCTTGCACGCCAGCGCCCGCAGCTTGACGTCGTCGAACGGCAGGTTGGCGTAGTCGATGGGATCGGCCTTCTCCACTTCGATGATGAGTTGCAGCAGCATGTCTTCAGTCATCCCGGACTCCTGGAGATGGGCAGATCAAACTCGGAAATCGGCGGCCATATCGGTATCGGTGCGCGCCTCGAGACGCCCCGAGCGGCAGGCATCGACAAAGATCTCGTAATCGCGCTCCACCTGATCAGCATAGGCATTGGCGTAGATCACCAGCGCATCGGCTATGCGGTCACTGGTACCAAGATAGCCGCTGATCTCGGCGGCGAGCCCGCCTGCCTTGGCATGCGCACGCGCCAGCACCCACCCGCACACTCGCGCGTAGAAGTTGAGCAGGTTGGTATCCATCAGCTCCAGATCGGCCGAGAACTTCATGTCGCGCAACTGGCGGATATAGAAGTGCCGGCCGAATGGGCCCTTGGACCAGCCCAGGAACAGATCGCTTGCCGCCTGCATCAGTCGCTGCCCGTCCACTACCCGGCGCCCTTCATGCGCCACTGACGGCGATTTGAAATACCGCGCGACAACGGACTTCGATGCTTCCTTGACCTGCAGGAACAACGGCTTGCCATGGGTATCGATCATCAACTGGATCAGGCACCGCGTACCGACACTGCCGACGCCCACCACCTTGAACGCCATGTCGTGCAGCTTGAAATGCGAGAGCAACTGGCGGCGATCCGGTGCCAGCGTGGCCGTGTAGTCACCGAAACACTTGTTGACGATGGCGGCGGGATCATCGACGCCGAGCCAGTCATCGTCGGGGTCGAACAAGGTTTGCTCACCGCGCACATGGAAGATGGCCGGTGGCGCATCAAGAATGCGCCACCGGTCGCCTTCACCCTCTCGTATGCCGAGCTTTGGCAATAACGCCTCGTGCGTGCGCTCGGCAGCGCGATCCATGGCGCGACGGATACGCTTCTGAACGTCGGGGTCCGACGCATTGTCGAGCAGCCGCTCGAATGTGATGCGGTCATACCAGGTATCCAGGATACCCATCTCCGCATATTCGGCCATACGGTCGCGATAACTGGAGACGACATGACGAACCATCTCGTCCGCAGCCACTGAACCGTGCCGAAAATGCCGGGCCGCAACCACGAAGCTCGCCACCAGCCGCTTGACATCCCACTCCCAGGGGCCGGGACTTGTCTCATCGAAATCGTTGACGTCGAACAGCAGCGCACGCTCGGGTGTAGCAAATCCACCGAAGTTCGAAAGGTGGCAATCGCCGCAGATCTGGTGGATCACGCCTGAATGCCGGGTGCCGGCCAGGTCATGTGCCTGGATAATCGCGCTGCCTCGGAAGAATGTGAAGGGCGACGCAATCATTCGCCCGTATCGAAGCGGAATCAGCTTGGGCACGCGCCCCTCGCTGCTCTGCTTGAGCAACGCGACGGGGTCGCGATCGATGTTGCCGATCACTTCATGTTCGCGCCGGGGCACCATCTGCCGCAGAGCCCTGCCTCGTTCGCGCCGTTCCTGCAACTCCGCTTGAGTTTCCACAATGCCTCCACGGCTCACCGAGCCAATGACAACATTTGTGCAGCAATGTAACCACGCTAAGACAGCAGCGTCACATTGTCAATTTGCTGGCTCACACAGCATTCCAGCAACGGCTGGCGCACTTTCTGCGCCGCCGCGGCGCCCATGACATGCGATGCCACAAATATCAGACGCTTCCCTACAAAAACGTCACACCCAAGCGTGTAAGCTGTGGTCTCTGTTTCGCATTGCCAACGAGAAGAACAGCAATCATGACAAAGAGTTTTCTTGCAGCCATGCGTCAATACGTGTGGTTCAGAGGGGTGAAGCACCATGTGGTCCAGGGCGTGGAAGCGCTCGGAGATCTTCTGAAGTCGCCGTCCGTCGCCGCGCGTGCCGTTGCCGCCATCGTGTCCGAGACGGAGCATGGCGTCCAGGTATGGGTGTCCTACTTCGGCAAGCCGATGGATCCGCATACCAACTACGTACTATGGCCGCAGCGCGCGCTGAAACCGGCCCGACGACGCGTAGCCATCCCACCGCAATTGTCGCGGCGCGACTAAGCGCCGTTGCTCCCGCATCCCTGATATTCGACAGCCAAGGAGACGCCATGCCCGAGCCGCAACACGACGAAGCATTGGTCAACAATCTTCTGGAGCGCATTTCCGCGCTGTCGGTCAGCGCATTCGATGGCGCCGACATCGACCAGGAACTCAAGCAACTGATGAAGGACGCCGCGCAACAATGTGGCACCGGCGGCAATCTTGCCGTGCTGGCTTCGCGCCTGAAGGATCGCGCCGAGGCAGCGGAACGCGAAGGTCAGCCACAGGTACGCGATACGTTCGCACAAGCTGCATCATTGCTGAAAGCGTGACGAAGCTCTGTGCGCTGAAGCGGTACTGATCGAAGTTTGAGAAGGTTGGCCGAACGGCCTGGGAACTGCTGGGAAACTACTCGATGACTGCCGAGACTCTCAGGGGTTCCAGTACAAGGTACTGGTTGCGGGGGCAGGATTTGAACCTGCGACCTTCGGGTTATGAGCCCGACGAGCTGCCAGACTGCTCCACCCCGCGTCTGAGAAAAGAGATTATGCAGTAATGTGACGCCCCTGGCAAGCACTTCATGCACCAAAATGAAAAAAGCCTCAGGCATGCCTGAGGCTTTTCAATGAGGCCGGGCGTCACGCACGGCGCCGCCGATCATTTTCCGCCTCACCTTCAAGACGCGCTACGGTCTCCGACACGTATCGATTGACATGCTCCAGCGCCTCCAGCTTTGTATCGAACGGCTGACGCGGAAATGGATTGTGTCGCGCCATCAAGACCTCACCCCCGTGCCGCCGAATGATTTCGATCATGATCGCCCACTTGTCCTTGGGCATGGCAAGCACTTCATAAACGATCTTGAAGCCTTCGTACTCGGGCATCGCACCTCCTTGTCTTCTGCAGCTGGCGCGCACCGCGGCGCGCCTTATCTGCAGACTAGGAGTGATACCCCAAACCAAAAATGATCTCGATCAAATCGACCTTGATGACAGCCTTTTCGCGTCGATATGGACTGTTGCACGCATCGCAAGGAACTTGGTCTCTTATCTACCGAGCGTCACCCAGCAGCTTGTCGATCCACGCATAAGCCGCAGCAAACGCAGCCACCTCGGCCGCATGCCGTGTGGCAAACACATGCGCGCCGCTCGACAGAATTTCCGTATCGCCTGCATCGGCAGGATCTGCACCCTCCTGACCCACGCGCACTTCGTAGCCCCACGTCTGCGTATCGCCAACACTGCCGGCCACCGCATCGCGATGCGATGTCACCAGAACGTATGCATCCATGCCGCGATAGCCTTCCACACGCCACTCTTCTTGCTGCATGTGCGTCCCCTCGATGGGTTGTCGATAAGGATTCGAGCCTCGCAACGTGGCGCCGTTCCCAAATCGACACAAAACAAATCCCGAGCGCCCAATGCAAAAAGGGCTTCCATTTCTGGAAGCCCTTCTCACGTATTGGTTGGCGCGGCTGGCAGGATTCGAACCCACGACCCCTTGGTTCGTAGCCAAGTACTCTATCCAACTGAGCTACAGCCGCAACCGAGAAAAGAGATTATATAGAAGTTTTCAGTTTTGTGAAGCCCCCTGCGCGCATTTTTTCTTCCGAGGCGTTCGGCCCGAGCAACTTCCTATAATGAGAGCCCGATGAAGTGATCCGGACCATGAACAAGGCATTTGTCAAAGAGTCGTCGAACGATGACGACGATGATCTTCCCGAAGGCGCCACACCGCTGCCTGCCGGCACCAAGAACTACATCACTGCAACTGGCTATCAACGGCTGCGCGATGAGCTGATGCACCTGATCGATGTAGATCGCCCTGACGTCGTGCAGATCGTGTCGTGGGCAGCATCGAACGGCGACCGTTCCGAGAATGGCGACTATCTCTACGGCAAGAAGCGCCTGCGCGAAATCGACCGACGCATCCGCTTCCTTACACGCCGGCTGGACAAGGCCGAAGTCGTCGATCCCTCGCCGCAGGGCGACAATGACCAGATCTTCTTCGGTGCCACGGTCACTTACGCGAACCAGTCGGGCGAAGAAACGACCATCACCATCGTCGGCATGGACGAGGTCGATCTCGACAGCAATCACGTAAGCTGGATCTCACCGATCGCCAAGGCACTGATCAAGGCGCGCGAAGGGGACACGGTGCCACTACGCACGCCGGTCGGCGTTGAACAGATCGATATCCTGGAAGTGCGCTATCCCGCGAAAGGCACAGCCGGAGGATAGCGGTCAGCCGTCGTTCCGGTCGCGGAAGATACGGATGACGTCCGGATTGCGACGCAGTGCCCGCATGACGTTGGCGAGATGCAGGCGGTTCTGCACCTGGATCACGAATTGCATATAGGTGGCCTCCTGATGGCCGCCCTGCTGCTGTTCCATCGCCACGTGCGCCACATTGGCGTCGGCAGAGGTCAGGTCCGCCGCCACGCGTGCGACGATACCCTTGACGTTGTGGACCATGATCTTGATCGACACGTCGAACGCACGCGTCGTCTTCTTGGCCCACATTACCTCGATCCAGTGCTCGGGGTCCTTGCTGTGCAGGCGCTTGGCCACCTTGCAGTCCTGTACGTGGATCTGCAGCCCTTCGCCCTTGCCCAGATAACCAACGATGGAGTCGCCAGGGATCGGACGGCAGCATGCCGAGAAGATCATCGACATACCCTCGTCGCCGGTGATCGGCACCGCCGGGGCTTCCTCGCCAGCAAACGTCTGCACGGCCGCCAGCAGCGCGCTGTCGACATCGCCGGAGAGTTCCTGCAGCAGGATTTCCATGCGGCGCGCCACAACTGCAGGCACGCGCCGACCCAGCGCCAGGTCCGCGAAGATATCTTCGCGCGCCTTGTTGCCGGTCCACTGGATCATCCGCTCCCACACCGACTGCGGCACCGCCTTGAGTTCGATACCAAGCTGGCGCGCGGACTGGTCCAGCAGGCGCTCGCCAAGCTGGATGGCCTCGTCGAGCTTCGTCGTCTTCAGGAAATGGCGAATCGCCGCACGCGCCTTGCCGGTGCGCACGAAGGCCAGCCAAGCAGGATTCGGCTTCGAGTATGGCGCTGTGACCACCTCGACGATATCGCCACTCTTGAGCTCCGTGCGCAGCGGCAGCATTTCGTTGTTGATCTTGACCGCAACGCACTGGTTACCCAGGTCGCTGTGCACCGCGTACGCAAAGTCCAGCGCCGTGGCACCACGCGGCAGCGCACGGATATGGCCCTTCGGCGTGAAGACATAGACGGCATCCGGGAACAGGTCGATCTTGACGTGCTCCAGGAACTCCTGCGAATCACCAGTCTGACTCTGGATATCGAGCAGCGACTGCAGCCACTGGTGGGCCTGATGCTGGATATCGTTGGCGTGGTCGGCCTGGTGCTTGTACATCCAGTGCGCAGCCACGCCGGCCTCGGCGATCTGGTGCATCCCGCGTGTACGGATCTGGAACTCCACCGGCGTGCCGAACGGTCCCACCAGAGTCGTATGCAGCGACTGATAGCCGTTGATCTTCGGAATCGCGATGTAGTCCTTGAACTTGCCAGGCATAGGCTTGTACAAGCCGTGCAGCGCGCCCATTGCCATGTAGCAGTGCATCTGCGTTTCCACGACCACGCGGAAACCATAGACATCAAGCACTTGCGAGAACGACAACTGCTTGTCGTGCATCTTGCGATAGATGCTGTACAGCGTCTTCTCGCGCCCCGAGAGTTCGGCCACGATGCCCGCCTGCGCCAGCGACGCCTGCGCGGCTTCGAGAATCCGCTTCACCACTTCGCGCCGATTGCCGCGCGCGGCCTTGACGGCTTTCTCCAGCGTGGCATAACGGAACGGCGAGCCTACCTTGAACGACAACTCCTGCAGTTCGCGGTAGATCGTGTTGAGACCCAGCCGGTGCGCGATCGGCGCATAGATCTCCATTGTTTCCAGCGCGATCCGGCGCCGCTTCTCGGGCGGCACGAAATCGAGCGTGCGCATGTTGTGCGTGCGATCAGCCAGCTTGACCAGGATCACCCGCACATCGCGCGCCATCGCCAGCAGCATCTTGCGGAAGCTCTCCGCCTGCGCCTGCTCGCGGCTCTGGAATTCGAGCTTGTCCAGCTTGGTCAGACCATCGACGAGTTCGGCGACCTTCGGACCGAATTTCTCGGCCAGTTCGCTCTTCGTGATGCCCTGATCTTCCATCACGTCATGCAGCAATGCCGCCATGATGGATTGCACATCGAGCTTCCAGTCCGCGCACAACTCCGCCACGGCAACCGGATGCGTAATGTACGGCTCGCCGCTCTGCCGGTACTGTCCGAGATGCGCCTCGTCCGAGAACTGGAACGCCTCGCGCACCAATGTCTGGTCAGCCGGCTTCAGATAGGCCAGCTTCTCCATCAGGCGCGTGATGGAGATAACCTGCTGGCGCGGCGGCACCGCCGGCTGCGAGGTCGGCCCGAAGAAGTGCCGGTATGACTGCGCCAGCACCGCGTCGATGAACAGATCACCACCCGGCGGCGCAGGCACGGTACCGGCCACGGGCTCCGCTACCAGATCATTCGCCAGTGCAGCACGCGACTTGCCCTGCTGCATCGGCGGGACAACGGCACGTTCCCCGACGACGTTGTCGCCGAGCGGATCGGGAAGATTGGGAGCACCAGTTCGGGCAGTCACAGAAGGAGATTGTCCGGAGCGCTTACGTCCTGGGACGGTAGCTGACGGTGCGGCAGTCAAGGAGGGAGAGACCGGAACGGCCTCTGGAGACGGCGTACCAGGCGCCACCGAAGTGGCGGATGCGCCGCCCAAAACAGATGAAGCCTTCGTTGCCGGCGCTCCACGCGAGTCGTCCGCGCCGGAGGTTTCCGGCGGTGCGATGGCGGGTTCGGTCGGCAATGAAGGCATGGCGGCGGCCCCTGGAATTCGGCTGGATGCGCGGCTGGATGCGTACGCACGCGAAGCAAGGATGAACCACGGGCCGCCCTGGCAATCAGGTCGGGACCTTCTTCAGCATCTCGATGCCGACCTGGCCCGACGCGATTTCGCGCAGCGCCACAACGGTGGGCTTGTCCTTGGCCTCTACCTTGGGCGTATGGCCCTGCACGAGCTGACGTGCGCGGTAAGTCGCGGCCAGCGCGAGCTCAAAGCGGTTCGGAATGTGTTTCAGACAATCTTCGACGGTAATACGCGCCATATGAAATCCACCTTGGGATGAAACCTGTTCGACAGGCCGTCATTTTACAGCACGCGGCCGAAACCTTGCCGGCCGCCCCTTGCATCAGTGAATGCCGAGCTCGATAAACAGCTCTGCATGCCGCGCCTTTTGCGACGAAAAGCGCAGACGGGTCGCGTGAACGACGTTTTGCAACTGTCGCAGCGCATCCTCGAAGACCTCGTTGATGATCACGTAGTCCGACTCCGATGCATGCGCCATTTCGCTACCCGCGGCCAGCAGGCGCCGGGTGATCACGTTCGGCTCGTCCTGGCCGCGCTTCTTCAACCGTTCCTCCAGCGCCGTCAGCGACGGCGGCAGGATGAAGATCTCCATGGCGTTGGAGAAACGCGTGTGCACCTGCTGGGCGCCCTGCCAGTCGATCTCCAGCAGCACGTCGTTGCCTTGCGCCATCTGCTGCTCGATCCATACGCGCGACGTGGCGTAGTAATTGCCGTGCACCTCCGCCCATTCCAGGAATTCACCGCGGTCACGTGCGGCGCGGAACTCGTCGACGGTCGTGAAATGGTATTCGCGGCCATTCTCCTCGCCCGGACGCGGCTTGCGCGTGGTATGCGAGATAGACAGGCGAATGGACTGATCCTGCGCCAGCAGCGCGTTGACCAGCGTAGACTTGCCGGCCCCTGACGGTGCCACCACCATGAACAGGTTGCCGGGATAGACGGTGTCGATGGCGGTGTGGGTCGTTTCGCTCATGATCTTATTCGAGGTTTTGAATCTGCTCGCGCATCTGCTCGATCAGGAGCTTGAGCTCCATCGAGGCATCGGCGAGTTCCTTGGCAGCGGCCTTTGAGCCGAGCGTGTTCGCTTCGCGGTTGAGTTCCTGCATCATGAAATCCAGCCGCTTGCCCACCTGGCCGCCCTTCTTCAGGATATGCCGCGTTTCGACGAGGTGCGCCTGCAGCCGCGACAGCTCTTCGGCGATATCGATGCGGATGCCATACACCGTGGCTTCCTGGCGGATACGCTCGCCAATCTCGTCACGGGTCATGTTCGGCATGCCGTTCGGCGCGGCCAGGTTGAAGGCTTCCTGCAGGCGCTCGGTCAGTTTTTCTTGATGATGTGCAATGAGTTGCGGAATCGTCGGCGTCAGGCGCTCGACGATGGCCAGCATGGCGTCGATGCGTTCCTCAAGCGTTGCCTTGAGTGCTGCGCCTTCACGGCGGCGGGCTTCCAGCAGTTGCTTGAGCGCCTCGCGAGCGGCACCAGTCACGGCGTCACGCAGCGCTTCCTGGGACAGCTCGGGCTCCACCAGCACGCCGGGCCAGCGCAGCAGTTCGCCCATGCGCATGGTGCCGGCGTTGGCAAAGGTGGCCGACACCGTGGATTCCAGTGCGCGGATCTGGTCCAGCAGACCCTGGTTCAATGCCAGCGTGGCGCCACCGGCATCGGTGCGCTGCAGATTGATGCGGCACTCGAGCTTGCCGCGCGAGAGTTCGCCCATGAGCATTTCGCGCAGGGCGGGTTCGAACGCGCGGCACTCTTCGGGCGCACGGAACAGCAGGTCGAGAAAACGCGAATTGACAGTGCGGAATTCCACCGAAACCGAGGCGGTGCGGCCGCTGGGCTCGCCCTGAGCGTTGGTCAGCGGTGCCTGGCCGGTAGCCAGGCCATAGCCTGTCATGCTGTGGATCATTGTCGTTTATCTCGCGAAAGAGTCGAAAAATAAGGGATCGGCTATAGACGGCGCGATGTACCCGAGCGGACGGCAGAGCGCCCACAAAATCAAGGGAAATCGGTCGTGGAAAAGCGCGGAGTTTTGGCAACACACCCCGCTACGGATTTCTTTACAAGTGACCGATTAGACCGGAGAATCCGGGAGCAAATGAGGTCCCGAATCCTATGACAGAGTCCAAGGGCGCCAATACACCCAAGAGCGCGCCGCTTCCTATCGGCACGCTGCTTGCCAACTACCGTATTGTAAAGAAGTTGGCCAGCGGGGGGTTCAGTTTCGTCTACCTTGCCACGGACGACACCGGCACTCCGGTCGCCATCAAGGAATACCTGCCGTCGTCGCTGGCGCGCCGCAGCCCCGGCGAACTGATTCCTGTCGTTCCCGATGAAAATGCCGCATCGTTCCGGCTCGGCCTGAAGTACTTCTTCGAGGAAGGCCGGTCGCTGGCTCGTATTTCGCATCCCAGCGTGGTTCGCGTGGTGAATTTCTTCCGCGAGAACTCCACGGTCTACATGGTGATGAACTACGAACTGGGCAAAACACTGCAGGAACACATTCTGCAGGCCCGGCAGCAGGGCAAGCCCAAGGTGCTGCGCGAGCGATTTATCCGCAAAGTCTTCCACGACCTCATGAGCGGGCTGCGCGAAGTGCATATCCACAAGCTTCTGCACCTCGACATCAAGCCCGGAAACATCTACCTGCGCGAGGACGAATCGCCGATCCTGCTCGATTTCGGTGCCGCACGCCAGACTCTGACCATGGAAGCCGCACGTTTCCAGCCGATGTACACGCCCGGCTTTGCCGCGCCCGAGCTCTACGGCAAGCACAGCGACCTCGGCCCCTGGACCGACATCTACAGCCTGGGTGCCACGCTGTACGCGTGCATGGCCGGCATGCCGCCCCAGGAAGCCAACCAGCGCGAAAAGGAAGACCGTATGGCGGAATCCATCGCGCGGTTGCGCAGCACCTATACGAATGGCCTCGTGGATCTGGTGGAGTGGTGCCTGCGCCTGACGCCGTCGGAGCGGCCGCAGAGCGTGTTCCGGCTGCAGAAGGAACTGCGCGACCAGAGCAATGCGCTGGGCGAGCAATCGGCTGCCGCAGCAGCGGCCGGCCCCGCAACTGTGCCCGCAGGAGAGCGCATGAACGCCACGAGCCGTTTCATGACGCTGCTGCGCCGCCGCGAGGAACGAAACGCCGACAAGCCATCGCAGACTGCGCAGGCCGACGGCTCCAGCGACTGATGCCCCCGCATGATGCGACGTTCAACACAACGCCCCACGCGCCGATGCCTGCGCAGACAAGCGCACCAAACCAATAACGAATAAAGCATGCGATTCTCCGTCTACCAGGAAAGCCGGAAAGGCGGCCGCCGGATCAACCAGGACCGCATGGGCTACTGCTTTACGCGTGACGCCCTGTTGATGGTGCTGGCCGATGGCCTGGGCGGCCACGCCTTTGGCGAGGTTGCCGCGCAGCAGGCACTGCAAACTCTGGCGCGCCAGTTCCAGGCGCAGGCGCGCCCATCGATCCGCAATCCTGCCGACTTCCTGCAGGACACGATCATGCTGGCGCACCGCGACATCCATCGCTATGCCGAGGCCAATCGCCTCTCAGATGTGCCGCGTACAACGGTGGTCTGCTGCCTGATCCAGAACGGCCAGATCCACTGGGCCCACGCCGGCGATTCGCGTTTCTACCTGATGCGCAAGGCCGCCCTCCTCACACGTACGCGGGACCACTCGAAGATAGAAAACCTGCTGCAGCAGGAGCGCGTCCTGCCCATGGAAGTGGCCAATCATCCCGAGCGCAACAAGCTCTACAACTGCCTTGGATCGCCCAACCTGCCGTTGATCGATATCGGTGGGCCAGTGCGGCTGGAGCCGGGCGACGTGGCGATGCTGTGCTCCGACGGCCTGTGGGGCAGCCTGGAAGAGAGCGTGATCGTGGACAAGGTCACGCACCTGTCGGTCGTCCACGCCATTCCCGACCTGATCGAACGCGCGCTCGCCAATGCCGGCGAAGGTGCCGACAACACCACAGCGATCTCGATGATGTGGGAAGCCGACGCCACAGTGCCCGATGACGACGCCGTGCTGACGGATACGCTGCCCCTGAACACCTTCACGACATCAATCCTGGAACGCACCGGCAACGAGACCGATTTGCTCAGCGAAGAGGAAATCGAACGCTCGATTGCCGAGATTCGTGCCGCGATCGACAAGACCAGCAATCTGATGCGCTGAGCCACGGCGGAGAAACGTTCGCTTCAGTTTGCCGGGGTCGCAGCCGGCGCGACAGGCATTCGAAGCCTGTCGGCGTTAGAATCGCGGTCTTACCCGATTCCAACGAAAACTCCCCATGCGACCCAGCGGACGCGCGGCCGATGCGCTGCGACCCATCACCCTGACCCGCCACTACACGCGCCACGCCGAAGGTTCGGTGCTGTGTGCCTTTGGCGACACCAAGGTACTCTGCACGGCCAGCGTGCTGACCAAAGTGCCTCCGCACAAGAAAGGCAGCGGCGAAGGCTGGGTCACCGCCGAATACGGCATGCTGCCTCGTGCCACGCACACGCGCTCGGACCGCGAAGCCGCACGGGGCAAGCAGACCGGCCGCACGCAGGAAATCCAGCGCCTGATCGGCCGGGCCATGCGGTCGGTGTTCGATCTCGCCGCACTGGGCGAGCACACGATCCACCTCGATTGCGACGTCTTGCAGGCCGATGGCGGCACCCGCACCGCTGCCATCACGGGCGCCTTCGTGGCCGCCCACGACGCCGTTTCCACCATGCTGCGCGCCGGCTCGATTTCGACGAGTCCGATCCGCGATTTCGTCGCGGCCATCTCCGTGGGCATGGTCGACGGCGTGCCGGTGCTCGACCTCGACTACGCCGAGGACAGCAACTGCGACACAGACATGAATGTGGTCATGACTGGTAGCGGCGGTTTCGTCGAAGTCCAGGGTACGGCCGAGGGTGCGCCATTCAGCCGCGCGGACCTGGACGCCATGACGCGTCTGGCCGAGGCCGGCATTGCCGAGTTGGTGCGCCAGCAAAAGCAGGCGCTCGGACTCTGAGCGCGGGAGGAGTGACGATGCAACGCCTGGTCCTGGCTTCGAACAACGCTGGCAAGCTGCGCGAATTTAGCGCACTTTTGTCACCGCTCGGCTTTGACGTACTGCCACAGGGCGAACTCGGGATTCCCGAGGCCGAGGAGCCCTTCGGCACGTTCGTCGAGAACGCACTGACCAAGGCGCGCCACGCCAGCCGGCTGTCCGGCATGCCGGCGCTGGCCGACGATTCGGGCATCTGTGTCGATGCGCTCGATGGCGCTCCCGGCGTCTACTCGGCACGCTACGCGCAGATGGTCGGCAAGCCGAAGTCCGACGCCGCCAACAACGCGCATCTGATTTCCCAACTGGCCGGCAAGCTGAACCGTCACGCGCATTACTACTGCGTGCTGGTCATGGTGCGGCATCCCGAAGATCCGTGCCCGATCATCGCCGAGGGCACCTGGGCCGGCGAAGTCGTCGATGCCCCGCGCGGCGCGGGTGGCTTCGGCTATGACCCGCACTTCCTGCTGCCTACGCTCGGCAAAACTGCCGCCGAACTGTCTGCCGACGAGAAGAACGGCGTCAGCCATCGCGCACTGGCGCTGCAGGGCCTGGTTGCCCGCTTGCAAGCTTCGCGCGCCAGGACCAGCGCATGATTCCGATCATCCCGGCGTCGTCCCCGCCTTCGTCCCCAGCCTCGCGACAGGTTTCTCCGGCGGACAACCAGCAACTCTGGCTCAAGCCGGGAAAGATCGCCCTGCCCGGCTCACCGCCGCTATCGCTCTACGTTCATATTCCGTGGTGCGTGCGCAAGTGTCCGTACTGCGATTTCAACTCGCACGCGGCACCCGGAAAGGCCGATCGCCACGACATCCCCGAGGACGCGTATCTCGACGCGCTGCGCGCCGACCTCGAGCAGTCGCTGCCCTTGGTCTGGGGACGTCCCGTGCATACGATCTTCATTGGTGGCGGCACGCCGAGCCTGTTGTCGGCGGCCGGCATGGACCGGCTGCTGTCGGATATCCGCGCGCTGTTGCCGCTGGACGCCGATGCCGAGATCACGATGGAAGCGAATCCCGGCACCTTCGAGGCCGAGCGCTTTGCGAGCTACCGGGCCAGCGGGATCAACCGTCTGTCCATCGGCATTCAGAGTTTCAACGATGCCCACCTGCAGGCGCTAGGTCGCATCCACGGCGAGCGCGAAGCGCGGGCCGCCATCGACATCGCATTGCAGCACTTCGACAACGTCAATCTGGACCTGATGTATGCACTGCCGGGTCAGACGATGGACCAGTGCGTGAGCGACCTCGAAGCGGCGTTGTCGTACAGCACCACACACCTGTCGATGTATCACCTGACGCTGGAGCCGAACACGCTGTTCGCGAAGTTTCCGCCGGCACTGCCCGATGAAGACATCGCCTACGAGATGCAGGATCTCATCGAGTCCCGCACAGCGGAGGCCGGGTTCCGACATTACGAAACCTCGGCCTACGGTAAGCCACATCGCGAAGCCAGGCACAACCTGAACTACTGGCGATTCGGTGATTACCTCGGTATTGGGGCGGGCGCGCACGGCAAACTGTCGTTCCCGCACCGCATCCTGCGGCAGATGCGCCACAAGCATCCTGCCGCCTATATGGAGCAGGCACTGGCGGGCAATGCCGTGCAGGAGTCGCGCGATGTGAGCGCCGACGACCTGCCCTTCGAGTTCATGCTCAACGCGCTGCGCCTCACCGATGGCGTCCCGGCATCGAGCTTCCACGACTACACCGGCCTGCCCTTGCACACCATCGGCAAGACGCTGGCGGCAGCCGAGAAAAAGGGATTGCTCGAAGCCGACCCGACGATGATCAAGCCCACCGACCTCGGGCGGCGCTTCCTCAATGATCTGCAGGAGATGTTCCTGAAGGATTGAGCCGGCTTCGTCGGTTGGCATGCGAAAGCAAAAACGCCACACGGCGCAAACCGTGTGGCGTTCTTTATTACGGCGTTCGATCAGTACGGCGTGGCCATGTCGTTCGCCACCCGGGCGCGGTCACCCACACGCAGATTGCCGATGTTCGATTGCGTCACCGTTGCTACGCGCCCATCGTCGAGCCGGACATTGACGCGATACGCGGTCTGCGTACTGCTACCCGTGCGCTTCTCGATCTGGTTACCTGCCACGGCACCACCCACTGCGCCCACGATCGTCGCCGCCGTCTGGCCACGCCCGCCACCAATCTGATGGCCGAGCAGCCCGCCCGCGGCGCCACCGATCACCGTACCCAGAATGCCCGAGCTACCCTGCGTATTCTGGATCGGCTCGATCGATTCCACTCGGCCGGTGAACACCGAACCCTGCGGCGCCTGATACACGCTGCCGGGCTGTTGATAACCCGTAGGCTGCGGCGTCGAGTTGTAGTTGCCATAGCCGCCATACCCAGGTTGCGCGCAACCGGCCAGCCCGGCCACCAGCACCAGGGCGCCGAGGCCGCCCAGCGCCATCCACGGCTGACGTTGATCCTTGCGTTGTTCGTTGCGTTGCATCGATTCCTCTCCTCGAATAGCTGTTTGAAAAGCCGACTTCGTGACACGCCAAGATCGCATGTCGTGATCATAGGAGATGCTCGACCCTCACATGGTTCCGCGCTGTCCGACAAACACTGACAACGTCGACAGAGAACGACACATCGTTGAGGCTTTCCCTCATCATCCATGGGCATGCGTCAAGCGCAATACACGCCAGCCCGGCCATCCCTGTATAATGCGCGGCCGGCCGTATCCGCTGACGCGATACAATGCCGGTTCAATCAGAATCGCCTTCAAGGAAGCGTGGCCGAGTGGTTTAAGGCAGCAGTCTTGAAAACTGCCGATGGGGTGACCCATCCGTGAGTTCGAATCTCACCGCTTCCGCCAGATACGAAAATGCCGCAGCATATTCCCTCGAACGAGGGAGCGTGCTGCGGCATTTTTTTCGCGGAAGCCGCGTCAGTGCGGCACTCAATCCACCTTGTCGTACTTCGGCGAACGCGGGCCGTACAGGATGCCGCCCGGCATGCCGGCTGACAGCAAACGATAGCTCGTCGTTCCCGCTATGGGATAGGCCGCATCGGTGAGGTGATTCACCGCCTGGTTGATGGCGGCGCTGATCAGCATGCCGATCAGTCCGCCGCCACTGGTGTTGCCACCATCGTTGGCCGTCACGGCGGTGCCACTCCACAGGACATCGCCGCTGCGCAGATCCACAAGCTTGGCCTTGGCCGCGACGCGCGTGACGCTGCTCAACACCTGGTAACGCGAGCCGTAGTCGGTCACGGTGACATACAGCGCGGCGTCGGCGCCGAAGATCTCGCGCAGCTTGGGCACCGGGACGGTGTGGATCTCACCGGGGACGGTCAAGCCGTTCTGGCGGAACGTCTCGTCGACCAGTGCCACGGGCAGTACGTAGTAGCCCGACTCGGCCAGCGGATACGTGGCCAGCGACAGCATGGCGTACGTGGCCTTGATGTCGGCCGATTCGTTCAGCGGCGGCAGCACCACGATCGAACGCGGCTTGGCCGACCGGAACGCCGAGTAGTCCACCTCGGGCGGCTTCGTGGCACAACCGGCAAACAGCGCCACCGCGGCCAGCGTAGCCATATAGGTCATCACGCGACGGATCATTTGGCGCTCCCGGTGTTGTTGTCAGCCTTGGTTCCTACCGCGGCGGTGGTCGGCTGGGCCGGTACCGCGACATCCTTGCGCGTATCCGTCTTCATATTCCGCGTCAGGAAATCCATGAACGGCGTGGATTCCGGGAAAAGCGTCTTCTCGGTCTGGAACTCCTTGACCATCTGGTCGTCCTTGCCGAGGTTCAGGTACAGCATGCCGAGCTGCGCGTGATAGCCGGGTGGCACCGCTCCCCCTTTCGCCTTGATGGTTTCAAGGCCCTTCTCCAGCGCGATGACCTGCTCTTCCTTCGACTCGCCCTTGAAGTATTGGTAGACCTGAGCCTGATAGCCTTCCCATTGATAGAGCGACGGCTGGGGCGCAGCGCAGCCGGCGAGCACCGCGGCGGCGACCGACAAAAACGCCGCATTGCGCAGCGTGACCAAGTTAATCATTTGTTTTTCTCGTAGTTTGACGAATGCCTGTTACTGCTGGACCGGCTTCCAGATGCCACCGTCGATGGCGCTGACAAGGTTGTTGATGGCTTCGCGCATGGCCAGGTCCATCACCTTGCCGTTCAGCGTGGAGTCATAGCTGGCCGTGCCGCCAAACCCGATGACCTCGCGGTTCGACAGCTTGTATTCGCCAGCCCCCTGGGTGGAGAAAACCACCTCGGACGTCGTGATATTGACGATGTTCAGGTTGACCTTCGCGTAGGCGACCTGCTCACGGCCACGCCCCAGGATGCCGAACAACTGCACATCGCCCACTTCCTTGCGGCCGAACTCGGTGATGTCACCAGTCACCACGAAATCGGCGCCCTTGAGCTTTTGCGCCTGGTTCTTGATCGTCGCCTCGCGCTTGATCTCGTCGAGATTCTCGCGCTCCAGCACCGTGAAGCGGTTGGTTTGCTGCAGGTGGGTCACCAGGCTCGTCTTGGCCTGGCCGCTCAGGCGGTCGATGCCGTCCGAGAACACGCCGCGCATGTAGTTCGAACGGTTGTCGAACTTGCCCACGGCGATCGGGGTCCGCAGGCCGTTATACGGGCGGCTGGCGCTCTCCACCTTCTGCACCGGCAATGCGGTCGACGTTTCCGTCGCACAGCCAGCCATGCCCATGGCGGCGACTACGCCGAGCAGACAGCAGGACTTCAAACTTTTCACTTCGTTTCTCCAAGAGAGATAGATCGAACGGCAGCCGAAAAGGTGCCGGCGCCCAATGTGGCTGAACGGCAGCCAGGATCAATAGGCAAAACGTGAATTTTTACAAAGCCCCAGCTTTTTCGCCAGATTTGTTGCGTACCTTGTTCACACTGCTTTGACCGATTGAGCGCCTTAGCGTCTATCGGTACGAATTCACCCATATTTAGCGCGCGCGAGCGGACGCCCCACTACAGGGGGGAATCGGTTCCTGACGAAAAAAACCCCGCCGGTTGGCGAGGTTTTGACGTGGACAGCGACGATGCCGGCTTACTCGGCCGTGATCTTGCCCTGCTCGATCACGGTCTTCCAGCGTTTCAGTTCCTGGTTCTCGAACTCGACGAACTGCTCGGGCGTGTTGGCCACTACCTCGAAGCCTTGCTCGCCCAGCTTCTTCTGCATCGCCGGGTCCTTGAGCGCGCCGACGATAGCGCCGTGTAGGCGCGTCTTCACATCGGCCGGGATGCCCTTGGGCGCAGCGATGCCCTGCCACGAATAGACTTCCACATCCTTGGTGCCGCCTTCGGCCATGGTCGGCACATCGGGCAACACGGCGGAGCGCTTGCCCGACGTCACGGCCAGCGCCTTGAGCTTGCCGGTGCGGATGTGTTGCAGCACCGCGTTGACGTTCTGGAACGATACATCCACCTGCCCGGCGAGCAGATCCGAGATGGCCGGGGCACCGCCCTTATACGGGACGTGCAGCCCTTCGGTGCCGGTCTTTTGCCAGAACAGCGCGGCCGTCAGGTGGTCCGATGAACCGGCACCCGACGTGGCAAACGTGACCTTGCCCGGGTTCTTCTTCATGTACGCCACCAGCTCGGCCAGCGACTTGGCCGGGAAGTTCGGATTGGCCACGAGCACGTTTGGCGCGCGTACGGCCACGGTCAGCAGGTCGAAATCCTTCGCCGGATCATATTGCAGGCTCTTCTGCAGAAACGGGTTGACCGCGAACACGCCAATCGAGGCCACCATCATCGTGTAGCCATCGGCTGGCGCACGCTTGACGAACGTTGCGCCGATAGCGCCCGTGGCGCCCGGCTTGTTGTCGATCACGAACGGCTGGCCCAGCTTCTCATTGAGCGGCTGCGCCAGGTAGCGCGCGATGGTGTCTGTCGAACCACCGGCCGGGAACGGCACGACGATCGACACCGGCTTCTGCGGCCACGCCGCACTCGATGCCTGCGCAACACCGCTGACGGTCACGCCGGCAGCCAGGGCAATCGCCACGCCCGCAAAGCGGCGCAGCAGCGTGGAAATACGGGCCGCGCGCGGGGCGGCCTTCGAGGGTTGAACCATGTTGTGTGTCTCCTGCTGAATCGAAGGTTTTCTATTTCTGGGAATCGTCGAGATGGACGCTTAGCGCACCATGCAAGGCATCTTGTTGTTGAACTTCCAGTTGGGAATCAGGAACTGCATGGCAATCGCGTCATCGCGCGCCCCCAGACCCTTTTCCTGATAGAGACGATTGGCGCGCGCCAGTGCGTCCATATCGAGTTCCACGCCCAGGCCCGGCGTCTTCGGCACCTGCACGAGCCCGCCTTCGATCTTCAGCGGGTTGCGCGTCAGGTGTTCGCCGTCCTGCCAGATCCAGTGCGTGTCGATGGCCGTGACGCGGCCCGGCGCGGCAGCCGCCACGTGCGTGAACATCGCCAGCGAGATATCGAAGTGGTTGTTCGAATGCGAGCCCCACGTGAGACCCCATTCCGAGCACATCTGCGCCACGCGCACCGAGCCCTGCATCGTCCAGAAGTGCGGATCGGCCAGCGGAATATCCACCGACTGCAAACGCACCGCGTGGCCCATCTGGCGCCAGTCCGTGGCCACCATGTTGGTGGCGGTCGGCAGGCCGGTGGCCGTGCGGAATTCGGCCATGATCTCGCGGCCCGAGTAACCGTCTTCCGCGCCGCACGGATCTTCTGCATAGGCCAGGATGCCGTGCTTGTCGCGGCACAGGCGGATGGCGTCCTTCAGCAGCCAGCCACCGTTCGGATCGAGCGTCACGCGTGCCTTGGGGAAGCGCTCATGCAGCGCGATGATCGCCTCCATCTCCTCTTCGCCGCGCAGCACGCCGCCCTTCAGCTTGAAGTCGTTGAAGCCATAGCGCTCGTAGGCGGCTTCGGCCAGGCGCACCACGCCCTTGGCATCCATTGCCACTTCGTTGCGCACGCGGAACCATGCGTTGTCGCCATTGGGTTCGGTGCGATAGTCGAGCGTGGTCTTCTGGCGGTCGCCCACGTAGAAGAGATAGCCCAGCATCTCCACGGCATCGCGTTGCTGGCCTTCGCCGAGCAGCGCAGCCACCGGCACCTGCAGATGCTTGCCGAGCAGGTCGAGCAGCGCGGCTTCCAGCGCGGTCACAGCGTGGATGGTGATGCGCAGGTCGAACGTCTGCAGGCCCCGGCCGCCAGCGTCGCGGCTGGCGAACTGCTCGCGCACGCGGTTCAGGATCGCGAGATATTGGCCGATGCCCTGCCCCACCACCAGCGGACGCGCATCCTCCAGCGTCTGGCGGATGCTCTCGCCGCCGGGCACCTCACCCACGCCGATGTTCCCTGCGCTGTCCTTCAGGATGACGATGTTGCGGGTGAAGTACGGGCCGTGGGCGCCCGACAGGTTCATCAGCATGCTGTCGTGACCGGCCACCGGCACGACAGTCAGTTCGGTCACGACAGGGGTCGCGCCATTGGCGAGAGAGGTTGCGTTCATGTGGATCGTCTCCGAGTCCTGGTCTGTTTTACCGCCGGGATCGCGCTCTCCCCATGACGTGGAAATGCGCCCTGCTATCGTAGCTCATACGCTAATACATTAGCTGACCGAAAGAAAATTGCGGCGCGGCTGCCACATTGGCCAAACGGCCGCAATGTCCTGTGCGTTATCGGTCGTCGTATGACTTATGACGCAGTATAATGAGCGCGTGCCCGACCGGTCAACAGTACGACCGTCAGGGTCATCCCCACATTGGTTCCCATACCTGCACGCCCATGTCCAACGTCTCGATGTCTTCGCCCGCTCCCCTGCGCCGCCGCGGCCGCACGCTTGCCGAGGAAGTGGTCAGCAACCTGACCGACAGCATCCAGCAGGGCCAGATCAAGCCGGGTGACAAGCTTCCCACGGAATCCGAAATCATGGCCACGCTCGGCGTGAGCCGCACGGTGGTGCGTGAAGCGCTGTCGCGCCTCCAGGCCAGCGGCCTGGTGGAAACGCGGCACGGGATCGGCACGTTCGTGCTGAACCGCCCACTTGAAACCCACTCCCCATTCCGCATCGATCCTTCGGCCATTGTCACGGCCATGGACGTGCTGGCGATGCTTGAATTCCGCGTGAGCCTGGAAGCCGAGGCTGCCAGCCTGGCGGCCACGCGCCGCAACGACGAACATCTGCTGGCCATGCGCCGCGCGCTGGACGACATGAAGCGCAATGCCGCTGAAGGCAGCGACGCAGTGGGTTCGGATTTCGAGTTTCACCTGTCGATCGCGCGTGCCACGGGAAATCGCTATTTCACGGACATCATGGGCCACCTCGGCACGATGGTGATTCCGCGCAGCCGCCTGCAGGTGAGCCGGCCCGAACGCGAACAGTACCTGGAGCGCGTGAACTTCGAGCACGAAAGCATTTTCGATGCGATCGAGCGACGCGATCCGGAAGCGGCAAAAGCTGCCATGCGCATGCACCTGACCAACAGCCGTGAACGCCTGCGCAAGGCGTCGGCCATGGCCGGATCGCCCGCCTGAGCGGCATGCGCCATCCGCGCGTTGTCCGGACGGATGGTGCGGTTGCGAGACGGGAAGCGATGTCATATGATGTCTTACGACGCTTCCGGTCGGCATCCCATGCAGTTCCATCGGCAGGCACCATTGCCTGCCTCTCCCCTTGCGTGACGGTGTTCTGGCCGTCCTTTCATCACTTTTCCCGCAGGACCCAATCATGACGATTTCTGGCGAAATGCTGATCGGCGCCATCGCCGCGCGCGGCACTGAAGAGACTTTCCACGGCATCAACCCGGCCACGGGCGAGAAGCTCGAACCCGCCTACCAGGGCAGCACCGCCGCGGATGTGGACCGCGCCTGCGCGCTGGCCGAAGCCGCATTCGACACCTTCCGCGCCACCTCGCCCGACCAACGCGCGACGTTCCTGGAAGCCATCGCTACGGGCCTGGAAGGTCTCGGCGATGAACTGATCCAGCGTGCGCACGCTGAAACGGCCCTGCCGATCGCCCGCCTGCAAGGCGAGCGCGGCCGCACTGCCGGCCAGTTGCGCCTGTTCGCACGCGTGCTTCGCGATGGCCGCTGGCAAGGCGCCACGCTCGACAGCGCCCTGCCCGAGCGCACCCCGCCGCGCCCCGACCTGCGCATGCAGCGCATCGCCGTGGGTCCCGTGGCCGTGTTTGGCGCCAGCAACTTCCCGCTGGCCTTCTCGGTGGCCGGTGGCGATACCGCGTCGGCACTGGCAGCAGGTTGCCCGGTGGTCGCCAAGGCGCACCCGGCGCACCCGGGCACGTCCGAACTGGTGGGTCGCGTGATTCAAAAGGCTGTGGCCGATGCGGGCCTGCCGGAAGGCGTGTTCTCGATGGTGCAAGGCGTAGGCAACGCCATCGGCACCGCACTGGTGGCCCATCCGGTCATTCAAGCCGTGGGCTTCACGGGTTCGCGCGCTGGCGGTCTGGCGCTGATGAACGTGGCCAACAGCCGTCCGGTACCGATTCCGGTGTATGCGGAAATGAGCAGCATCAACCCGGTGTACCTGCTGCCGGAAGCGCTCAACGCACGCGGCGAGCAGATCGCCCGTGACCTGGTGGATTCGCTCGTGATGGGCGTGGGCCAGTTCTGCACGAATCCGGGCCTGCTGCTGGCAGTTGAAGGTCCGGCGCTGGAGAAATTCCGTGCCGCTGCGCACACCGCGCTGACCGGCAAGCCGGCTGGCACGATGCTGACGCCGGGCATCCACGCCGCATTCGAGCGCGGTGTGGCGCAACTGTCGGAAGTCGCGGGTCTGACGCGCGCCGCTTGCGGTGTGGATGCAACGGGCCCGAACCAGGCTCGTCCGGTGTTCTTTGAAACGTCGGCAGACAAGTTCGTTGCCGATCACCGCATGCACGCCGAAGTGTTCGGTCCTTCGACGGTACTCGTGGTCTGCAAGGACGCCGATGCCCTGGTGGCCGTCACGCGCATCCTGGAAGGCCAACTGACCGCCACGGTACAAGCCGACGCTGGCGATCAGGCAATCGCGGCCAAGCTGCTGCCGGCACTGGAACGCAAGGTCGGCCGTATCCTGTTCAACGGCTACCCGACTGGCGTGGAAGTCTGCTTCGCCATGGTCCACGGCGGCCCGTTCCCGGCCACGTCCGATACGCGCACGACGTCGGTGGGCACCTCGGCGCTGGACCGCTTCCTGCGCCCGGTCTGCTACCAGAATCTGCCGGCCGGCCTGCTGCCTGAAGCGCTGAAGGATGGCAACCCGCTGAACCTGTGGCGCCTGAAGGACGGCGAACTGGGTCACGCTTGATTGGCGTGTTGGAGTGAAAAAAACGGCCACGTGGCCGTTTTTTTTGATACTGCTTCGGGGCGCTCCCCTCTCCCACAAAGTGGGAGAGGGGAGCGCCCCATAGAGAGGGGAGCGACTTACGCCGCCACCTTCTCCCTACCCGGCACCGGCGCCTCCGCCGGCCCGATCATCGCCAGCGGCGAACTCGCCGGTGGCTGGATCACTGGCGCGTTGCCGCGCGAGCGTCCCGAGCTGAGGTAGTCGGCGATCGATTCCTGCGTCACTTCACCGAGGTACATGCCATCGCCATCGATCACGGGCAGCCAGCTCGTGTTGTGCTGGTACATGCGCGACAGCACGATGCGCAAGTGTTCGTCGAAGGCCGCCGTGGTGGTGAACTGTCGCATAACTTCCGCGCAGTTGCCGCCCTTGGCTAACGCAGCGCGCACGTCGCGGCGCGTGACGTAGCCGAGGGCGCGCTGATCGTCCACCACGGGCAAATGGCGCACATCCGCTTCATCCATGACGCCGAAGGCTTCCGCCAGCGACATGTCCGGGCGGGCCGTCGGCGGCATCGTGGCGGCATCGCCAGCGCGCACCAGCAGCAGGCGCTTCAGCGTGTTGTCGTGGCCCACGAAGGCCTGCACGAAGTCATCGGCAGGGTGTGCCAGCAGTGCGTCGGGATGATCGAACTGCACGAGCCGGCCGCCGCGGAATACGGCCACCTTGTCGCCGAGCTTGATGGCCTCGTCGATGTCGTGCGAGACCATGATCACGGTCTTGCCAAGCGCACGCTGCATCTGGAAAAACTCGTTCTGGATGCTCTCCCGGTTGATCGGGTCCACGGCGCCGAACGGCTCGTCCATCAGCAGCACCGGCGCGTCGGCGGCGAGTGCGCGGATCACGCCGATCCGCTGTTGCTGGCCGCCCGAGAGTTCGCGCGGATACCGCTTGAGCATCTTGTCCGGGTCCAGTTGCACCATGCGGATCAGTTCGCGGGCGCGCTCGCGGCACTGTTTCTTGTCCCAGCCCAGCAGGCGCGGCACGACCATGATGTTTTCCTCGATGGTCATGTTCGGGAACAGGCCGATCTGCTGGATCACGTAGCCGATCTTGCGACGCAGCGCCACGCCGTCGATACCGGCAGTGTCCTCGCCATCGATGCGCACCGTGCCCGAAGTCGGCTCGATCAGCCGGTTGATCATCTTGAGCGTGGTGGTCTTGCCGCAGCCGGACGGCCCCAGGAACACGCAGATCTCGCCGCGCGGCACGGTCATGCTGACCTCGTTCACGGCCCGCACTTCGGAACCGTCCTTCTGGGGGAAGGCTTTCGTGAGTTTGTCGAGTTCGATCATTGTCGGATTCCTTTCGGTGTCAGTGCGCGCTGCAGGGACTGCAGGGCGACGTCGGCGACGATGGCGAGCAGGCTGACGAGTACCGCGCCCACGGCCACATTGGTCATGTTGGTCTGGCCGATCGCTTGCAGGATCAGCACGCCGAGGCCGCCCGCGCCTACGACGGCGGCAATGGTGGCCACGCCGATGTTCATCACCACGGCAGTACGTACCCCGCCGAGGATCACCGGCACGGCCAGCGGCAGGTCCACCAGCCGCATGCGCTGCCAGGTGGTCATGCCGATGCCGCGTCCCGCCTCCTGGATGCCGGCATCAACGTTGGCTAATGCCGTGTACGTGTTGCGCATGATCGGCAGCAACGAGTAGAGGAAGACGGCGGTCACGGCCGGCACATAACCGAGCGCGTGTCCGAAGCGCGCGAAGATCGGGATCATCAGCCCGAACAGTGCGATGGACGGCAACGTCAGCACCACAGTGGCCAGCGCCAGCAGCGGCGTGGCCAGGAAGCGGTGGCGGGTAATCAGGATGCCGAGCGGCACACCGATCACGATGGCCATGCCCACGGCCGACCCGACGAGGGCGAGATGTTCGCCCGTCAGGCGCAGCAGCATGGCCCAGTTGTTCTGGAGGTAATTCCACATGTTCTGGCTCCTCAGATCAGGCCGTGGCTGCGCAGGAAATCGCCAGCCACCTTGTCAACGGGCTCATGGTTGATGTCGACCTGGTAGTTCATGTCGGTCATCGCGGCGTTGTCGAGCTTTGCTGACAGCGCATTCAGCAGGTTCGCCAGTTCGGGCCGCGCGTCGAGTACAGCCTTGCGCACCACGGGAACAGCGTTATACGGCGGGAAGAAACCCAGGTCGTCCTCGAGCAGCACGAGGTCGAAGCCCTTCACGCGCCCATCGGTCGCGTAGACCAGCCCGAGGTCCACCTGGTTGTTCCTGAGGGCTAGATAGACCAGACCCGGATCGAGCTGGATCACGTCCTTTCGCGTGAAAGGCAGCTTGTAGGCAGCCTTCAGTGGCTCCAGGCCATCGGGACGGGCGGCGAACTCCATGTCCACGGCCAGCGGATGCTTCGTGTCCTCGCCGTCGGCGCGCATCTTCGCGGCGTAGGCCGAAAGTTTGGTAATGCCTGCCGCGCGCTCCTTCGGCATGGCCAGCGCATAGGTGTTGTTGATCTCGGAGGGCGCGAGCCAGACCAGCCCCTTGCCGGCGTCCATTTCCTTCACGCGGGCGTAGGCGGCGGGGCCATCGAGTTTCTCCTCGACCTTGTTGAAAACGATTAGCGCAGTGCCGGTGTAATCCCACACCACGTCGAGCTGGTTCGACTCCATGGCCTGGCGCATCAGCGTGCTGCCCAGGCCCGACGTCAGCGTGGCGTCGATGCCCTTGGCCTTGAGGTACTGCGTGGTCATCGACGACAGGATCAACTGCTCGGTGAAATTCTTGCCACCCACGCGCACTTGGCTGGCGCCTTCCTGGGCGCGCGCCGGGGCCGTGCCAAGCAGCAGTGCGGCGGCGGCCACGCCAATGGCGGCCAGCAGCCAGAACGCCCGGCCTTCGGTCAGGCGGTGTATCGGTTTGGTCATGATGCGATTCCTCACTCAGGCGAGTCCGCGTCGGCGCAGGTACACATGCCCCGCCGCGGCGAACAGCGCGTCCAGCGCCAGGGCCAGCAGCGCGGTGGCGGCGGCGCCCAGCAACAACAGCGGCTGGTTGTTCAGGTAAATGCCCGGGAAAATCATTTCGCCGAGGCTGTTCGCGCCGATCAGGAACGACAGCGGCACGGTGCCGACATTGATCACCAGGCTGATTCGCACGCCGGCAAGGATGACTGGCAGCGCATTGGGCAGTTCCACGCGCACCAGACGCTGGCACGGCGTCATGCCGATACCGCGTGCGGCTTCCTTGAGCGCGGGCGATACCGTGCGCAGCCCTTCATAGGTATTGCGCACGATCGGCAGCAGCGAGGCGAGCCACAGGGCCAGAATGGCCGGTCGCTCGCCGATGCCCAGCACAGCCAGCGCGAGGGCCAGTACTGCCAGCGACGGCACGGTGTTGCCGATATTGAAGACCTGCATCAGCTTGTCCGCCCAGCGGCGCATGCACGGGCGGCTCAGTGCAATGCCTGCCGGCAAGCCGGTCAGCAGCGCAAGCGTCATCGAGATCGCCACAAGGCGAAGGTGGTCGGCTACGTTGTAGAGCAGGCGCTCCTGGTACTGGCGGATGACATCGACGCCGATCCACGAGACGAGCCCGACCAATGCAACGGCAACGACGCCGCCCCAGGCCACAGCCCGGATGGTTTGCTTTGACATACTTCCCCTCTCCAACTCCGAACTGCGACGAAAATGGATCAATCGCCACATTTCAGATGCGGAAAACAATAGGGCCGGCGGTATTTGTCGATGGGTGCCCGCCGGGGCCCGATTCAGATTGCCTTGCCGCCATGACTGGCAGGATTGCCAGCGGACGGACTTGGGTGCGACGCCGACCGGAGATCAGCGAATCACCCGTTGATGGGATTCAGGCGTGAGGCCCGAACCCGCAGGTGCGGCGCAACGCTGAGGTGAAACCCAGGTTGGCCCGTGACGGCGACTGATGTCGTGTTGAACGCGCTTTCGGTTGGCGCCGTCGGTCAATCGGCCGTTGCTGTACAACGGATTGCGGGGGTTCGGAGTGCAGGCTCGCCCACCACAATTCTCAGCAACGGATGACAAAGAGACCGCTATTCTACACAACTTCCGTCATCCTGTCATCTTCCGCCCAAATCCGGCGCTTCCCGGCGGGAAAATTGCGGAAATCCGGCTATTGGGGAACGGGAGGTAGCGCGCTGACCATCGGCGTTTTCCGACGAGGGAGAGACCTCGGGTCCTGATCCGATCCACGCGCCCTGTCGTTCTATTTTTCACTGCTGTCGCGCCAACTTCGTCCCAACTTTGGAACGATCTGTTGCCGGCCTGCCGTCTACCGCTTTTCCGCCAAACCCTTACATTGCATGGGTAGATCGAACGGCGGGCCTTGCGTTTTCCGCCCCGGCCGTCGCAACCGGAGAACAGACATGACCACTCGCATTTCCACCGTACCAGCCACCGCCACGGAAACCGTGCAGCGCTCACGCGTCGTGGACCGCGTGGTGCGTGGCATTGCCACATCCGACGGCGCCGGCGTCAAGCTGACGCGCGTCCTCACGCAGAACCTGCAGCGCCGCCTGGACCCGTTCCTGATGCTCGACGCCTTCGGCACCGACAACAAGGACGACTACATCGGCGGGTTCCCCGATCATCCGCATCGCGGCTTCGAAACCATCACGTACATGCTGGCCGGGCGCATGCGCCATCGCGACAGCGCCGGGCATGAAGGGCTGCTGGAGAACGGCGGCGCGCAGTGGATGGTGGCGGGTTCCGGCGTGGTGCACTCGGAATTGCCTGAACAGGAAGATGGCCGCATGGAAGGATTCCAGCTCTGGCTGAACCTGCCGGCCGCGGACAAGATGACGACGCCGTGGTATCGCGACATTCCGTCGGCGGAGGTTCCGACCGTGGCGCTGCCGTCGGGCGGCACCGTTCGCGTGCTGGCTGGCGCCTCGCACGGCGTGGCGGGCGCGGTAACGCGGCCCGTGACCGAGCCACTGTATCTCGACGTGCATCTGCCTGCCGGCCAGACCTTTGCGCAGACGCTGCCCGCTGGCCATAACGCGTTCCTCTACGTGTACCGGGGCACAGTGAAGGTCGGCGAGGCGGATGCCGCCGTGCTCGAAGCCCAGCGAATGGGAGTACTCGACAACGCCGGGCAATCCGACGGCGTGGTGGTGGAAGCCAGCGAGGATGCCCGCTTCCTGCTGATCGCCGGACAGCCGCTGAACGAGCCGATCGCACAGTACGGCCCGTTCGTGATGAACACGCAGGAACAGATCTACCAGACCCTGGCCGACTTCCGCGACGGCCGCTTCGCCACGATACGTGCCAGCGCCGGGTAACCCTGGCCTTGACTGAGGTCAACCCAGACCGCCGCCCTGCCCTGACCGGCAGCGCGGCGGTTTTTCTTTGCCAGTGTGGCCGGCACGCGACTTGCAACCTCCCCGTAACCGTTGTGGGGCACGGTTAGAGGGTCAATGTGGTCCGGCCAGCCCCCACGCACTTATATAATTCAACGCTAATTCCGATCATCACGCATTCATGATGATGAAGGCATGGTGCGCGGCGATGCTGCGCCACGCACAGCCGCCGTCACAAGTGCCCAAACGTTGCTGCCACAATAATTCGAGCCGCCTCAGTGACATTACAAACACCCCCCAGGCTGGCGCTTGCGCATATCACCAAGCGCTACCCCGGCGTGACCGCCAATGACGACGTCAGCCTGACCGTCGCACCGGGCGAGATCCATGCCGTCCTCGGCGAGAATGGCGCCGGCAAATCCACCCTCATGAAGATCATCTTCGGCGCGGTTCGACCCGACGCTGGCGAGATGCACTTCAACGGGGCGCCAGTCTCGATCGCCAGTCCGCACGACGCCCGTAATCTGGGCATCGCCATGGTCTTCCAGCATTTCTCGCTGTTCGACACGCTGACCGTGGCCGAGAACATCGCGCTGGGCCTGCCGCCGAAAGACGCCGGCAACATGAAGCAGCTCAGCGAGCGTATCCGCGCCACGGCCGAACGCTATGGCCTGCCGCTGGAGCCTGGCCGCCACGTTCACACGCTGTCCGTGGGCGAGCGCCAGCGCGTGGAAATCGTCCGCGCATTGCTGGCCGATCCGCAACTGCTGATCCTCGACGAGCCCACTTCGGTGCTGACGCCTCAGGCCGTGGAAACGCTCTTCGTCACGCTGCGCAAGCTAGCCGCCGAGGGTACGAGCATCCTTTACATCAGCCACAAGCTCGACGAGATCCGCGCGCTGTGCCACCACGCCACCGTCATGCGGATGGGTCGCGTGACCGGCGTGTGCGATCCGCGCGAGCAAAGCGCGGCGTCGCTGTCGCGCATGATGATTGGCGGCGAGCCGCCGCGCGAGGCGCGCGTGACCACCGAGCGCGGACCGGTGCGACTTGCCGTGCGCGACCTCACGATGGCGCGCGCGCACCAGTTCGGCACGGCACTGGAACGCATTTCGCTGGACGTGCATGCGGGCGAGATCGTCGGCATCGCCGGGGTATCGGGCAACGGACAACAGGAACTTCTGGCGGCGCTGTCAGGCGAGGACGCACGCGGCGCCGCTGCCGCCGTGCACCTCGACGGCCGCCCCGCAGGAAAGCTCGACGCGCGTGAGCGCCGCCGGGCCGGGCTGGCGTTCGTACCCGAGGAGCGGCTGGGACGCGGCGCGGTGCCGGGCATGAGCCTGTCGTCGAACGTGCTGCTGTCGCATCAGACGCCGCCGTACGTGCGCAGCGGCATGGTCTCTACCGGCGCGGCCGAAGGCTTGGCCGCCAGCATCATCAAACGTTTCCGCGTCAAGGCCAGCGGCCCTGACGCGCTGGCGCGCAGCCTCTCGGGCGGCAACCTGCAGAAGTTCATCGTCGGACGAGAAATCGAGGCCGGCCCGAAAGTACTGATCGTCGCGCAACCCACCTGGGGCGTGGACGTGGGCGCCGCCGCGCAGATCCACAACGAGATCCTCGCGCTCAAGGCCACCGGCTGCGCGATCCTCGTCGTCTCCGAAGAACTCGATGAACTGTTCGCGATCTGCGACCGGCTCCACGTCATCGCCAAAGGCCACCTCTCGCCATCGATCTCCGTCGAAACCGCCACGCGCGAGCAGGTAGGACTCTGGATGAGCGGCCTCTGGGAAGGCGGTCCCGCCAGCGAGCGGGACGCCACCGCGGAGGCACCCACTCATGGCTAAATTGCAATCTCCCATCACGCTCTCGCCGCGCGGCACACCGTCGCGCGCCCTCGCCTACGCCTCGCCCGTCTTCGCTCTCGTGCTGACGCTGCTGTTCGGTGCGCTGCTGTTCCTCGCCATCGGCAAGGACCCGGTGGCCGGGCTCAAGGTGTTTCTCGTCGATCCGGTAAAGGACACGCGCGCCATTGGCGAGGTGCTGCTCAAGACCGTACCGCTGGTGCTGTGCGCGCTCGGGTTGTCGGTGTGCTACCGCGCCAACATCTGGAACATCGGCGCCGATGGGCAGTTGATCCTCGGTGGCATTTTTGCTGGCGCCACCGTGCTGTGGTTCGATGTGCCCGGCAACACGACGAGCGGCTTTGTCGTGCTGACGCTGGCGGCGCTGGCCGGCTGCGTCGGCGGCATGGTGTGGGCCTCGCTGACCGCGCTGCTCAAGGACCGTTTCAACGCCAACGAGATCCTGGTGTCGCTCATGCTGACCTACATTGCCCAGCAGTTGCTGCTCTGGGTGGTCAATGGTCCGCTGAAAGACCCCAACGGCATGAACTTCCCGCAGTCGAAGGTGTTCGCCTCGGCCTTCCTGCTGCCCAACCTGCTGCCCGGTTCGCGCCTGCATGTGGGCTTTGCGGTGATGCTGGTGCTGGTGGTGATCATGTCGATCTTCATCTTCCGCAGCTTTGCCGGATACCGGCTGCAGGTGGGCGGCACCGCGCCGCTTGCCGCGCGCTATGCGGGATTCTCGTCGCGCAGCGCGCTGTGGAGCGCGCTGCTGATTTCGGGCGCCACGGCCGGACTGGCCGGCGCGTTCGAGGTGACGGGTCCGATCGGACAGTTGCTGCCATCGATCTCCCCGGGCTACGGCTTCACCGCCATCATCGTGGCGTTCGTGGGCCGGCTGCATCCGGTGGGCGCCGTGTTCGGCGGCATCGTGATGTCGCTGTTCTATATCGGCGGAGAAATGGCGCAGTCGCGGCTGGGCCTGCCTTCGGCGCTTGGATGGGTGTTCCAGGGCATGCTGCTGTTCTTCCTGCTGGCGTGCGACACGCTGATCGACAACCGCTTGCGCTGGCGCGCTCGTGCCGCCTGACCCGGAGCTGACAACATGGAACAACTCGCTCCCCTGATCGCCACGGCGATCAACGCCGGTACCCCGCTGCTGCTGGCCGCACTCGGCCTGCTCGTCAACGAACGCGCTGGCGTGCTGAACCTCGGCGCCGAAGGCATGATGCTGGTAGCCGCCGCGTTCGGCTTCATGGTCGGCTATCAAACCCAGTCGCCCATGCTCGGTTTCATCGCCGGCGCGGGCGCCGGCATGCTGATGGCCACGCTGTTCTCCTGGCTCGCGCTGGTGCTGGCGACCAACCAGGTGGCAACCGGGCTCGCACTGTCGATCTTCGGCACGGGCCTGTCTGCTTTCATGGCGCAACGCTTCGTCGGCTTCGCCATGCCAGCGCAGGCCAAGGCCGTGCCCGGACTGGCCGACCTGCCCTTCGTCGGCCCCGCCTTCTTCCAGCATCACTGGATGGTCTATTTCAGCCTGCTGCTGTGCTTTGCCATCATGTGGTTCCTGTTCCGCACGCGGGCCGGACTGACGCTGCGCGCCATCGGCGAATCGCCGGAATCGGCCCATGCGCTGGGTTACCCGGTGCGCTGGATCCGGTTCTGCGCGCTGCTGTTTGGCGGCGCCTGCTGCGGACTGGCTGGCGCTTACCTGTCGCTGGTCTACACGCCGATGTGGGTGGAAAACCTTGTCGCGGGGCGCGGCTGGATTGCGCTGGCGCTGACCACCTTCGCCACCTGGCGGCCCGGGCGCGTGCTGATCGGCGCGTGGTTGTTTGGCGGCGTGACGATCCTGCAGTTCTATCTGCAAGGCATCGGCGTCTCCGTGCCATCGCAGTTCCTGTCGATGCTGCCGTACGCGGCCACCATCGTCGTGCTGGCACTGATCTCTCGGAATCCTGCGTGGATCCGACTCAATATGCCGGCGTCGCTAGGCAAGCCGTTCCGTCCAGGCAGCGCCTGAAAACGCATCACCGAAAACGCATCACCAAAGCTTCAACAAGAAAGCATCAACCCGAAGTCAAACCACATCACAAAGACGCTTTATCAAGGAGAGATCGATGATCGTGACACGCAGGACCACGCTGGCGGCCCTGGCCGCTACCGCTGTGCTGGCCCTGGCCGGCTGCGGCAAGAAGGAAGCCGACAAGCCCGCCGAGACCGGTGCTGCCTCGGCACCGGCCGCTGCGGCCGCCGAGCCGCTCAAGGTGGCTTTCGTCTACATCGGACCGGTTGGCGATGCCGGCTGGACTTACGCCCACGATGCCGGCCGCAAGGCTGTGGAAGCCAAGTTCGGCGACAAGGTGAAGACCACGTTCGTCGAGAACGTGCCCGAATCCGCCGCCGATGCGGAGCGCGTGTTCCGTGACCTGGCCAGCCAGGGCAACAAGCTGATCTTCGGCACCACGTTCGGCTACATGGAGTCGATGCTCAAGGTGGCGAAGGAATTCCCGGACGTGAAGTTCGAACACGCCACGGGCTTCAAGACTGCCGACAACCTTGCCCAGTACGATGTGCGCACCTATGAAGGCGCGTACCTGGCTGGCGTGGTGGCGGGCAAGATGAGCAAGAGCGGCAAGATGGGCGTGGTGGCATCGGTACCGATTCCCGAAGTCATCCGCAACATCGACTCTTTCGCCCTGGGTGCGCGTTCGGTGAACCCGAAGGCTACCGTCAAGGTGGTATGGGTGAACAAGTGGTTCGATCCGGGCAAGGAGCGCGAAGCCGCCACCACGCTGATCGGCCAGGGCGTGGACATGCTGATGCAGAACACCGACTCCGCCGCCGTGGTGCAGACGGCCCAGGAAAAGGGTGTCTACGCATTCGGCTGGGATAGCGACATGACCCGCTTTGGCGAGAAGGCCCACCTGGCCGCCTCCGTGATCTCGTGGGGCGTGTACTACAACAAGGTCGTGGAAGACGTGCTGAACAACCAGTGGAAGAACAGCACCATCTGGTGGGGCCTGAAGGAAAACATGATCGACCTGAAGGCGTTCAACGCCGTGGTGCCTGAGGACGTCAAGGCACTTGTGGAAGAACGCAAGAAGGGCATCATCGACGGCTCCGCACCGATCTGGAAGGGTCCGCTCAAGGACAACACGGGCAAGGAACAACTGGCTGACGGCAAGGCCGCAGACGACGCGTTCCTGCACAACGTGAAGTTCTACGTGGAAGGTGTGGAAGGCAACGTGCCGGGCTGATATCCCGTGGCAGCTTCTGCCCTGTGACGAAAACGCCGGCCTCGTGCCGGCGTTTTTTCTGCCGGATTGTTTCGTTCCCCGCGCCGGGGAACTTGAATCGACCCACACCGGCCCAAGCTACTTGCTCATACCCGCTGATCGTGTGACCAAGGAGGCCCATCATGTGGAAGCGATTCTCTGCCCTCTGGACACTGGTGCGCCGTGACGGCCGCCTGTTCTGGTACGCCCTGCGCCACCCCGATGCACCGCCCTGGCTCAAGCCTGCTGCATTCGGCCTGCTGGCCTATGCACTCTCTCCGATCGACGTGGTGCCCGACGTCATCGCCGGACTCGGCATCGTCGACGACGTAGTGATCATCCCCCTGGCCGTCCACCTGATCCTCAAGCGACTGCCGCCGCATATCCTGAGGCAAGCGGAACTGCGGGCGACGGCGACGACCGTCAGGCCGCGCTGACGGTGTCTGCGTCGAGGTAAAAAAAGCCGCTGCATTGGCAGCGGTTTTTTTCGTCTCGCTTACTACTTCTCCGCCTCCGCACACTGCCGCGCCAGTTCCGCAATCAGCAGTTCGGCCGTTGCCAGGTTGGTGGCGCACGGCACGTTGTGGACATCGCATGCACGAACCAGCGCGTTGATGTCCGGTTCGTGCGGTTGAGGCGTCATCGGATCGCGCAGGAAAATCACGGCGGTCACCCTGCCCTCGGCCAGTTGCGAGCCGATCTGCAGGTCGCCACCCCACGGACCGGACAGCATCCGTGAGACGGGCAACCCGGTTTCGTCGGCGATCCGTCCGCCCGTCGTACCCGTCGCCAGCAGGTCGCAGCGGGCGAGGAATTCGCGATGACGGCCCGCGAAGGCGACGATGTCATCCTTCTTGTGATCGTGGGCAATCAACGCGATGCGGGCCTTGCACCCCCCGTCAGGCCGCAGGACAGCCATCAGAATGTCCCCGGGTAGGCGCCGCCGTCGAGCAGCACGTTCTGGCCCGTCATGAAAGCGGCCTGCTTGCTGCACAGGAACGCGCAGGTGGCGCCAAACTCGGACGCTTCGCCGAAGCGGCGCGACGGATTCAGCGCGGCACGACGCTTGGCCATTTCGTCGATGCTGATGCCAGCCTTCTGGGCACCGCCTTCCATCGTTTTCTTCAGGCGGTCGGTGTCGAACGGCCCTGGCAGCAGGTTGTTCACGGTCACGCCATGCTGCGCCACTTCGCGCGCCAGGCCGGCCACGAAGCCAGTCAGGCCAGAACGGGCGCCGTTGGACAGGCCCAGCACGTCGATCGGTGCCTTGACCGCCCCGCTCGTGATATTGACGATGCGGCCCCAGCGGCGCGCGATCATGCCGTCCACGGTGGCCTTGATCAGTTCGATCGGGGTCAGCATGTTGGCGTCGAGTGCGGCCAGCCATTCGTCGCGGCCCCAATCCCGGAAGTTGCCCGGGGGCGGACCACCGGCGTTGTTCACGAGGATGTCGAGATCACCGAGCTTGGCTACGGCGTCAAGCGCCAGCTTGCGGCCTTCCGGCGTGGTGATGTCGGTCGCCACCGCCAGCACGCGGCGGCCGTAGCGGGCGCGCAGGTCGGCAGCAGCCTTCTCCAGTGCCTCCGCACCGCGCGCGACGATCACCACGTCGACACCTTCCGCCGCGAGCGCTTCGGCACACGCGAACCCGAGGCCCTTGCTGGCGCCGCACACCAATGCATGCTTACCGCGCAGTCCGAAATCCATGGTCTCTCTCCTTCCTTGGTTGAACCGTCAAAACTAGTTTCAGGGTTTGCTTCAGACTTTCTTCATCGACAGCAGATACATGCCGCCCATCACCAGCGCGCCACCGGCCAGTTGCACCCCGGTGATCGGCTCGCCCAGCACCCAGAACGCCAGGGCCAGCGTGGACACCGGGCCGATCATGCCGGCTTGCGACGCCAGCGGCGCGCCGATGCGCGCCACCGCGATCATCGTCAGCGAGACCGGCAGCACCGTGCAGAACACCGCGTTGATGGCCGACAGCCACAGCACCGGCGCCGGTTGCGCCAGTTCGGCTACGGGCCGGCCCAGCACCGCATACTGGATCACACAGCAAAGCGTGGACACGCACATGGCGTAGGCCACAAGCCGCAGCGAGCCCACCCGCTGTACCAGCTCGCCGCTCAGAATCAGGTAGACACCATACGACAACGCACTGGCCAGCACCAGCGCTCCGCCCAGCCAGACCTTCGCGCCACTGACGTCGAGGTCATGCACGAACACGAGCACGATACCTGCGTAAGCCAATAACAGCGAAATCCATTGGCGACCATGGATGGGACGGCGGAACACCAGCGCGGTGAACAGCAGCACGAACGACGGCGTCAGAAAGAGGATCAGCCGCTCCAGCCCGGCGGTGATGTATTGCAGGCCGAGGAAGTCGAGGAAGCTCGACAGGTAGTAGCCGATGATGCCCAGGAACACCACGCGCCCGCGATCCGCCCATGACAACGCCGGCAGCTTGCGCGCCTGCCACCAGCCGATCGCCATGAACAGTGGTGCCGATAGCAGCATGCGCAGCGTGATGACCATCACGGCATCCACGTTGTAGCGGTACATGAGCTTGGCCACGATGGCCTTGGCGGAGAAGAGCACCGCGCCGATGGCGGCAGTGGCGAGTCCGACACGATGCGCGGCGTGAACGCCTGCTGACGGGGACGAGGGGAGCGACTTCTGGGAAGCGGACACGGGAAAAGCAGGTTGGGGCGTGGTCGCCGCTGGCGGTCGGTGTCGTGTGCCGATGGCACCCGGCGAACCCGCCGATTGTAAGTCAAAAGGCGCCCGGGCTGGCCCCGGCGGCATGACCTGCTTTCCCATACAATGACCCGCGCCCGACCCGGCACGGGAGCGATCCGGCCGGACGGTGCAACCGATAAAAAGATCAAGGAGACCCGACGCATGCCGTCCCACCCCACCGCCGCGCCGCGGCGCGCTTTTCTGCTTCTCGCCACGTTGCTCGCTGCCGGAGGCATGTCCCCCGCCTTCGCCGCTGACGGCTTCCCGTCCAAGCCGATCCGGTTCATCGTGCCGTACGCCGCGGGCGGCACCACCGACCTGGTGGCGCGCACGGTGGGCCAGCGTGTCGGCGAGAAGCTCGGCCAGCCCGTGGTGATCGAAAACCGGCCCGGCGCGGGCGGCAACATCGGCATGGAAGCCGTGGCCAAGGCAGCGGCGGATGGCTACACCATCGGCTTCGGCGCCATTTCGACGAATGCGCTGAATCCTCATATCTACAAGCACGTCCCGTTCGACCCACGCCGCGACTTCACGGCCATCAGCCTGCTCGGCACGTCGACCATCGTCCTGGAGGTCAGCGAAAGCCTGCCGGTCAAGACCGTGCCCGAACTGATCGCCTATGCCAAGGCCCATCCCGGCCTGACGTACGCCACGGCCGGCACGGGTACCTCGATGCATCTGGCGGGCGCCATGTTCTCGCAGATGACGCAGACGGGACTGGTTCATGTGCCCTACAAAGGCAGCAGCCCGGCCATCAACGACATGCTCGGCGGCCACGTCAACGTGATGTTCGACAACCTGCCCGCGTCGTTGCCGCACATCCAGGCTGGAAAGCTGCGTGCGTTGGCGGTGGCGGGCAAGACACGCGCGCCGTCGCTGCCCAACGTGCCGACGCTGGCCGAGGCCGGCCTGTCTGGCTATGCCGTGGAACCGTGGTTTGGCGTCTATGGCCCTGCCAACCTGCCCGCACCGATCGTCCAGGCACTCAACTCCGCGTTCGTCGAGGCGCTGGCCCGGCCGGAGGTGCGCGACAAGCTGGCCCAGGCAGGCTTCAATCCGAAGGGGTCCAGCGCGGCTGAACTGCAGGCACTGACGCAGGCCGAGTACGAGCGGTTCGGCAAGGTGGCGAAATCGGCAGCCATCACGGTGGACTGACCCGCCCGGCTGCCTTCACCCGGCAATTCCTGCCGCTGCGCAACGGCGGTCAGCCCCCATCCATTACAATCCGGCTGCATCGGCCCTCCCGTATCCGGGAGGGCCTCCTCCTTTTGCCGAACTTCGACAAAGTTCGTCGAGCCTCTGCCGAGCCGCCATGAAACAAGATCCGCGCTTTCCCAATCTGTTCATCCTCAATCACCCACTGATCCAGCACAAACTCTCGCACATGCGCGACAAGGAAACGTCGACGCGTACGTTCCGGGAGTTGCTCCGCGAGATCACGCTGCTGATGGGTTACGAGATCACGCGCAACCTTCCGCTGACCACCCGCCATATCGACACGCCGCTGGTGCCGCTGGAAGCACCTGTCATCGCCGGCAAGAAGCTGACGATCGTGCCGGTGCTGCGCGCGGGCGTGGGCATGAGCGATGGCCTGGTCGAACTGATTCCGTCGGCGCGCATCGGGCATATCGGCGTGTATCGCGACGAGCAGCATCGCCCGGTGGAATACCTGGTGCGCCTGCCCGATGTGGAAGACCGCTCGTTCATCCTGTGCGATCCGATGGTCGCCACCGGCTACTCGGCGGCCCATGCCGTGGACGTGCTCAAGCGCCGCGGCGTGCCCGACGAGGCCATCACCTTCGTTGCGCTGGTGGCAGCCCCCGAAGGTGTCGAGGTCTTCCAGAAGGCCCACCCCGGCGTGAAGCTCTTCGTGGCCTCGCTGGACAGCCACCTCGACGAGCACGCCTATATCATCCCGGGTCTCGGCGACGCGGGCGACCGTCTGTTCGGCACCAAAAACTGAAGTCGATGGGGCGCGCTTGACGCGCCTCAACGTTTTACGGGGTGGACTCTTTCTACACTGGGGACGCGTGTCCGGGCATCGTTTCCGGCGTCAACAAGGAGTCTCCCCATGGAAGCACTGAAGATCCTGACCTCCACGGCCACCGGCCTCGCCAGCCTGGCCGTCATCGCATTCATCATCGGCATGGCAGCGTTCTTCGTCTGCCTGTTCTCGCGCAAGGCAAGAGAGGATGCGGAGGCGGCAAGAAAAGCAGTCGGCAAGCCGTGACGAGTTTCCTGCAGCCGCACAGTCGCAATGACAATCGCCCGCCAGATGCGGGCGATGTCGTTTCTGAAAGCCGGAAGACGTATTGTTACTTCCGCTTGCCCCCGCCCAGCAGACTGCCGAGCACGCCTCGGATCAGTTCACGTCCGACCTGCGAGCCCACGGTGCGGGCAGCGGATTTCGCCATCGACTCCAGGATCGAATCGCCGCGGCCGGTCTTGCCAGTGCCGCGTGTCAGCGAGCCGAAGATCTCGCCAGCCCAGCTGCCTTCTTCTTCCTTTGCGTCGGGTGCAGGCTTTGCGCCCGCCTTGTCGCTCGCGCCGGTCGGTGCGCCGCGCGCCGCGCCAACGGCCTCGCCGCGCAGCTTTTCATAGGCCGACTCGCGGTCGATGGTTTTTTCATAGGTGCCAGCGACAAGCGAGTTGGCGATCAGGGCGCGGCGCTCCTCATCGGTGGCCGGGCCGATGCGGCTCCCAGGCGGCAGCACCCACGCCCGCTCGGTCACACCAGGCGTACCCTTGGCGTCGAGGCATGACACCAGGGCCTCGCCAACACCCAGTTCGCTGATCGCCTGCTCCAGATCGAGCTTTGGATTCGCACGCATCGTAGTGGCTGCCACCTTCACTGCCTTCTGGTCGCGCGGCGTAAACGCACGCAGGGCGTGCTGCACGCGGTTGCCAAGCTGGCCGAGGACCGTGTCCGGGATATCGACCGGGTTCTGCGTCACGAAGTACACGCCCACACCCTTGGACCGCACCAGCCGCACGACTTGCTCGATCTTGTCGAGCAGTCCTTTCGGCGCGTCGTTGAACAGCAGGTGGGCCTCGTCGAAGAAGAAGACGAGCTTGGGCTTGTCCAGGTCGCCGGCTTCGGGCAACTTCTCGAACAGTTCCGACAGCATCCAGAGCAGGAAGGTGGCGTACAACCGTGGCGCATTCATGAGCTTGTCCGCTGCCAGGATATTGATGACGCCCTGCCCCTTCTCGGTCTGGATGAAGTCCTCCAGGTTCAGCATCGGCTCGCCGAAGAACTTGTCCGCACCCTGCGATTCCAGTGCGACCAACCCGCGCTGGATGGCCCCGATCGACGCCGACGAAATATTCCCGTACTCGGTCGTGAACTGGCTCGCGTTATCGCCCACGTACTGGAGCATCGCGCGCAGATCCTTGGCGTCGAGCAGCAGCAGCCCATTGGCATCGGCAATGCGGAACACGAGGTTCAGCACCCCCTGCTGCGTGTCATTGAGTTCGAGCATGCGGGACAGCAGCAGCGGCCCCATGTGCGACACCGTGGCACGCACCGGGTGCCCCTTCTCGCCGAAGACATCCCAGAGCGTAGTCGGGCAGGCCCACCAAAGGGGTTCGGGCAAGCCATGTTCGGACAGTCGGGCCTTGAGCTTGTCCGATGCCACGCCGGCCTGGGAAATGCCCGTTAGATCACCTTTGACGTCCGCCATGAAAACGGGGACACCCAGGCGCGAGAACCCTTGGGCCAGGGTCTGCAGCGTGACGGTCTTGCCGGTACCGGTGGCGCCGGTGATCAGGCCGTGCCGGTTCCCCATTTCGGGCAGCAGCATCAGGTCGTGATCGGCATTTTTGGCAATGAGGATGGGGTCGGCCATGGCGGGTCTCGGCAGTCGGCGTGTCAATTGACAGAAAACAGGCAGGAAACCGCGCGGCGCTCGGTGTCCGGCCATCGATCATGGTGCGGCACGGCAGGGGCGCGTGATAAAATCCTGCGCTGATTATAGCCAGCAGATTGGCACATCAATCACATGGCGTGGCCACCGGATCGTCAGGGACAAACCTGGAAACCGACCCGAAACCGGTCACGCGCGGCATCCCGCCGGCGCCATGCCACCGGGCTCCCACATCACACGACACGTTTTCCGCTTCGGAGAGAAACATGGCCGGTCATTCAAAATGGGCCAATATCAAACACAAGAAAGCCGCCGCTGACGCGAAGCGCGGCAAGGTCTGGACGCGTCTGATCAAGGAAATCACCGTGGCCGCCAAGCTTGGCGGCGGTGAGGCCGAATCGAATCCGCGCCTGCGCCTGGCCATGGAAAAGGCCATGGACGCGAACATGCCCAAGGACAACATGCAGCGCGCGATCCAGCGCGGCGTGGGTGGCCTGGAAGGCGCGAACTACGAAGAAATCCGTTACGAAGGCTACGGCCTGTCGGGCGCCGCGATCATCGTGGACTGCCTGACCGACAACCGTACCCGCACCGTGGCCGAAGTCCGCCACGCGTTCTCGAAGCACGGCGGCAACATGGGCACCGAAGGTTCGGTGGCGTTCATGTTCACCCACTGCGGCCAGTTCCTGTTCGCCCCCGGCACGCCCGAGGACAAGCTGATGGACGCCGCACTGGAAGCCGGTGCCGACGACGTGGTGACCAATGAAGATGGCTCGATCGAAGTGACCTGCCCGCCGAACGATTTCGGCGAGGTCAAGGCGGCGCTGGAAGCCGCCGGCTTCAAGGCCGAGGTGGCCGATGTGGTCATGAAGCCGCAGAACGACGTGAGCTTCACCGGCGACGACGCCGTCAAGATGCAAAAGCTGCTGGACGCGCTGGAAAACCTGGACGACGTACAGGAAGTCTTTACCAACGCGGTGATCGAGGACTGACCCTCGCACCGCGCCCCATGGCGGCAGCCCGGCCTCGTCCAGCTGCCGCTTCTCGCATGCGTTTCTTTTCTGGCAGTGGATCATGAAAGTTTTGGTTGTCGGTTCGGGTGGGCGTGAGCACGCACTGGCCTGGAAGTTGGCCCAGTCGCCCAAGATGCAGGTCGTCTACGTGGCCCCGGGCAACGGGGGCACGGCGCTCGACAAGCGTCTGCAGAACGTGCCGCTGACCGATCCAGAGGTGCTCGCCGCCTTTGTGGAGCGTGAAGGCGTGGCGTTCACCGTAGTCGGCCCCGAGGCGCCGCTGGCCGCTGGTATCGTCGACGTGTTCCGCGCACGCGGTCTGCGCATCTTCGGACCGACGAAGGCCGCTGCCCAGCTCGAATCGTCGAAGGACTTCGCCAAGGCGTTCATGCATCGCCACGGCATCCCCACCGCCTACTATCAGACGTTCTCGGACGCAGCCGGCGCCCATGCCTACATCGACGCACAAGGTGCGCCGATCGTGATCAAGGCCGATGGCCTGGCCGCTGGCAAGGGCGTGGTCGTGGCCATGACGCTGGAAGAAGCGCATAGCGCCGTGGACATGATGCTGGCCGACAACAAGCTCGGTGACGCCGGTGCGCGCGTGGTGATCGAGGAGTTCCTGGAGGGCGAGGAAGCGAGCTTCATCGTCATGGTCGACGGCAAGAACGTGCTGGCCCTGGCCACGAGCCAGGACCACAAGCGCCTGCTGGACGCGGATGCGGGCCCGAATACCGGCGGCATGGGCGCGTATTCGCCGGCCCCGGTGGTCACGCCTGCGCTGCACGCCCGTGCGCTGCGCGAGATCATCCTGCCCACCGTGCGCGGCATGGAAAAGGACGGCATCCCGTTTACCGGTTTCCTGTACGCCGGCCTGATGATCGACAAGGACGGCAACCCGAAGACGCTCGAATTCAACTGCCGCATGGGCGATCCGGAGACGCAGCCGATCATGGCGCGCCTGAAGACCGACCTCGTGGACGTGATGGAAGCGGCCGTGGACGGCAAGCTCGACCAGATTGAACTGGATTGGGATCGCCGCACCGCGCTGGGCGTGGTCATGGCCGCGTACGACTACCCCGAGAACCCGCGCAAGGGCGATGCCATTACCGGCATCCCGGCCGAGACCGACGACGCCGTGACGTTCCATGCGGGCACCACCCTGACCGATGGCACGCTGCTGACGTCCGGTGGACGCGTGCTGTGCGTGGTAGGCCTGGCCGACACGGTCAAGGCCGCGCAGAAGAACGCCTATGCCGCCGTGGAGCAGATCCGCTTCGACGGCATGCAGTTCCGCACCGACATCGGCTATCGCGCGATCAAGCGCTAACGAGTCGGTCACCCGCACGGATCCGGCCAGCGTTGGCGTGAAGTGGGTCTCGAAGTCGGCCCACATTGCCCCCGCAGCCCGCGGGGCGGATCAAGCCGGTACAATCATGACACCGCAATGACGGCCGGCGCACGCAGCCCGGCCGTTTTGCCACCGGCCCACCCCCATCCACGATCATGATCGAATCCCAGGCAGTCCGTGACTATCTGCTCGGCCTGCAAGACCGCATCACCGACGCCATCGCTGCTGTCGATGGCCAGCCGTTCCTGACAGACAACTGGGAAAAGCCTCCCATGGAGCGCTTGCAGGGCAATGGCCGCACCCGCATCCTGGAAGGCGGCAAGATCATGGAACGGGCCGGCGTGGGTTTCTCGCACGTGCGGGGCAGCACGTTGCCGCCGTCGGCCACCGCCAACCGGCCGGAGCTGGCGGGACGTGGCTTCGAGGCGATGGGCGTCTCGCTGGTCTTTCATCCGCGCAATCCGTATGTCCCGACGGTCCATATGAACGTGCGCTGCTTCATCGCCCGCAAGCCCGACGCGCCCGATGAAGAACCGGTCTGGTGGTTCGGCGGCGGCATGGACCTGACGCCCTACTACGGCAATGCGGACGACTGCACGCACTTCCACCGGACCTGCCAGGCTGCGCTGGCACCGTTCGGCGACGATCTCTATCCGCGCTTCAAGCAATGGTGCGACGAATATTTCTTCCTGAAACACCGCGGCGAAGCGCGCGGCATCGGCGGCATCTTCTTCGATGACTTCTCGGCGCTGGGTTTCGAGCAGAGTTTCGCGATGATGCGCTCGGCTGGCGATGCATTTCTGGACGCCTACCTGCCGATCCTGAATGCGCGCAAGGACACGCCCTATGGCGAACGCGAGCGGGATTTCCAGGCGTATCGGCGCGGCCGCTATGTCGAGTTCAACCTGGTCTTCGACCGCGGCACACTGTTTGGCCTGCAGTCGGGCGGCCGCGCCGAATCCATCCTGATGTCGATGCCGCCGCAGGTCTCGTGGCGTTACGACTGGCAACCGGAGCCGGGCACGCCGGAAGCGGCGCTCTATACCGATTTCCTGCCCGCGCGGGACTGGGCCTGATGTCGATGACCGAAGCCACCCGCCCGACCGGCACTGAAACGACTCGCCCCTATCGCCTGGGTATCCTGGGCGGCACTTTCGACCCGCCGCATCGTGGCCATATCGCACTGGCGGAGCTTGCGCTGGACCACCTCGATCTCGATGAACTGGTCTGGATTCCGACCGGGCAATCCTGGCAGAAGGGTGATCACGTGACACCCGCCGCCGACCGGCTGGCGATGACGGAACTGGCTGCGGCCACGCTCGCCCCGGCACGCGGCAAGGTACGCGTGAGCCGCATGGAGGTGGAGCGCGAGGGCCCCAGCTACACCATCGATACCGTGCGGCACCTGCGCGAGGCCTATGGCGCCCAGGCATCGCTGTCCTGGCTGATGGGTGCCGACCAATTGCTGCGCCTGCACACATGGCACGGCTGGGAGGCACTGTTCAAATATGTGCACCTGTGCATCGCCACGCGCCCGGGTTTCCATCTCGATGCGCTGGAGGGTCCGGTGCTGGAAGCCATGCAGCAACGTCAGGCGGACACGCACCTGATACAATGCACGCCCTCCGGACATATGTGGATCGACCAGACGCTTGCCGTCGACCTGTCGTCCACCGGCCTGCGCCAGCATCTGGCAGGCGGCGTGCTGCCGGACCAGGCAGATGACCAACTGCCGGCCGGCGTGGCACACTACATCGCGCGTCACGGGCTATACCAGAACCCCTGAGCCGACGCGCACCCTACCCGAATGAAGCTGAACAAGAAAGACACCATGGATATTCGTAAACTGCAGCGCGCGATCGTCGACGGACTCGAGGATGTGAAGGCGCAGGACATCAAGGTGTTCGACACCACTCACCTGACCGAACTGTTCGACCGGGTGGTGATCGCCAGCGGTAGTTCGAACCGCCAGACCAAGGCGCTGGCGGCGTCGGTACGGGAAACGGTCAAGGACGCCGGCGGTCATATCATCGCCGTCGAAGGTCTGGAAACCGGTGAATGGGTGCTGGTGGACTGCGGCGATGCCGTGGTGCACATCCTGCAGCCGCAACTGCGCATGTACTACAACCTCGAGGAAATCTGGGGTGACAAGCCGGTGCGCGTGAAGCTGTCGTCCGCAAAGGGCCTGGCCAAGGCCAGCGAACCGATGGACGACGAGGACTCGGAACCATCGCCGCGCGTGCGTCGCCCGTCCAACCTGCGTCCGGCATTGGCCCGCCTGCCGGAAGGCATGAAGGAACCCTCCCCGCCGATGGGCCACGAGGATACCGATTCCGACGCATTGGCCACGATGGGCGCCCGCGCCCGCAAGACGCCGGCCAAGCGCACGACTTCGACTGGCACGGCTGTCAAGAAGGCTCCGGCCCGCAAGACCGCCACGGGCACCGCTGCCAAGGCGCCCGCTCGCAAGACCGCCACCGGCACCGCTGCCAAGGCACCGGCTCGCAAGACTGCCACCGGCACGGCCGCCAAGGCACCGGCTCGCAAGACTGCCGCCACCAAGACGGCCGCCAAGGCCCCTGCCAAGACCGCAGCGCGCAAGCGCTCGGCCTGACCCGAGCCACCGGGCATCGCACATGCAACTCGTGATCGTGGCCGTCGGCCACAAGATGCCCGCGTGGATCGAATCCGGCTTTGCGGAGTATGCAAAGCGGATGCCGCCTGAACTGCGCATCGAACTGCGCGAGGTCAAGCCGGAAGCCCGCTCTTCCAGCAACAACGCCGCCACGGTGATGCAGCGCGAAGCCGCGCGCATCGACGCCGTGCTCGGGTCATTGTCGAAGCAATGCCGCATCGTCGCGCTCGACGAGCGCGGCAAGGACTGGACGACTGTCCAGTTGTCCGAGCAACTGACCGGCTGGCAACGCGAAGGCGGCGACGTCGCCTTCCTGATCGGCGGCGCCGATGGCCTCGACCCCGCGCTCAAGGCGCGCGCGCACACGTTATTCCGACTCTCCAGCCTGACCTTGCCGCACGGCATGGTGCGGGTACTGCTGGCCGAGCAGTTGTATCGCGCGTGGTCGGTGACGCAGGGGCATCCGTATCATCGGGTGTGAGTTTCTCGCTTCCTATTGTTGTGCTCCCCTCTCCCATGCAATGGGAGAGGGGTTGGGGGTGAGGGCATAGCGGTACAAATTGCGACTTGTCGTGGATAGAACCGCTGGCCCTCACCCCCGCCCCTCTCCCGCAAGCGGGAGAGGGGAGAAAACCGAGAGGGAGCAAACACTCGGCACCTCGCTACCACGCGTACAATCGGCGCACTCCTTTTTCGCACCGATCCCCGTGACCGCCCTCCTCTATCTCGCCTCCCAATCTCCCCGCCGTCGTGAACTGCTGACCCAGCTTGGCGTCACGCATGAATTGCTGCTTGCCGATGCCAGCGAGGATGCCGAGGCGCTGGAGGTCGAGTTACCCGGCGAGACCCCCGATGCCTACGTGCAGCGCGTGTGCGCACTCAAGGCCGACGCTGCGCTGCAGCGCCGCATCCGGCGTGGGCTGGCCGAGGCGCCGATTCTGACTTCGGATACCACGGTCTGCCTGGGTGGCGAGATTCTCGGCAAACCCGCCGATGCGGCCGATGCAGCAAGGATGCTGTCGGCACTGTCCGGCGCCACGCATCGGGTGCTGACCGCCGTGACCGTAGTGTCGGCGCGAGGCCAGCGCCATGCGCTGTCGATCTCCCACGTCACTTTCCGTGCGATGAGCGGTGCCGAGATCGAGCGCTATGTGGCCAGTGGCGAGCCGCTCGGAAAGGCCGGTGCGTATGGCATCCAGGGCCGCGCGGCGGAGTTTGTCGAGCGAATCGACGGAAGCTATTCGGGTATCATGGGCTTGCCCTTGTTCGAGACGGCGGCGCTGCTGCGCGAAGCGGATCTGCGCTTCTGACAGGCACGATGCCCGGTCGCACCGGGCGACAACAACAAGCGCCGGCCAACCGGCGACGCGCATCCAGCCGCATCTATCGCCATGACCGAAGACATCCTCGTCAATATCACGCCCCAAGAGACGCGCGTGGCCATCGTGCAGCAGGCGGCCGTGCAGGAATTGCATGTCGAACGCACGCTCACCCGCGGGCTGGTCGGCAACATCTACCTAGGCAAGGTCGTGCGAGTCCTGCCGGGCATGCAGTCCGCTTTCATCGATATCGGACTCGAGCGTGCGGCCTTCCTGCATGTGGCGGACATCTGGCATCCGCGCGATGGCGAGAAGAACGGCCACGCTGCCATCGAAAAAACGCTGTTCGAAGGCCAGGCGCTCATGGTGCAGGTCATCAAGGACCCGATCGGCACGAAGGGCGCGCGGCTTTCCACGCAGGTCAGCATCGCTGGCCGTACGCTGGTCTACCTGCCGCAGGACCCACACATCGGCATCTCGCAACGCATCGAGGGCGAAGTGGATCGCGAAGCGCTGCGTGCCCGCGTGCAGGGACTCGTCCCCACTGACGAGCGTGGCGGTTTCATCGTGCGCACCATCGCCGAGGAAGCCAGCAACGAGGAGCTCGGCAACGATATATCCTACCTGCGCAAGATCTGGGCGTCGATCCGCCAGAACGCCACCACGCAACCGTCGCCCAGCCTGCTTTATCAGGATCTGAATCTTGCGCAGCGTGTGCTGCGCGACTTCATCAACGATGCCACCGGCGTGATCCAGGTGGACTCGCGCGAGAACTACCAGAAGCTCGTGGAGTTCGCGCAGGAGTACACGCCGGCCGTGCTGTCGCGGCTGTCGCACTACACCGGCGAGCGGCCGATCTTCGACCTGTTCAATATCGATGCCGAGATCGAGAAGGCGCTGTCGCGGCGCGTGGACCTGAAGTCCGGCGGTTACCTGATGATCGACCAGACCGAGGCGATGACGACCATCGACGTCAACACCGGCGGTTACGTCGGCGCGCGGAACTTCGACGACACGATCTTCAAGACCAACCTCGAAGCGGCGCACACCATCGCGCGCCAGCTTCGCCTGCGCAACCTGGGCGGCATCATCATCATCGACTTCATCGACATGGAAAATGTCGAGCATCGCGATGCGGTGCTGTCGGAGTTGAAGCGCGCGCTGTCGCGTGATCGCACGCGCATCACGGTCAACGGTTTCTCGCAACTCGGCCTGGTCGAGATGACGCGCAAGCGCACGCGCGAATCGCTCGCGCATGTGCTGTGCGAACAGTGCCCGGTCTGCACGGGCAAGGGTCAGGTCAAGACGCCGCGCACGGTCTGCTACGACATCTTCCGCGAGATCATGCGCGAATCGCGCCAGTTCAATCCGCGCGAATTCCGCATCCTCGCCTCGCAGGATGTGATCGACCTGTTCCTCGAAGAAGAAAGCCAGCATCTGGCCATGCTCGGTGACTTCATCGGCAAGCCGATCTCGCTGCAAGTGGAGTCTACGTTTCACCAGGAGCAGTACGACATCATCCTGATGTAGCCTTTGCTCCCCATCGGAAAACCTCCGGTACAAGTCATCGTTCTGTCATCGACTCCCCCCAGAATGCGCAGGTCATTCAAGCAAGGGAGTCGGCATGACGCATGCAATTGAAGTCCGCGGACTGAGCAAATCGTTCCGCGCGGACCGCAAGGCGCTCGACGATGTCACGCTACACATCGCCCCCGGCGAAATGGTTGCGCTGCTGGGCGCATCGGGTTCGGGCAAGTCGACGCTGCTGCGCCACGTGGCCGGCTTCGTCACGGGCGATGCAGGTTCCGGCGAGATCCTCGTCAACGGCCGCACCGTGCAGCGCCATGGCCGTCTGGCCCGCGATGTTCGCAAGGTGCGCGCCGAGACCGGTTTCGTATTCCAGCAGTTCAATCTGGTAGGCCGCCTGCCAGTGATCACCAACGTGCTGGTAGGCATGCTGACGCGCATCCCCGCGTGGCGTGCACTGACCCGCATTTTCAAGGCCGAGGAAGTGCAGGCCGGGCTCGATGCCTTGGCTCAGGTTGGTATAGACGACTATGCGTTTCAGCGTGCATCGACGCTGTCCGGCGGTCAGCAGCAACGTGCGGCCATCGCGCGCACGCTGGTGCAGAACGCTCGCGTGATCCTGGCCGACGAGCCGATCGCCTCGCTCGATCCGGAATCGTCGCGCCGCGTGATGTCGCTGCTCACCCAGATCAATCGCACCCGCAAGGTGGCCGTGGTGGTGTCGCTGCATCAGGTGGATGTGGCGATGCGCTACTGCCCGCGCGTGGTGGCATTGCGGCACGGCAAGGTGGTGTACGACGGCCCTTCGGCTGCGCTGACAACAAGCATGCTGCGCGACCTCTACGGCACCGAAGCCGACGAACTGCTGCACGACAGCGTGCCGGAAGAACCGGCGCCCGCCATTGGCGTGGCAGTCCCGGCCATGGTCCGCATGGATCTGGCCGCGGCCTGATCCGCACTGTATTCCCCCAAGCGTTTCCCATCAGTCCATCAGCTTTCCCAACGGAGTTTTCGATGCTTCGCAGAACCTTTCTCGCCGTGGTGGCCTCGGGTGTCGTGGCGCTGCCCGCTTTCGCCCAGGACGCCAAGACCCTGAACATTGGCTTCATCTCGACGGAATCGTCGTCGAACCTCAAGAGCGCCTGGCAGCCCCTGATCGACGATCTGAGCAAGACGCTCGGCGTGCAGGTCAAGCCGTTCTTCGCTTCCGACTATGCCGGCATCATCGAAGGCATGCGCTTCAACAAGGTGCAGATCGCCTGGTTCGGCAACAAATCGGCCATGGAAGCCGTGGACCGCGCCAACGGCGAAGTGTTCGCCTCGGTGATCGACAAGGACGGCAACCCGGGCTACTGGTCGCTGCTGGTGGTGCGCAAGGACAGCAACATCAAGTCCGTGGAAGATGTGATCAAGCGCGGCAAGGATCTGACCTACGGCGCCGGCGATCCGAACTCGACGTCGGGCACGGCCGTGCCGGGCTACTACCTGTGGAACGCCAACAAGGTAGATCCGAAGACGCTGTTCAAGGCCGTACGCATCGGCAACCACGAAACGAATCTGCTCTCCGTGCTGAACAAGCAGATCGACGTGGCCGTGAACAACACCGAGAACCTGGAACGCTATCGCATCAACACGGGCAAGAACGCCTATGACGATCTGCGCGTGCTGTGGAAGTCGCCGCTGATTCCGGCTGACCCGATGGTGTATCGCAAGGACCTGACGCCGGAAATGAAGAAGAAGATCCAGACCTTCTTCGTCAACTACGGCAAGGGTGCCGACGCTGCACGCGAAAAGCAGATCCTGACCACGCTGACGTACCAGGGCTTCCGCGCATCGTCCGATGCGCAACTGGTACCGATTCGCCAGATCGAACTGGCGCGCGAAAAGAGCCGCATTGAATCCGACACCACGCTGGCCGACGCCGACAAGGAAAAGAAGCTGGCCGACTTGACGCGCCGCCTGGCCGATCTCGACAAGGCTGCCGCTGCAACGAGTACGCAGTAAGCACGTAGCAAGCCTTACGGGAGGACTGGCATCGACGCCCGCCCTCCCGCTCCGTATGACTTCCGGATTGACCCGATGACCGTCACTGCCAAGCCTGGCCTGCCCCCCTCGCCCCAAAGCACTGTTCGCCCGCCTCGTACATCGCTACCGATGATGATGGTATGGGGCATCGTGCTGGCCATGCTCGCCCTGTCATGGCAAGGCGCCGACATGCGTCCGATGGACCTGTTGCGCGATTCCGGCAACATGGCGAAATTCGCCGCCGAATTCTTCCCGCCCGATTTCCGCGACTGGCGCCACTATCTCGAAGAGATGCTGGTGACCGTACAGATCGCGCTGTGGGGCACTGCACTGGCCGTGGTGCTGGCCGTGCCGCTGGGCCTGCTGTGCTCGGCCAATATCGTGCCGGTATGGATCTATCAGCCCGCCCGCCGCATCATGGATGCATGCCGCGCCATCAACGAGATGGTGTTCGCGATGCTCTTCATCGTAGCCGTGGGCCTGGGTCCGTTCGCTGGGGTGCTGGCCATCTGGATACACACGATGGGTGTGCTGGCCAAGCTGTTTGCCGAAGCCGTGGAAGCCATCGACCCGCGTCCCGTCGAAGGTGTGCGCGCCACGGGTGCTGGCCCGCTTGCCGAGATCGTCTACGGCGTGATTCCGCAGGTACTGCCGTTGTGGCTGTCGTTCGCGCTGTATCGCTTTGAATCGAATGTGCGCTCGGCGTCGGTGGTGGGCATCGTCGGTGCCGGTGGCATCGGCACCGTGCTGTGGGAAATCATCCGCAGCTTCCAGTACGGCCAGACGTGCGCCGTGATGCTGATCATCATCGTGTTCGTGACGGCCATCGATATCGTCTCCGCGCAAATTCGCAAGGTACTGGTCTGATCATGCTGACGCTTCCCCATATCGAAAACCTGTTCGCCCAGCACGGCACTGCCTACTACGGCGGCGAGGACATCAGCCAGACCGCTCACGCGCTGCAATGCGCCCTGCTGGCCGAGCGGGCCGGCGAAAGCGAAGCGCTGATCGTTGCCGCGCTGCTCCATGACGTGGGACACCTGATGCTGGCCGAAAGCATCACCACGGATATGCGCCACCAGGAAACCGGCGCCGATGCACTGAGCACGCTGTTTGGTGCCGATGTGACCGAACCGATTCGACTGCACGTTGCCGCCAAGCGCTACCTTTGCGCGGTGGATGCGTCGTACTTCGATACGCTATCGCCGGTGTCGGTGCACAGTTTGCAGTTGCAGGGCGGGATCTATGGCCGTGACGAGGCCGAGGCGTTTGCGGCGCGGCCGCATGCGCTGGAGGCCGTGCGGCTACGACGCTATGACGACCTGGCTAAGGTGGTGGATCTGGAAACGCCACCGCTGGAACACTATCTGGAGATGGCGGGACGGTGTTTGCGGGCAGCGGTCTGAGGGTCTTTGATTTGCTTTTGCTTTGCTCCCCTCTCCCATGAAATGGGAGAGGGGTTGGGGGAGAGGGCATGGTGGCTCTGCTTGCCGACTTGTCGCAGCTTGCACCGCTGGCCCTCTCCCCCGCCCCTCTCCCGCAAAGCGGGAGAGGGGAGCAAACCGTCAGGGATTTAGGGGCCGTTGGTGATTCAATTCAAACGCGATCCGTCTGAACCAGATCCACCAACCGTTGCGCCGATTCCTCCAGCACCCCGCTGTTATCGATCTCCACCACGCGCACGCCTTCCGGCACATCGAACCCCTGCGCCGCACGTTGCAATCTCCGTGCAATCCCTTCTTCCGATTCCCGCCCACGCTGCCGCAACCGCGCGGCCAGCACATCGGGTTTCACGCGCACTTGCACGGCGCAAAGCTCCGGGTACCGCTTTGCGGCAACAGGCAGATATTCGCGCGAACCATTGACGATGACCTTGAGGCCGCGCGCCAGCCACTGGTCGATCTCCACGCCAATGCCGTAATGCAAGCCGTGGCTCTGCCAGTGCAGTGCCAGGCAACCCAGGCCGATACGGCGCTGGAATTCGTCAGAGGTCAGCGCAACAGATGCCTCGTTGGCATCGGCCGCACGGGTAATGTAGCGATGCGCGACCACGATCGGGTCTGCAGGTTGTATGCGCTCGCGTAGTGCGCGCAGCAGCGAATCCTTGCCGCTGCCCGATGGCCCCATCACGTAGAACAGGCCGTTGCCTTTCGATATCTTCGTCACGCCAGAAACTCCGCGCCCGCGCCGTCGGCAGTGGTGCCGTCGAAGCGATAGTGCCGGGCCAGCACGAAATCTGCGCCGGGTTCGGCCTGCGCGAAAATGCTGATGCCATCGACGCGCAGCGGCTGCTCCAGCAATGCACCACCGGCCTTATGAAGCATCTCCAGCGCGGCAGTCTCATCCGCTGCGTCGAGCATGCCCGTCAGCGTGATGTGGAAAGTGAAGGTATCGAACACGTACGGATAGCCCCACGTATCCAGCATGGCGCGCTGGACGGCGCTCAATGCCGAGGGATTGCGCCGCGCGATATCGGCAGCAGAGGGGGCCGCACGAAAACGGTCGAAGTCGCGCACGCAGGCATCGGCCAGCGCGTGCATCTGCCGGCCGCCATGCCCTTTCGTATCCGCGAGACACCACGCCAGAAACCCGCGTAAGGCACGCAGCACCAGCGGCGCGTTGAACGACGAACGGCTCGCGACAAACTCGCGTGCGGCATGGTCGAGCATCGTGGCGTCCATGCCTTCAGCCAAACGGAACGGCGGCTTTAGCGTAGCGTGCAGCGCGTAGTGAGCGGGTGCCTCAACCCAATCAGCGGGACGCTGATCGATGCCGGGCGGTAGAGGCATGGCCTCGCCGCTTTCCGCATCCCGTCCCAGCCATTGCGCACCAAAGCTGCGAAACGGCTCTGCAGGGGCCAGGTAGATGGCGTAGCGATGCGCAGCGCGGCTCATGCGGCCAGGCTGGCGCGCTGGCCAAGTGACGCTGCATCGATCATCGGCAGCGCGGTGCTGGCATGGCGCAGCTCGCCATTGACGATGGCGGCGCATACGCGCGGCAGGCCCGGATCGCTGTCGTCCACGAGAATGGCGTCAGCGCGCATGCCCGGCATCAGCACTCCGCGATCGCGCAACCCCGCCGCGCGTGCCGGGTTACGCGAAACCAGATGCCACGCAGCGGGGAGATCGCAAATACCCAGTTGCACAAGCCGGAACGCTGCCTGCAAAGGCGCGGGATAGTAGTAATCGGATGCCAGCACGGTGCACAGTCCCGCCGCAATCATCTCGGTGGCGTTGGGTGCGCCGGTGTGGCTCTTGCCGCGCAGCACATTGGGGGCGCCGAAGACGGTCTCGTCCCCAAGCTGCCGCGCCAGTGCGGCCACCTCGACAGTCAGCGGGAACTCTGCGATGCCGCAGCCCTGGCGATGATAGTGCTGACGCGTGGCCGCATCCGGATCATCGTGCGATGCGACGGGAAGATGGGCGGCGCGCGCCGCAGCGATCAATCGCGACATCTCGGCGGGTACATCCTGCGCGTGGCGGCTGGCGTTTCGCAAGCGCGTGCGGAAGGCTTCCATCTCGCACTCGGCACGCTCCGCGTACTGCGCAAGCTTGCGATCGTCGTTCATGCGGCGCGCCAGCGTCGGCAGGTGATCGTTGATCGCCAGCAGGTTGACACGCCCTTCCTTCATCCACTGCATAGCGGTTTCCACGCCGGCGAGGTGATACGCCTCGAAGCGCAGATGCACCTTGTGCGACGCGCCAAGCACCGGCTGCAGTTGCGCCAGCGCCTCGAACATGCGAATCGCATAGGCTTCGCCGCGCAGGCCGCCTTCCCACGAGAGCGTCACACCGTGAAACTCGGTGGTGATACCGTGGGCCAGCAACTGCCGATCCACGTCGAGGAGCGCCGGGCGGTACGGAAAGCTCACGCCGGGACGCGGCATGACCGAACGTTCGAACGCGTCACCGTGGATGTCGACGATGCCCGGCAGCACAAGCAGGTTGCGTGCATCGATGCAGGGGCCGTTCGTCGGCGTTTGCGGGGCAATGCTGCCTTGCGCAAAGCCGAGGGTAGCGGGGGCAATGCCGGCTGCGCCAAGCACCCGGCGGCCGGTGATGCCGCTCAGGGCGGCCGTATGGTTTTGCGTGGTCGTATGCATGGGCGTTACGTTAGCGTGGGCACATGACAGACAGATGTCTAGACCAATGCGACCGGACCGCCGCATCGATCCACGACACGTCCCAGTTTAGTCGTTGTCGGCCACCGTGAGTTGTACCCAGTCTCCGGCAAAGCGGGTCATGCTGTACTGCACTGGCTCGCCATCGATGTCGACGTTGAGCGCCTCCACTTGCAGCACGGGCCGGGTCTTCGGCTGGTTCAACAACCGTGCCACCGGCGCACTGGGCATGGCAGCGGTGATACGCGACCACTTGCGCGTGTAGTCGGCAATTCCGTACTTGGCGAGTGCGCGCGAGATCGATTGCGTTTCACGCGCCAGTTCGTCCAGCTCCGGAAAGCGCTTCAGATCGAAGTAGTGCTCGGCCACGTCGATGGTGCGTCCCTCGGCCTTGCCCACCATCTGGATATGCAGCACGTCAGCCGTCCGCGACAGGCCCAGATGCTTGGCCACTTCCGGCGCGCGGATCTTCTGGCTCTCCACAATTTCCAGGTGACCGCGCATGCCTTGCGCAGCGAGATTCTGCGAGAAACGCGTGCGGCGTCCAATCGCGTAATCGATAGCATGTTCCTGCACGAACGTGCCACGTCCTTGCTCGATCCGCACCAGGCCGCTCAGTTCCAGTTCGCCCATCGCACGCCGGATGGTGTGACGATTGACGCTGAAGCGCGTGGCCAGTTCCGGCTCCGGTGGCAGTTGCTCGCCAGGACCATAGAGCTTGTTGCGGATGTCGTCCGCCAAGGCCTCGCCAATCTGGCGCCATACGGCTACGCCCGAGCCGCGTTCCACTTCCCGTTCAGACATCTTCAACCCTGTGTCATCAATGCTTCATCGATAGCGTGCGATTGTGCCTCACTCCGGCAGCGCCGTTGGCGTGTCCGAGCAAAGCCGGCACCCGTCATGAAACGTTCATCTGGCTGTGGTCTAGTATCGCCGTGTTGTGTTAGTTTACATCTAAACGTATAGACGTATAGGGGTGATCATGCAAAAAGAAACCGCCAATCCGGGCAGCCGTGAGGCGGATGCGGCGAATCGGGCGCGCGCCGCGTGGCTGCGGATTCTGGCCCTGACCCAGTCGGATGCGCTTGACGCTGCCTACTCGCGCTTGCTGGAAGCAACGACCCCGCCCACGTATCGCCTGCTGCGCAAGCCCGAATCTGGCATGGCCATGGTGCGGGCGCGTGCCGGCGGCACCGGCGTGCAGTTCAACTTGGGCGAGATGTCGGTCACGCGTTGCGCCGTGGTGCTCGACGCAGTTGAAGGACAGGCAGCCACCGCAGGCGTGTCCTATGTACAGGGACGCGGCACGCGCCACGCCGAACAGGCTGCCGTGCTCGATGCACTGCTGCAACGCCCCACTTGGCACCAGCGTGTGCAGGACACCGTGATCGCCCCGCTCTCGCAGGCGCTCGATGCGCACGCTGCACACCAGGCCGCCACCGCCGCGCAAACCCGCGTGGAGTTCTTCACGATGGCACGCGGAGAAGACTGATATGCCTTCCCAGATCTCCACGCAGAATCCGATGCAAACCCCCGCTACTTCGCTGCTGTCCGGCTTCGACAATCCCGTCGACGATGCCCAGCAGGTCTTCCGCGCCACGCTCGAAGCGTTCGCGCATCCGGGTCGGCTCGACACCCTGCCAGTCGCCACCGGCCAACCCGATGGCCTGTCGCCCGCGCTTTCGGCCCTGCTGCTGACGCTGGCCGATCCCGACACGCCCGTATGGCTGCCCGCCGAGATTCCTGCTGCGGCACGCGCCTTCCTGCGTTTTCATTGCGGCTGTCCGCTGGTCGATACCGTGGGCGATGCCACGTTCGTCTGCGTGCCTGCTGGCTATGCGATGCCTGCACTCGCCGCATGCGCGCAGGGCCTGCCCGAGTATCCCGATCGCTCGGCCACGCTGATCGTCGAGCTGCCATCGCTCACCGACGGCACCACGTACACGCTGCGCGGCCCTGGCATCGAGACCACGCAGACGCTGCGTGCCATCGGCTTGCCCGCCGATTTCGTTGCGCAATGGCACGCAAACAATGCGCTGTTCCCGCTCGGCGTCGATGTGTTGCTCGCCAGCGGCAACCAATTCTGCGCGATGACGCGCACCACGCAAGTGGCACTGGAGGACTGAGCCATGTACGTAGCCGTCAAGGGTGGTGAACGCGCCATCCTGAACTCCTACCAGATGCTCGACACATACCGTCGCGGCGACACGTCGGTGCCCGAACTCACGCTCACGCAGATCCGCGAACAGATGCCACTGGCCGTATCGCGTGTGATGGCCGAAGGCTCGCTCTACGACCCGCACCTCGCGGCGCTCGCCATCAAACAGGCAGCCGGCGATCAGATCGAAGCGATCTTCCTGCTGCGCGCCTACCGCACCACGCTTGCGCGCTTCGGCTACACCGCACCGCTCGATACCGGCAAGATGAAGCTGCAGCGCCGCATCTCGTCCACGTTCAAGGACGTCCCCGGTGGGCAGGTGCTTGGACCCACGTACGACTACACGCAGCGCCTGCTTGACTTCTCGCTCGAAGCGGGCCGCGATCCCGCGCCGCTGCCGCCGTCGCCCGAACCGCTCTCCCCGAACATGCCGCGCGTGACGGGACTGCTCGAAGCCGAATCGTTTGTCGAAGCCGACACGATTCCTGCTGGAGATCCCACACCGCCGGACCTCACGCGCGAACCGCTGACGTTCCCCGCCGAACGTCCCGCGCGCCTGCAAAACCTGGCGCGCGCCGACGAAGGCTTCCTGCTGTCGATGGGTTACTCCACGCAGCGCGGCTACGGCAACTCGCACCCGTTTGCAGCGGAAATCCGCTACGGCAGCACCGAAGTGGAAATGTTCATCGAGGAACTTGGCTTCGCCGTGACCATCGGCGAAGTGGAAGTCACCGAGTGCCAGATGATCAGCCAGTTCGATGGCAACGCCGATGAATCGCCGCGTCTCACGCGCGGTTACGGACTCGTGTTCGGCTACAACGAACGCAAGGCCATGTCGATGGCACTGGCAGACCGCGCGATGCGCGCCGCCGAACTGGGCGAGGCCGCCGACAATCCGGCCAACGATGTGGAGTTCATGTTGTACCACAGCGACAACGTGGAAGCCTCGGGCTTTGTGCAGCATTTGAAGCTGCCCCACTACGTGGACTTCCAGGCCAATCTGGAGCTGCTGCGCCGCCTGCGCGCCGAGCAGGAAGCGGCATCGTCCACATCGGGCATTGCATCCGATCAGCAACAGCCGCCGCAATCGCAACCGGCATCGCAATCGCAAGAGGAATCCCTGGCATGAGCACCGCCACCCAGATCCACAATCCGCCGCAGGGCGTTGCGCGCGACGACCACTACAACTTCGGCTACCTCGACGAATCCACCAAGCGCATGCTGCGCCGCGCATTGCTGAAGGCCGTGGCGATTCCCGGCTATCAGGTGCCATTCGGCAGCCGCGAAATGCCTCTGCCCTATGGATGGGGCACGGGCGGCATTCAGGTCACCGCTGCAATCATCGGTCGACAGGATGTGCTCAAGGTCATCGACCAGGGATCGGACGACACCACGAACGCGATCAACATCCGCCGCTTCTTCGGCCGCGTGACCGGTGTGCAAACCACCCAGCGCACCGTCGAAGCGACGATCATCCAGACGCGTCACCGCATTCCGGAGACAAAGCTGGGCGCTGGGCAGACCATGGTCTATCAGGTACCGATCCCCGAACCGCTGCGCTGGCTGGAGCCGAGTGAGACCGAGACGCGCACGATGCATGCGCTGGCCGAGTACGGATCGATGCATGTGAAGCTGTACGAGGACATCGCGCACCACGGCCACATCGCCACCACGTACGACTATCCGGTGATCGTGAACCAGCGCTACATGATGCGTCCGTCGCCGATCCCGAAGTTCGACAATCCCAAGCTCGACCGCAGCCCCGCGCTGATGCTGTTCGGCGCTGGCCGCGAGAAGCGTGTCTATGCCGTGCCGCCGTACACCTCGGTCAAGAGCCTCGATTTTGTCGATCATCCGTTCACGGTCGAGAAGTGGGCAAGCTGCTGCGCGCAATGCGGTGCCACCGACAGCTACCTCGACGAAATCATCACCGACGATGCTGGTACACGCATGTTCGTGTGCTCGGACACCGAGTACTGCGCCAACCGGCAAGCGACACAGGCGCTGGATCAGGCAGGAGCCGCACAATGAACCCCACGCCCCTGCTCTCCGTCCGCAACCTCACGCACACCTGGGATGGCGTGCACGGCTGCCACGACGTCAATTTCGATCTCTATCCCGGCGAAGTGCTTTGCGTGGTCGGTGAATCCGGCTCGGGCAAGAGCACGCTGCTGCAAGCGCTGTCGATGCAGGTACGCGCCCAACGCGGCAGCGTCAGCTATGACATGCGCGAGACCGGCCTGACCGATCTCGCCGCACTCTCCAGCGCACGCATGCGTCTGCTCGCACGTACCGACTGGGGCTTCGTGCGTCAGCATGCCCGCGACGGCCTGCGCATGCAGGTCAGCGCCGGTGCCAACATCGCCGAACGCCTGATGGCCGTGGGCAATCGACACTACGGTGATCTGCGTGAAATCGCCGGTGCGTGGCTCGAAAAAATGGAGATCGATCTCGGGCGGCTCGACGATGTGCCGAGCACGTTCTCGGGCGGCATGCAGCAACGCCTGCAGATCGCGCGCAACCTCGTCACGCATCCGCGTCTCGTGTTCATGGACGAGCCCACGGCATCGCTCGATGTCTCCGTGCAGGCGCGCCTGCTCGATCTGATGCGCCGCCTCGTCAACGACCTTGGTCTCGCCGCCATTCTCGTCACGCACGACCTGGCCGTGGCACGCCTGCTGGCACACCGCACGCTGGTGATGCAGGGCGGGCGCGTGGTGGAACAGGGCCTGACCGATCAGATTCTTGACGACCCGCAACACCCGTACACGCAGTTGCTGGTCTCCTCCATTCTTCAGGGCTGAACATGATGCAGAACGATTCCGCCAAGCTCATCGAGGTACGCGGCCTCGGCAAGATGTTCACGCTGCACAACCAGGGTGGCATCCGCCTGCCGGTGTTGCAGGCCATTGATTTCGATGCCTCGCGTGGCGAATGCCTCGTCCTCTCGGGCCGTTCCGGCACCGGCAAGAGCACGCTGCTGCGCTGCCTTTATGGCAATTACCTCGCCACCGAAGGCACCATCCGCCTGCGCGATACGAGCGAAGCCGGCGAGCCGTGGGTGGAGCTGACCCAGGCGCCTGAACAACGCGTGCTGAAGCTGCGCCGCGATGTGATCGGCTATGTCTCGCAGTTCCTGCGCGCCATCCCGCGCGTCTCGGCGCTCGACGTGGTGGCCGATCCGCTGCAGCAGCGTGGCACCAGTATGGAAGACGCCCGCGCCCGCGCTGCCGTGCTGCTCGAACGCCTGAACCTGCCGCGCCGTTTGTGGGATCTGCCACCCGCCACGTTCTCGGGCGGCGAACAGCAACGCGTGAACATCGCGCGCGGTCTGATCGGCGGACATCCGATCCTGCTGCTAGACGAACCCACCGCATCGCTCGACGCCGATAACCGCGCCGTGGTGATCGAACTGATTCGCGAAGTGCTGGCCGAGGGCCGCGCGCTGATCGGCATCTTCCATGACGAAGCCGTACGCGATGCCGTCGCCACCCGCGCGCTGCCGCTGCAGCCCGTGGTGGCCGCCAACGCCTGAACCTGCCCGACGCTCTGAACCGGAACCGGACATGACTGCTACCTACCTCACGCACGCCACGCTGGTGCTGCCTGACCGCGTGCTGCACGACAGCGCGATGGTGATCACAGACGGCCAGATCACCGCCATCGAACCGGCTTCGGCACCGGCTCACGCGCAGATCGTCGACCTGCGCGGCCACACCGTGATGCCCGGCCTGATCGACGTGCATTGCGACGCCATCGAAAAGGAAGCCGAGCCGCGCGCCAATGTGCTGTTCCCGCTCGATTTCGCCGTGGCGCAGGTCGATCGCCGCAACGCCGCAGCCGGCATCACCACGCCGTATCACGCGCTGTCGTTCGCCAGCAATGCGTTCGGCGTGCGCAACAACGAGACCGCGGCCACGCTGGTACGCGCTGTGGCCGCCTATCGCAGCCACAGCCTTGTCGATAACCGCATCCACTGCCGCTATGAAGTGAGCGACGCATCCGCCGTGCCCGCGCTGGAAATGCTGATGTCAGAAGGGGTGGTGGACCTGCTGTCGGTCATGGACCACTCGCCGGGCCAGGGTCAGTTCAAGACACTCGACGCCTACCTCACGTACATGATGGGCAACCACGGCATGAGCCGCGAGGCCGCCGCCGAGGCCGCCGCGAAGAAGTTTGCCGATATGGATGGCGCCACCGAGCGCGTGAACCAGCTGGTAGCGAAAGCCCATGCACTGGGCATTCCCACTGCGAGCCACGACGACGATTCGCCCCAGCGCATCGCTGCCATGCAGGCGCTTGGCGTGCGCATGAGCGAATTCCCGATCAACGTGGAGACGGCGCAGGCGGCATCAAGCCATGCGCTGCCGACAATCCTTGGCGCACCCAACGTGCTGCGCGGCAAGAGCCAGAGCGGATCGATGCGGGCCATCGACGCCATCCTGGCAGGCGTGGGCAACATCCTCTGCTCGGACTACCAGCCCTCGACGCTGATCGCCGCCGCGTTTGCCGCCGCGCAGCAGGCAGAGCTGCCGCTCAACGAGGCACTGGCATTGGTCAGCGCCAATCCGGCCGACGCCTGCCTGCTGCACGATCGCGGTCGCCTGGCCGTCGGCAAGCGCGCCGATGTGATCGCCGTGGCCAGCGTAGCTGGCCA
>NZ_JBDKXK010000059.1:0-77660 GCF_039710735.1 Cupriavidus sp. DL-D2 | reverse complement strand
GAAGTGGGCCAGTTTCTCCAGGAACCAGACATCCTGCAGCAGGGCGGGACCACGCGGGCCGGCCGTCTGGATGTTCTGATTGTCGACGACGGGCGCGCCGAAAGCGGTCGTGAGCTTGTTCATGTTGGGTTCCTCTTGCGGTGGCGTGGCCTCGATGGACCACGCCTGGACGTTTGTGGGTCTGGCAATGTGCAGGAGATTGCCGGCCGGCCTTCGGACTTTCCCGGCAGCATTCCGAGGTCAAACTCTGACTGAATGCGTGGAAGTCCGGCCAACTATCGCAGATGAAATGCGACAAGTCACATCGTATTGATCAATGACCCCGATAGGCCATCAGACTTTTTGGTTACTGAAGTAAATATTTTCGAGATCGCACGATGGTGTGCAGGGGAGAGGGCAAAGGCGGGGCGGAATGCCTCTCAGTCGTCGGCCGTTGCGAACTGGAATTGCCCCTTGCCCTGGGCCTTGGCCCGGTACAGGGCGCGGTCGGCCAGATGGAGGATGTCGTCGGCGGTCAGGCCGTCGGGGCGTACGTGGGCGATGCCGATGCTGACGCCCAGCCGGGCGTGGTGGCCGCTGGATAGTACATAGGGCGTACTGACCTCGCGCAACAGGTCGTTGGCCAGAGACTGCACGCTTTGCTCGCTTTCGTTGCGCAGCACAATGACGAATTCGTCGCCGCCGATGCGATAGACCAGCCCGCGCCCTGGCACGGCGCCCCGCAGCCGCTCGCCCACCCGCACCAGCAACTCGTCGCCGCTGCCATGGCCATAGGAGTCATTGACGGGCTTGAAACCATCCAGATCCATATAGAGCAGGGTCAGGAATCGCCCTGCCGCCATGCGCTGGGCGCTGGCTTCGCGGATATCGGCCAGTAGCGTGGAACGGTTCAGCAGGCCGGTCAGGGAATCGTGCCGGGCGCGGTGGGCGTTTTCGCGCTCGGAGCGCATGGTGGCCACCACCATCGCGTTCATGCGGAACGAAGCGCTGGTCATGCTGAATACGTACACGGGCAATTGCAGCAGCGTCAGCAGGAACACGGGCTCGTGGGCCTGTAGCGCGCCCACGCAGATCGGACCCAGCGTCAGCAGGATCATCATCGCCGTCATCCGCGGCGCGCCGTAGTTGCGGAAACAGATGCCGCCGCACATGGCGGCAGCAGACAGGCAGGCCATGGCCGCGCTGAGCCAGTCGCCACTGAGCACGCTGAGATACGCGCCGCCGCCCACGCTGGCGGCCCACGCCAGGGTCAGCGCGATGTGCCAGTCCGTGAGCGTGGGGCGATGCTCGCGCGCCGCGCGGCGGGCCGCGAACAGCACGACGACGCGCAGCGCGCAGATGGCCGCTTCCAGCGCCAGCCATGCCATGAACTCGGGCCGGCGCAGATGGAGGGTGATGACCGTGGCCACCATCAGGGTGTTGAGGATGCCGCCGAAGAAGATCGACAGCGTACCGAACAGGCTACCCACCAGGGCCGCACGGATCTCCGCGGGCACGTCGCGACCGGGCTCCGCTATCCAGCGCGTGAAGCGCCAGCGCGGGGCGCTGTAGACCTGGCCCGACAGGAACATGGGGGAATAGCGTTGACTCATCGACACGCATTTTGCCAGAGCCACGTTACGCCGCGTGCACTAGGAAGGGGGGTGTTTGCCCGGGGCAACGCCTGCCGGAAACATCTCCGCTGATCCATTGAAATCTGCATCGGTATTATCTGCGCGCCCTGTCTGATAACCCTCAGCAAATGGGTTGGATAATCCATTGCATTGATATAGAAATAACTGGATCGTCATATCGGGAAAGGAGGTGGTAGTGATAATCCGACAAAGTGGAATTATTTTAATTTGATTATCTGATTATCCAGAAAATCGTTCCGTAAGCAGCCGGAAAACCAGGGGTGGAAAATCCCATGAAAAACATGCCAGCGAAGTGCGGGACGCCCATGCCGGGTGGGCTTCAACGTAGCGGAATCTATGGTGCGGTGCTGTTGATGTTTTCGCCGGCGGCATCGGCGGTGACCGTCATTACGTCGGGTACCACGCAGCAGTCGTTCTCGAACGACTCCGCCTATGAGGTGGCGGCCGGCACTTCGATCGTGTCGGGAGCCGGCGATGCCGTGGTCATCCAGGGGCAGCCCGGCGCCACGCTGACCAATGCGGGGTCGTTGACGTCGTCAGGCCAGAGCGCCGCGACGGGCGTGCGTTTCAAGACGGAGGGGACCTTCATCAACCAGGCCTCGGGACTGGTGGACGGCAAGACATACGGCGTCTCCATGGAAGGCAGCGCCGGTAGCAGCAGCGTGGTCAATTACGGCGATATCAGTGTGAAATCCAGCCACGCGATCCATTTCGGCAGCGGTGCGTCAGGCACGATCGAGAATTACGGCACGCTGAACAAGGGGCCCAGTGGCAGTGTCATGAGCAGTGCCGACGGCATTTACCTAGACACTGTCGGGACGGTCTCGATCATCAATTACCAGAGCGGCCTGATCAGTTCCGGCGTTGGCCATCCCACGTATGGCAAGGGCATCATCCTGATGGCGGGGCCGGCGAACATTCAAAACATGGGAACGATCTACGGCTACCAGGGCGGTATCCAGAGCACGACGTCGAACGCCGTCAGCATCGTCAATATGCCCACTGGCGTGATCGATGGCGACAACCACGCCGCTATCGAACTGGTGCAGAACGGATCGGTCACGAACAGCGGAAGCATCGTCAGCAAGGGCGCGCCGGCCATCCTGCTGCTGGGCGGCAACAACAGCGTGGTGCTGGACGGGGCCTCCAGGCTCGATGGGGCCGGCAACGTGGCGATCCAGAGCCAGGGGAGCGGCAACACGATTGGCCTGACCGGCACCGGGGCGGAGGACAGCGATTTCAACGCAACGGAAGGCAATGGCTTTGCGTCGCTCACCGCGCAGGCCGGCAGCAACTGGACGCTGTCCGGCAACGCGGTGCTCGGCGGGGCGGGCGCCGATGCGCTGCATGTGATGGGCAACCTGACGCTGACGGGCACCGTGACCCAGCAGGGCGGCGGGGGCACCACCATCGACAACGGCGCGCAACTGACGCTGGGCGGTGGCGGCGCCTCGGGCATGGTGTCGGGCAATATCGCCAACGACGGCACGCTGGTCTTCCGGCGGAGCGACAACGTGGTGACTACTGCCGTGCTGAGTGGCACGGGCACGCTGCGCCAGAGTGGTCCCGGGGCGGTGATCCTGGAGGGTGTGGGATCGACGCAGGGCAACATCGCAGTCGATGCCGGCGTGCTGGGGTTTGCACGCTCGGGAAACGTTGTCGTGAGCGGCGATGTTTCCACCGCGGCGGGTGCCACACTGGGAGTCGGCGGCCAGGCGGCGCTGCAGGTGGGCAACCGCTTCAGCGTCGATGGCACGCTTGATGTGGTGGCGCGTCACGATATGCCTTCCATCACGGCAGGCACGGCGGTGATCGGGCCGGCTGCCAAATTCAATCTGGTGGGCTTTACGGCACCGGCGGAAGCCTCGGTCCAAGAACTGGCCTCGACCGCGCTGAACGTGATCCACACCACCACGCCGGGCGGGCTCACCGGGGCATTCCAGTCGATCCATATCGGCGGTCAGGCGCAGGAACCCGACTACCTGGTCCTGACATCGAGCTACGCGCCTAGCACCTTTGTGGTGGGGGTAGGACTGGCGTGGTACGCGTTGCATAGCACGCGGCCCGAAACTGCGAATGGCGTCTTCACGCTCGATGTAGCCGAGGGGTCCTTCGATGTGGACGCGCGCCTGATCGACCAGCCTGCCAATGCCACCACGGGCTGGGATGGCCGCACGCTGACCAAGGCCGGCCCCGGCACGCTGCAGCTATCGAAGGCCAACGGCTATACCGGTGCCACGTGGCTCAATGCCGGAACCCTGCGCGCGGGCGCGGCGAACGTGATCGCGGCCAGCGCGCAACTCTCGATCGCAGACGGTGCCACGTTCGATCTCGACGGCTTTGACCAACAGGTCAACCAGATGGCGGGTGCAGGCGCCGTGACGCTTGGCAGCGGCATGCTGACCGCTAGCTATACAAGTGACGGCGCGTACGCGGGAACTATCTCCGGCAGCGGCGGCTTGAACAAGGCCGGTCCCGCCACGCTGACGCTGACGGCAGACAGCCCCTACACCGGCCCCACCACAGTGAGCGTGGGAACGCTGCTGCTCGACGGGGATGGGCGCCTGTCCGGTACCTCCCAGGTGACCGTGGCACCGGGCGCCATCTTCGGCGGCTATGGCAGCGTCGGGGGCGCGGTGGTCAACAACGGGCTGCTGGCCGTGGCCGACGCCGCGCCCGGTTTCGAGAGCCGGCCCGCAGGCGGATTCACGATTGGCGGTGCGCTCGTCAACAGCGGGGAAATTCGCATGGGTTCGCCGGTGCCGGCCAGCACGCTGACCGTCAACGGCGACTACACCGGCAACAATGGCCGGCTGACGCTCTATACGGCGCTGGGCGGCGATACCTCGGCAACCGATCGATTGATCGTGCGCGGGAATACGGCGGGGCAGACACGGGTCACTATCCTCAATGCCGGGGGCGGTGGCGCGGCAACACAGAATGGCATCCGGATCGTGCAGGTGGATGGGCAGTCGAATGGCCTGTTCGCGCTCGATGGCCGCGTGGTGGGCGGCGCGTATGAGTACCAGCTGTACCAGGGCAGCGTCGACTCGCCCGGCGATGGAAGCTGGTATCTGCGCAGTTCGGACGGCAGTGCGCCACCCGTGCCGCGTCCGGAGCCAGGGACGTGGCTGACCAACCAGAACGTGGCGCAAGGAATGTTCGTGCATACGCTGTACGACCGGGTCGGCCTCCCCGATCCGAACCGTGCCGTGACGGGGCCTGACGGAACCGCTGCGCGGGCGTCGATTGGCTGGGCACGCGTGACGGGCGGCCGTGCGGATGGCAATGCCGCGCAGGGCCGCCTGGCGGGGTCGGCGGACAGCGCGTTGGCGCAGGCCGGCGTGGACCTGCTGCACTACGCATCGCCTTACGGAATCCTGCAGGGTGGTGTGATGGTGGGCTATGGCACCGCCACCACCCATACATCGGCGCGCAACAATCCGAACGCGGCGCGCGGTACGGTCAACGGCGGCGGCGCCGGACTCTATGGCACGTGGCACCGCGATGCGGGGGCAAACGCCGTGGGCAATGGCGGCCCCTACATCGACACGTGGTTCCACTACAGCCGCTTCGACAATACCGTGAAGGGTGGCGCGCTGGGCAACGAGACCTACAGCAGTCGCGTGTGGACCGGATCGATCGAAGGCGGCTGGATGCTGCCGGTGGGCCAGACGTCGATTGGCACCGTCCACCTTGTGCCGCAGGTGCAGGTGCTCTACACCGACTATTCGGCGGATGATCATGTCGAGAACAACGGCACCGTTGTGCAGAGCCGCAGCAGCGGAGGATGGATGACGCGGCTGGGCGCGCGGCTGTTTCACGCGCCGGAGACGCCGGATGACCCGGCGTGGATGCCGTTCCTCGAACTGAACTGGTGGCACAACACGCGGGCCAATGCCGTGGCCTTCAACAACGTGGTGATCGCGCAGGACGACCCCGGCGATCGCGTGGAGGTGAAGGTGGGGGCACAGGCGCCGCTGTCCGCGCGCTGGCGTGTCTGGGGACACCTGGGCTACCAGTATGGCAACGGAGGATATGAAAGCATTGCGGGCCAACTTGGCGTGCGCTACCAGTGGTGAGGTATGAAGAGGGCGGCGTGGCGTGAGACGCCGCGATAACTTGCATCGGGCCACGCCGCAGGTTTTCCGTGCCTTTTCAGACCGCGCTTATATCCTTACATGGGGTACAACGCGCAGGAGAGGACGATGCAGGCGAGGTTCGCGCGCGGCATTGCGCAAACGCCGCTCACCGTGGCGGCCCGGGAGTTTCCGCTGGAAGACGCAGCGGACATGCCCGAAGTGGGTGACCTGGTCACCGTCTACAGCCAGGACCTGGAAACCGAATTCAGCATCCGCCTGAACGCCGTGGCGGGTCCGGATCTCTGGTACGGCGTGATCTACGCCATTGGCCGGGGCGCCGAAATGCTCGTCGTGGCGGAGGGGCTGGAACTGGACGATGTGGTCAGCGTCCGACGCCAGGAAATTGCTTCGGTCATCAAGGCAGACCATCAGCACTGACGCATCGGGATCGCATTGCCGGGCCACGGAGCACGCGCGGGACGTTGCGGGCCGGGTCCGGCTGCGGGTATGCTGCGGACGCACACGACAACACGGATTGTCATGGCGGTTGTTTCCGTCGCTTCTTCCACCGCAGTTGCCCCCACGTCTTCGTCGATGTCTTCCTCGTTCACGACCTCCGCTTCCTCCCGCCAGTTCATTGCCGGTCCCGCCGGGCAAATAGAAACGCTTGTCGATTTACCCGAGGGCGCGCCGCGCGGCATTGCCGTGGTGGCGCACCCCCATCCGTCGCAGGGTGGCAGCGCCGAGCACAAGATTCCGCAATTGCTGGCCCGCACGCTGCAGGCGCATGGATTTGCCACGCTGCGTCCCAACTACCGCGGCGTGGGCCAGAGCGAAGGCAGCTACGACGACGGCAACGGCGAAACGGACGATGTGCTGGCAGTCATCCGGCATCTGCAGGCCGAGCGACCCGGATTGCCGCTGGCGCTGGCCGGATTTTCGTTTGGCGCCTTCGTCCAGACGCGTGCGGTGCAGCAACTGACGGAAGGGGGCGTTTCCATTGCTCACGTGATCCTGTCAGGCATGCCGGCCGGCGCACTGTCCCCGACGCTGTCCTATGACACGCCCACCGTGCCCGCCCATACGCTGGTGGTGCATGGCGAGCACGATGAACGCGTGCCGCTGGCCAACGTGCTCAACTGGGCACGGCCGCAGGAATTGCCGGTGGTGGTGGTGCCCGGCGCGGGACACTTCTTCACCGGCAAGCTGCCCGGACTGAAGCGGGTGGTGGAGGGGTATCTGCGTCGCCCGATGGAGTGACCGGGCGACGGGGCAAGCGAATCCGTGCGGATCAGAACTGGTAGTTGACCGAGATATCGCCAGTCCAGCTTGTGGAGCGCGAGGTGACCGGGCTGCTGCGCGCGTCGCCCACCAGCGCGGACATGCCCACGTCGGCTGTGGTGAACCAGTGCTTGTTGAAGAAATACATGGCGGAGATACCGCCGCCGTAAGACTTGATGCCGGCACCGGCGCGATGCTGCGGCAACCCGGAGCGCGCCGACTGTTCGGCTGTGACGCCGTACCAGCGGCCCATGTAGGCGGAATCGGCAAACGTCACGGTGGGACCGGCAAACCAGAAGAATTTCTCGCTGCTGCCCGGTAGCGGCAGATAGGCGCCGATATCGCCAATCACGCCGTTGGCGCCGCCGAACTGGCGCCGGATGTTCGCGCGGATGACCAGCGGGAATTCCTTCGACACCGCGTATTCGGCAAACACCTTGGTTTCAAACGCCATGCCGATATTGCCGAGCCCGCCCAGGTGTTCATGGTCTTTCTTCTCGCGCCGGCCCAGGTCGTAGGTCAGCGCCACGCCGGCGCGGAAGTTGCCCGTATGGACGATGTTCCAGCCCAGACCCTCGCCGGTGGAGAGAAAGTACTTGTCTCCGTAGCGCACGTCGATGACCGGTCCGCCGAGGATGAAGTAGTTCGTGGTGCCCTCGTAGCGTGGCCGGACGCTGACCGCGGCGCCCACGCGCACATCCCAGCCCTGCTGCTCGCCCTCGAACATCTTTTCCAGCGGCACGCCCACCGAGTATTGCCACTCGGCCAGCGGCGCGGGGGTTTGCGCATGCACGCGGGGCGCGGTCAGCATGGCCAGGGCCGCAAGCATGCCCAGGGCCAGTGCCTGGAGCGTGACGATGCGGCGGATCAGGGTTACCCACGGTGGGGTGGATGTGGTGGAAGGGTGGTCGGGCGGCGTGGCGGCGTGGAATTCCGGCGTGGTCGACACTGGGTTTCTCCGGTCGTTTTCATCTTCTTGTTCCCCCGGCCAAAGCTATTGCGTCGTTGGCGGGGCGGCGGCAACTTATCTTTTCACCGAAGCCGGCTGCCGACAACTTCCCGGATTCCCACAACCGTGTAGGAAGGACGCCGATTCCGTTGCGTGCCCGCCTTGCCTACCATCGCATGCGGGTCAGTGCGTCTCCAGCCGCTCTTCGTCATCGCCGCGCCAGTCTCGCCGCATGATCAGGAACGTGAACGAGGTGGACCAGCCGATCAGGATCAGCCCCACCAGCGGCTGGACCGACGCCAGCAGCCGTATGGGTCCGACAGGGATGATGTCGCCGATGCTCTGCGTCGTGAAGGTTTCCAGCGAGAAATAGATATAGGCGATGGCGCCATGCTCCCGCATGCCGCTGAGGCGGCCGATGGGCAGGACATGGGTGCCGAGCCAGTAGCCGAGGCTGAAGACGATGGCTTCGACGCAGTGCGTCACGATGATCAGCAGGATCACCGCGCCAATGTTGAGATTGCCGCTCAGCCGCTTGGGATGAAACGACGAAATCAGCTTCAGGGCTTCGTAGTGGATGCCGACGCAAAGCACTGTCAGGGCCGCGGTGAGCGCGGCGGAGATCAGATAGTGAACCGGGGTATCGACCATAAACATGTGCGGGATGCCGATGAGCGGAACGGACGGGACAGGATGGCGAACGGTATGAAGAACTATACGGCGGAAAAACGCCGCACGGCGCACCGGCGGCGAGACCGGGCGGATACATGCCGGATACAGGCGCGGCGCTTGCTGGCGTGTGAGTTGCCATGGAGAATCGTGCTGGCCTGCGTGTTGGAAGCGTACGGGGAGACATTGTCATGACAGCAGCAGACGGTAGCCAGCCGTCGGACAGCCAATATGGTGAAACACCTCCCTTTCTCGCCGGTGGCGGCGAGATGGGTGCCCTGATCCGCCAGTTCGACTGGCGGACCACGCCGCTTGGAGAACCCATCCATTGGCCCCAGAGCCTGAAAACGGCCGTTCGCATCATGCTGACCTCGCGGCAGCCCATCTGGATCGGCTGGGGCCAGGACCTGCGCTTCTTCTACAACGACCCCTACAAGGCGATCATCGGTGGCCGGCATCCCGATGCACTGGGCCAGCCCACCGCGCAGGTGTGGCACGAGATCTGGAGCGAGATCGGCCCGTTGCTCGATACCGTGATGATTGGCGGCGAGGGCACCTTCGTCGAGCAGAAGCTGCTGATCATGGAGCGCAACGGCTATCCGGAAGAGACGTACTACACGTTCTCGTACAGCCCGGTGCCGGACGACCATGGCGGCACGGGCGGCATGATCTGCGCGAACAGCGACGATACCGAGCGCGTGGTGGCCGAGCGCCAGTTGAACTTGCTGCGCGAAGTGGCGTCGTCCGCCGTGAATGCGCGTACCGGGGCCGAGGCATGCCGGCTCAGCCTGGGCGCGTTGCGCGCCAATCCTTACGACCTGCCGTTCGCGCTGCTCTACCTGGCCGACCGTGGAACGGACAAGCTTGTGCTGGCCGGTAGCGCGGGCATCGAGGCGGGCGATGCGGCGGCGCCGGAGACCCTCGACCTGCATGCCGATGCGCCGTGGCCGGGTGGCGTGGTGATACGCGATGGCGAGACGCTGCATGTCACGGACCTCGCCACGCGCTTTCCCGTATCGCTGCCCGGTGGCGCATGGCAGTTTGCGCCGCGCGAGGCAGCGCTGCTACCGGTGCTGACCTCGGGCGAGACATCGCGCAATGGCGTGCTGATCGTTGGACTCAATCCATGCCGGCTGTTCGGCGACCGCTATCGCGCCTTCCTGGACCTCGTGGCCGGGCAGATCGGGCAGGCGGTCAGCCATGCGCAGGCCTACGAGGAAGAGCGCCGGCGCGCCGAGGCGCTGGCCGAGATCGACCGCGCCAAGACCACGTTCTTCTCCAATATCAGCCACGAGTTCCGCACGCCGCTGACGCTGATGCTCGGGCCGCTCGAAGAAATGCTGGCCCGCAGCGGCGCGCAGGCGGACCGCCCGTTGCTGGAAATCACGCATCGCAATGGGTTGCGTCTGCTGAAGCTGGTCAATGCGCTGCTCGATTTCTCGCGGATCGAGGCGGGGCGCGTGCAGATGCATGCGCTGCCCACGGACCTGTCGGCCTTCACCGCCGAGCTGGCGTCGTTGTTCCGCTCGGCCATCGAATCGGCCGGCATGCGGCTCGATGTCGATTGCGCGCCGATACCCGATGCCGTGACCGTGGATCGCGACATGTGGGAGTCCATCGTCCTGAACCTGTTGTCCAACGCGTACAAGTTCACCTATGCCGGCACCATCGCCGTATCGCTGCACACCGACGCAGCGGGCGAGGTGGTGCTCGATATCCAGGACACGGGTATCGGTGTTCCCGCCGAGGAACTGCCGCGCCTGTTCGAGCGGTTCCATCGCGTGGCGGGTGCGGTGGGCCGGTCGATAGAAGGAAGCGGCATCGGGCTGGCGATGGTGCAGGAACTGGTGAGGCTGCATGGCGGCATGATCGAGGTGGAAAGTGAAACCGGCAAAGGCACGCGCTTTCGCGTGAGATTGCCGCCGGGCGCTCGCCAGCCGATGACGGTGCAATCCGCACAACCTGCATCGACAAGCGTGCAGGCGCTGGCCTATGTGGAAGAAGCCATGCGATGGACGCCAGCGGCGGGAGCCGCCATCGCGCAGGACCTCGAGGCCCCCGCGCCTGAAGCCGATGGCGTGACCGGACGCCTGCTCGTGGTGGACGACAACGCCGATCTGCGGGACTACATGCAGCGCATCCTGCGGCTGGCGGGGCACAGCGTTTTCACGGCGGGCGACGGCGAGGAAGCGCTGATTCTCGCCCGCGCCCATCGTCCGGCGCTGATCGTCTCCGACGTGATGATGCCGCGCCTCGATGGGTTCGGTCTGCTGCGCGAGGTGCGCGCCGATGCCGTGCTGAGTCAGACGCCGGTGCTGCTGCTGTCGGCACGGGCCGGCGAGGAAGCGCGTGTGGATGGCCTGGCGTCCGGTGCGGATGACTACCTCGTCAAGCCGTTCAGCGCGCGGGAACTGGTGGCACGCGTGGCCAGCAACCTGCGGCTGTCGCAACTGCGCAATCGCGTGCAGCAGGAACTGCGCGACATCAACGATTCGCTCGAACGGCGCGTGGCAGAAACCGTTGCGGACCGTGACCGGCTGTGGGACGTCAGCGAGGACCTGCTGATGGTGGCCAGTCCCGACGGCATGCTCGAACGCGTCAGCCCGTCATGGAAGCACGCGCTGGGCCATGCGCTCGACGGGCTGCTCGGCCGCACGTGCATGGCATTCGTCCATCCCGAGGATCTGGTCCATGTGACCGAGCAGATGATCGCGCTGCGTCGCGAAGGGCTGCCGGTACGCCACGAATGCCGCATGCTCCGCGCCGATGGCGCCACCCGCTGGGTGGCGTGGACGCTGTCGATCGACCCTGTCACGGGCCGCATTCATGGCGTGGGCCGCGACGTGACAAGCGACAAGGATGCCGCCGAAGCATTACGTCACGCCGACGAGGCGTTGCGGATGGCGCAGAAGATGGAGGCCATCGGCAAGCTCACAGGTGGCGTGGCGCACGATTTCAACAATCTGCTGCAGGTGATCGGCGGCAACCTGCAACTGCTGGCGCGCGATGTGGCTGGCGACGACCGCTCGGAGGCGCGCGTGCGCAACGCGCTGGCCGGGGTGGCACGCGGCGCCAAGCTGGCATCGCAACTGCTGGCCTTCGGACGGCGCCAGCCGCTGGCGCCCAAGGTGGTCAACCTGGGCCGCTTCGTGCGCGGACTCGACGACATGCTGCGCCGTGCGCTGGGCGACGAAGTGGAAATCGAGACCGTGATCGCAGGCGGACTGTGGAATACGCTGGTCGATCCGTTCCAGGTGGAGAACGCGCTACTGAACCTGGCGATCAATGCGCGCGACGCCATGAGCGGTAACGGCAAGCTGACCATCGAAGCCGGCAACGCCGTGCTCGACGATGCGTATGCGCGCCGCCATGTGGATGCGGCGCCGGGCCAGTACGTGATGGTGGCGGTGACCGATACCGGTGCCGGGATGCCACCCGAGATCCAGGAGCAGGTGTTCGAGCCGTTCTTCACCACCAAGCCCGAAGGGCAGGGCACCGGACTGGGCCTGAGTATGGTCTATGGTTTCGTGCAGCAGTCGGGCGGCCACGTGAAGATCCAGAGCGAGGTGGGGCACGGCACGACGGTGCGGCTCTACCTGCCGCGCGCCCACGCTGCCGAGGATGAGGAAACCGAGATCGACACCGGACCGGCGGGCGGCGGCAGTGAAACCGTGCTCGTCGTGGAGGATGACGAGGACGTGCGGGCCACGGTGGTGGAGATGCTGTCGAGCCTCGGCTACCGGGTGCTGAAGGCGCGCGATGCGGCCAGCGCGCTGGCCATCGTCGAAAGCGGCGTGCCGGTGGACCTGCTGTTCAGCGATGTGGTGATGCCGGGGCCGATGCGCAGCCCCGAAATGGCGCGCAAGGTGCGCGAGCGGCTGCCGGGCATTGCCGTGTTGTTTACCTCGGGCTACACGGATACGGTGATCGTCCATACCGGACGGCTTGACGCGGGCATCGAACTGCTCAGCAAGCCGTACACGCATGAGGCGCTGGCCCGCAAGGTGCGGCAGATGCTGGTGAGCGGCGGCGCCAGGTTGCCCCCCGCGCCGGCGGAACCGCTACACGCCGTGCCGGAGCCAGCGCCGCAACCGGCGCCGCAACCGGCGCCGCAACCCGCCAGCCAGCGCATCGTCTTTGTGGAAGATGACGACCTCGTGCGCGCCAGTACGGCGGAACTGATGCGGATGTTCGGGATGGAGGTGATCGAGGCCCGCAATGAGGCGGAGGCGATGGTGGCCCTGCAGGGCAATGGCATTGACGTCTTGCTGACCGATGTGGGGCTGGGCGGTGCATCCGGTGTGGAACTGGCGATGGATGCCTGCCGGCTGCTGCCCGCGTTGCGCGTGATTTTCCTGAGCGGCTACGACGTGGCGCTCACTGCGCCGCAGCGCGCGGCGTTGCCCAATGCGGTGGCGCTGCGCAAGCCATTCGCGCTGACCGATTTCATCCACCTGTTGCAGGCGCGCGAGGGGCGATAAAACCGTTAACGCAGAACGGGCCAGCATAGGCTGGCCCGTTCTGCTGCGATGCCATGCCGGTCAGACCGGCAATGCGGTGGCGACCAGAGCGGCGGCTGCACCGCTTGCTGCGGTGAGAGCGAGCCAGCCGCTGACGATCAGGGCGCTGTTCTTGAAGCTCATGATGGACTCCGAAAGAGGTTTTTCAACCGGAGCCCACATGGACTCCGGCTACTTGACGATGGCCGCCTGCATCCGGCGGATCTCAGGCGCGGGCGCCGTCGGTGTACACGTCGCGGGCGCGGGCGCCGTCATAGAACGGGCTACGCGGTTCGTTCACGCCACGGGCGCCGTCCAGGTACGGATCGACCTTGCGGGCCGGGCTGGCCGAGACACCCACTTGATCCAGACCGGCGACGATGCGTGCGCCATCGGTGAACGGATCAGCCTTGCCAACCTTGGCACCGTCGGTGAACGGGTCGGCCTTGCCAACGCGTGCACCTTCCGAGAACGTGTCGAACTGGCCTTGACGCGCGCCATCGGTGAAGGCGTTGCGTTGGTCTTGTACGCGGTAGGTGTAGCCGTAGACGTTGCCAGCTTGCTGGGTGGGGGCGGCTTGCACAGCGCCGGTCACGAAAGCGGCGGCGAGGGCGGCGGCGGTCAGGATGGTCTTGGTGTTCATGATGCTCTCCTTGCAATGGCCGGGCGATCTCGTCTGTGTGGGTCGCGGGGCCTGTTTCTTGCGACTTCCGGTATTCGACTCTCTTTAGCTGCTATCTACTGATAGGTAGACTTCCTGCGCTGAAAAAAGACCGTTGCCGGTTCCGTGTACTGCCTGTCTTGTGTTGCGTGGAACGCTGCGGTTGCTGCACTGCGTCGTTCCATGAACTGAATAATATCTACTACTAGATAGAGAGACAAGGACTTTTATCGAACGCAATCGTAAAGTTCCTAAAATTGGCCGTTGCGCAGACCGCAGCGATTTCGTTGCAGTCCAGCTAACCTTATGATTTTTATTGCAAATTGCAGGAGACTATCGCCTGTCCGTGCCTGATTAGAGTTTTTGCTCTAATTCATGGGATTGCTGGGCGCGTAGCTGATCGCGTCGCGCAATCAGCCCCAGCAGCAGGATTCGCGTGTGCTCCTGCAGCACGTCCTGCACCCGCTGCGTCTCGGACTCGCCATACTCGTCCCAGCCCAGCGCGCGCAGGATGTGCCGGCGCATCACCTTGAAGGCGGCAATCTGGCTGTCGATGGCGACGGTGCGGATGCGCGTGTTTTCATCGGAAGCGGGCTGGCCGATCAGGCGGCCGATGACTGCCGAGGTCAGTGCCAGCAGGCGGCGGTTGATGCCGGCGTCGATGCGCTCGAAGGCGGCCGGTGGACCCAGGCCCGCGCGTTCCCGGGCCATGAACTGGCGCCAGTGGTCCGTTTCCGGGCATTCGTAGAGGAACATCGCAAAGCGGGCTTGCAGGGCCAGATAGGACTCGATCAGTTCGGCATCGGTCACGTCGGGACGCGCGAGATCGGCCTCGGTCTTGACGACGACATCTTCCACCAGCGCGAAGGCCCGCTCGACGAAATAGTCGATGCAGGCCAGATACACGCCTTCCTTGTTATCGAAGTAGTACTGCAGCGCCGGGGCGTTGACGTTGGCCGCGCGGGCGATGTCGCGCGTGGAGGCGCCATCGAAGCCATGCGCGGCGAACAGGCGCAACGCGGCGTCGATGATGCGTGCGCGGGTCTCTTCGCCGCGCTGGTAGCCGCCTTCGGCTGCTGGGCGGTGTCTCGCCATGGTGTGCGTGGTGGTTTCGTGGGAACAACCTGAAATATATCAGTTGACAGATTTCTTCCAAGTGGAATAATTGCGCCGCATCTGGACGCACCGCCGTCCTCCCTCCGTCTGAACGCCCCCCGATTCCCATGAGCGCCCCCGCTTCTGCATCTCCGGCCGTACCCGCTGGCAATGCCACGCCTTCCCGTCCTTCCTCCCGTGCCTCGCGCCGCAAGACGCTGCTGATTGGGTTTGGCGTACTGTTGCTCGCCGCCGCGCTGGCGTATGGCGTGCGCTGGTGGGTCCATGGCCGTTTCATCGAAACCACGGACGACGCCTATATCCAGGCGGACAGCATTACCGTCGCCCCCAAGGTCAGCGGCTACGTGGCCGAGGTCTACGTGCGCGATAACCAGCAGGTCAAGGTCGGGCAGGAACTGGTGCGGCTCGACAATCGCCAGTACCAGGCGGCCTTCGACGAATCCACAGCCAACGTGGCATCGCGCCAGGCTGATGTGGCGCGTGCCGACGCCGACCTGCAGCAGCAGAAAGCCCGCATCGCCCAGGCTGCCGCCGAGGTGGACGGTGCCCGCGCCAACGCCCGCTACGCTGCTTCGCAAGTGGAACGTTATGCGCCGCTCGTCAAGACCGGGGCGGAGACCGAAGAGCGCACCGCCGAACTCCGCAATGCGCAGACACGCGCAGGCACCACGCTGGCCGCCAATGAAGCGGCGCTGCGTGTGGAGCAGAGCCAGACCGTGACGTTGCAGACCCGTCTGTTGCAGGCCCGCGCCCAGTTGGAAGTGGCCGAGGCCAGTGCGCGCAAGGCGAAGCTCGATCTCGAAGACACCGTAGTGCGCGCCACCACGGCCGGACGCGTGGCCGACAAGGGCGTGCGCGTGGGCCAGTTCGCGCAACCGGGCACCCGGCTGCTGACCGTGGTGCCGGTGCAGGACCTGTATCTGACCGCGAACTTCAAGGAAACGCAGGTGGGCCGCATGCGTGCCGGCCAGTCGGTGACGCTGCATGTGGACGCGCTGTCCGGCGAGACGCTGCACGGCGTGGTCGATAGTCTCTCGCCCGGCACGGGTTCGCAGTTCGCGCTGCTGCCCGCGCAGAACGCCACCGGCAACTTCACCAAGATCGTGCAACGCGTGCCGGTACGCATCCATGTGGATGTGCCGAACGAAGCGCGTCCGGTGCTGGTGCCGGGCCTGTCGGTCGTGGTCGACGTGGATACGCGCGAACTCCACCCGGCCAGCGCGCAGGCGCCCGCTGCTGCGCCTGCGGCATCCAACGGAGCCACCCATGGCTGAAGCCGGCGCCGCCAATCCTCTGGCGGCGGCACCGGCGGCGCAGCCTCCCAATGCCACGGCGGCCGACTGGATCGCCGTGGCCGCAGGCTCGCTCGGCGCGTTGCTGGCCACCCTCGATATCTCGATCACGAACTCCGCGCTGCCCCAGATCCAGGGGCAGATCGGCGCGGCCGGTACGGAAGGCACCTGGGTGTCCACCGGCTACCTGATGGCCGAGATCGTGATCATCCCGCTGACCGCGTGGCTCACGCGTGTGTTCGGGCTGCGCCGGTTCCTGATGTGGAACGCGCTGCTGTTTACCGCGTTCTCGATGATGTGCGGCATGGCCCATAGCCTGCCGGAGATGGTCGTCGGCCGGATCGGGCAGGGGTTTGCCGGCGGCGCGATGATCCCGACCGCGCAGACCATCGTGCGTACGCGGTTGCCACGCCACCAGATGCCTATCGGCATGTCGATGTTCGGGCTGATCGTACTGCTCGGGCCGCTGCTTGGCCCCGTGGTGGGCGGGTGGCTGGCCGAGAACATCAACTGGCGCTGGTGCTTCTTCCTGAACCTGCCGATCACCGCTGTGCTCGTGCCGCTGCTGTACTTCGGACTGAAGGCCGAACGCGCGGACGTGGAAGCGTTTTTCAAGGCCGATTGGCTCGGCATCGTGGGACTCGCCATCGGACTCAGTTCGCTGACCGTGGTGCTGGAGGAAGGGCAGCGCGAGCAGTGGTTCGAATCGCACAGCATCATCTATCTGTCGCTGCTGTCGGCCGTCGGCTTGTCGATGATGCTGGTGAGCCAGTTCACGGCCAAGCAGCCGATCGTGCGCTTGCGGCTGTTGCTCAACAAGAGCTATGCGAGCGTGATCCTGATCGTGTCGGTGGTGGGTGCGGGGCTCTACGGCGTGTCGTACCTGCTGCCGCAATTCCTCTCGACCATCGCTGGCTACAACGCCGAGCAGGCGGGCGGCATCATGCTGATCTCGGGCATCCCCGCCTTCCTGCTGATGCCCGTGTTGCCACGTATCCTCGGCAAGTTCGATAGCCGATGGCTGGTGATTGCCGGACTCGTATGTTTCTTCGGCAGTTGCATGCTCGATATCGGATTGACTGCGGATAGCGTGGGTCACGATTTCACGTTCTCGCAGGTGCTGCGTGGTTTCGGGCAGATCCTCGCGATGATGCCGCTGAACCAGGCGTCGATGGCGGCTGTGGCCGTGCATGAGGCCGGTGATGCGGCGGGCCTCTATAACATGGCGCGCAACCTCGGCGGGTCGATCGGGCTGGCGCTGCTCGGCACGCTGATCGATCGCCGCAATGCGTACCACGACTCGGTGATCCGCGAATCGGTCACGGCCAACAGTTCGATCGGGCAGGACCATATGTCATCGACCATCGCGGGATTCGTCGCGCAAGGCGGTGACTATGCGCATGCGCATGCGCAATTGCAGGCCGTGGCGCAACTCAGCGGCGAGATCGCGCGCCAGGCTGCCGTGATGACGTTCTCGGAAACCTTTTTTGCCCTCGGCATCGCGCTGCTGTGCTGCGTGCCGCTGGCGCTGTTGCTCAAGACGCCCCGTCCGGGCGCGCCGATTTCCTCCGGACACTGAACATGCCCGCTCTCTCTACTGCCAGATTGCTGGCCCTGTCCGCCGCGCTTTCCACCGCATTGCTCGCTGCGGGATGTACTGTCGGCCCCGACTATCGCAGCGCGCCCGAGGTGGCGGCCAACGCCATCGATGGTGGCAAGTTTCCGCACGCTCCCGCTGTGGCCGATGCCACCTCGCCGCGCGTGGCTGACTGGTGGCACGCACTGGGCGATGCGCAACTCGATACGCTGATTGCAGATGCGCTGAAGCAAAGCCCCGATATCGACGCCGCGCGTGCCCGCGTGCGGCAGGCGCGCGCCGGTCTCAACAGCAACAAGGCCAATCTGCTGCCGAAGGTAGGACTGGACGCAACCATGCTGCGCACCCGTTCGCCGGATCTTTCCGCGCTGTCGGGTGAAGGCTCGTCGGGCGGCGGACGCGGACCGTTATCGCTGTATGTCGCCGGCTTCGATGCAAGCTGGGAAATCGACCTGTTCGGCGGCACGCGCCGTGCGATCGAAGCGGCTTCCGCCGAGGCCGATGCCGCTTCGGCGCAGCTAGCGGACGCGCACGTGCAACTGGCTGCCGAAGTGGCGCAGGCATATGTGACGTTGCGCGAGCAACAGGCCAGCCTCGCACACTTGCAGGCGTCGGAAAAGCTCGAAGCGGACATGCTCGACCTCACGGAGCAGCGTCGCGCACGCGGCGTGGCATCGCAGCTCGAAGTGGAGCGCCTGCTGACCCAGCTCGACAACACGCGCGCGCAGATGTCGCCCGTGCAGGCGGGTATCGCCGAATCGTTCGACGAACTTGCGTTGTTGACGGGTCGTGCGCCGGGTGAACTCGATGGGTCGCTGTCGGCGCCGCAGCCGTTGCCCACGGTGCCGGAGACCGTGGCGGTGGGTGATCCCGCTGCATTGCTCAAGGCGCGTCCCGACATCCGCGCGGCGGAGCGCAAGCTCGCGTCGAACACGGCACAGATTGGCGCGCGCAAGGCCGACTGGTTCCCGAAGCTGTCACTGCTCGGCTCGCTCGGTTTCAGCGCAATGGACCCCGGCCATCTGGTCCGCAAGGAGAATGGCATCTGGCTGACGCTGCCGCGCCTGCAATGGAACATTCTCGATTTCGGCCGCGTGGCAGCGGGCGTGGATAGCGCCGAAGGTGGCCGCGACGAAGCCGAGGCCAACTATCGCAGCACGGTACTCAAGGCATTGCGCGATGCAGACGTGGCGCTGTCGCGCTATGGCCATCAGCGTGAGCACGTGGTGGTATTGCGCCGCGTGGAAGCTTCCGCCGAACGCGCGTCTACGCTGCAACAGCAACGCTACCGCGCCGGCACGGCCAGAATGCTCGAATGGCTCGACGTGGAACGCACCCGTGTTGTGGCACAGCAGGATCGTATTTCGGGAGACGCCAATCTGCTGAAGGATTACGTGTCGCTGCAGAAGGCGCTGGGGCTGGGGTGGCAGGTGGAGAAGTCTTGAACTGCTGATTGTCTTGCCGGTTTTCTCCCCTCTCCCGCGCGCGGGAGAGGGGCGGGGGAGAGGGCAAGCGGTGCAAATTGCGATGTGATCGGCAGCAGAACCTCCGGCCCTCTCCCCCAACCCCTCTCCCATTGCATGGGAGAGGGGGGCAACACCGTGGGGTAGGTCAGTCCTGACCCACCCGCACCATCCCCGGCTGTTTCCACCGGCCATCCACTACCTCCGCCTTCGGCAGATACATCCGCAACACCGCATAGAACGGACCATCCGGCGTCGGCAGCCAGTTCTCGCTTGCACCCACCGGCGCAGCGCGCTGCAACTGCAACGTGATGCCCCCATCCGCATCGCGCTTCAACTTGCCAAGCATCCGCGAGTTGATCAGGTAACGGTTGATCGGATTCTCGACCAGCAGCTTGGACTTGCTGTCATACATCGTGATCGACCAGAACGCGTTGGCCGGCGGCAAAGCGTCCTTGGCGAAGCGCAGCGTGTAGGCGTTCCGTCCATCGAGCGGCTTCCGTTCGCTGTCGGCCTGATAGCTCAGGTAGATGGCTTCATCCGGCGTGACGCCATAAATCCCCAACGCAGCACCCGCATAGCGGTACAGGTAGTTGTTCTGCAGCTTCGCGCGCGAGCCGAACAGTTCGCCGGCACGGACTTCGCCAGTGCGCAGCTTCTTCGCCTGAAATGTGGCAAGGTCCGCGCGGGCATCGGCAATGCCGGCTTCCATGGCCTGACGGATCTCGGGCGTCAGCGCGCGCTCGTCGAACGACAGGCCCGGTCCCACGCCGATGGCGGCCAGGCGCTGCATCAGTGCGGCTTCGCCGGGGTTGGCCTGCGCCAGCCCGAGCATGACATCGAGATAGCGGAACAGCGCCACGCCCTGCGTGGCATCCGCTTGCGGACGCGGCCATGCGATGGCCGGCGACGCCGCCGGGGCTGGCTTGCCAAGGAACGCCGAGAGCGGTTGCACCGTGTAGCGTTTCTGGATCTGGTTCACACGCGCGAGGTCTGCATCGTCGAACAGTTGCGTGCGATACAGCGCGTAGGCAATATCCGATTCGCTACGCACGACGCGGTCGATGCCTGCGGGCGTGGGCCCTTTCCAATTGGGTCCGGCTACCAGGAAGCGTCCGCCCTTGTTCCCGGTCTCGCGCGTGCCGAGAAAGCCGAAGATGTGCGTGTAGATGTCGAGCAGCTGCACGGAGTAGTAGCGCTCCGCTTCCACGGCGGGCAGCGTCAGTACCATCGGCTCCGCGCGCAGGTCCAGCCATGCGAACGAGTACGGCGTGTCCGCGTTGGGCGTGATGATCGCGGTGTCGCGCGGGGAGAACGTGCCGCTGGCATGGCCGATCTGGTTCAGCGGCGCCTTGAAATTGGCATCGTCCCGATCCACGGCTTGTGAATACAGCGTGGTGTACGACGCCACCACGGGATACCCATAGATATAGGCTTCACGAGCCAGGGTACGGGCCTGCTCTGGCGTGGCGGTTACGCCATTGGCAGCGCCACAGGGTTGGGCCATTGCGGCCATTCCCGCAGCCGCGAGCAGCAGGCGACGGGTAGTCTTCCACATCATTGTCTTCTCCTTCGTATTGCTTTATGGCAGGTTGCGTCGCAGCATGACGCGACGCGATTCTGACCCGATCCGGCCATTCGGTTTTTGATCTTTCACCCGGTCGGATGCAGAGCCGATGCAGGAGAAACGCCGACAGCGGAACCGGACGAAACCTGCTGTGGCCGAATCAGGGCACGCGGCAAACTGCCCAGTGGAAAGGGCTGCCCACTACTGGTCAGTCCGAGAAGAAGAATCTGGCGACCGGGGCAATGGACGTCTGGGAGAGGATCATGGCGCTGATGCTGAGGGGAGGGGGGAGCACTGCGACGGGGCGCGGCGTGCCGTGCTCGCCGCATGGCCGGCCATTGCGCCAGAGTGCGCGCGGGCTGGCGATGCTGCTATGCGTCACCCTGTGGCTCGGCCTGCTGGCCGGTTGCGCCAGCCTGCCTGCCAACGCGGGCCGCACGCCGAGCGTTGCCATTACCGATGTCGGCGATACCACGCTGGCGCGTGCGCTACGACCGCGTCTGGCCAACTATCCCGGCCAGTCGATCTTCTACCCACTCGGGTCGGGGCCTGACGCGCTGACGGCGCGTATTGCGCTGGCGCGTGCCGCGCAGAAGACGCTGGACATGCAGTACTACATCTACGACGTGGACACCACCGGCAGCGCGTTGATGGGCGAGGTCATCGACGCGGCGGATCGTGGCGTGCGCGTGCGCATCCTGATGGACGACATCCACACCGGCAAGCAGGACAAGACGTGGGCGGCGCTGGATTCGCATCCCAATATCGAGGTGCGCATCTTCAACCCGTTTGCCAACCGCAGCATGCGCTGGGCGGAGATGATCTACGACTTCGGCCGGATCAATCGCCGCATGCACAACAAGCAACTGACGGTGGACAACACGGTGACCATTGTCGGTGGCCGCAACATCGGCGATGCGTACTTCTCGGCCAAGCCGGACATGAGCTTCAGCGATCTCGACGTGATGGTGGGCGGCCCTGCGGCGCCGGCCGCCAGCAAGGTGTTCGACGCCTACTGGAACAGCGAGAACGCCTATCCGATCGGCACGCTGCTCAAGGACAACAAGGAGGCGCCGGCGGAGTTGCGCGCGTTCCGCAAGCAGATCGAAGCCAAGGGCGACATGGCCAAGGCCAGTCCGCTGGTGCAGGAACTGGTGGACAAGGGCCTGGCGCGCGGTATCGAGATGGGCCACCTGCCGGGCTTTATCGGTGGGGCCCGTGTGATTTCCGACAAGCCCGACAAGGTGGAGGACGATCCCGACGATCCGTCCACGCATGCCATTCCCCAGTTGCGCGCGCTGATGGAAAAGGCCGAGCGCGAACTGGTGCTGGTATCACCGTACTTCGTGCCCGACGAAGAGAACCAGAAATGGCTGGCCGGCATCGCCAAACGCGGCGTGATCGTCAAGGTACTGACCAACTCGTTTGCCGCCACCGACGTGGCCGCCGTGCATGCTGGCTACGCGCCGACGCGCAAGGCGATGCTGCAGGCGGGTGTGGAACTCTATGAACTGAAACCCACGGCCAATGCGGATCTGGCGAAGAGCCGCACGCGCAAGAGCCGGATGTTTGCCTCGAGCCGGGCGAGTCTGCATGCCAAGGCCTATGTGGTGGACCGGCACCTGCTGTTCATCGGATCGCTGAACCTGGACCCGCGCTCCATCAAGCTCAATACGGAGATGGGTGTGGTGCTCGACAGCGTGCCGATGGCCACGCAACTGGTGGAGGGCATGGAGAAGGATTTGATGCAGATAGCCTGGCGCGTGCAACTGAAGAAAGGCGAGAACGGCGCCGAATCGCTGACGTGGACCACCATCGAGAACGGCAAGGAAGTGGTGTCCGACAGCGAGCCCGATATGAACGTGTGGCAGCACATGGGCATTGGCATCCTGCGGGTGCTGCCGGTGGAGGATCAGTTGTAGCCGCTACGCCTCGGGAGGCGCTCCCGTCGCCGCAGGCTTGAGCAGCGTCAGCAGGAATTCCTGCAATGTCGAGAGTTCCGTCGCCACCCCCGCCGGAAACCCTTGCCGGCCACCGCGCCGGTCGATCAGCAGTTCAGTGAGCAACGCGGACACCGACGCCGCATTGCCCAGCGCGGCCATCTGGTTGGCGATGCGCGGATACGTATGGAACAACTCCAGCGGACGCACCTCGCGCGGCAGGTAGGCCAGCCATTTGAGAGCGGCAGGGCTCAGCGCCAGCTTGGCGGCATCGGGTGTCTCGCGCAGCGCGCTCCAGTCCACCTGGGCCGCGACTGCCGCTGCAGAGGGCTCGCCGTCGAGGACTTTCTTGGCCTCTTCGACACTCACGAATTCGAACGACAAGGGATCCATGGCTGGTACTCGTGGAAGACAGATTTCACGGCGACGCCCATGTTAACGGACGGCCTGAGGCAATCCTGAGCGTTTTCTTCGGATGCCGTGCGCGAATGTCATGGGTGGATGCGCCATTGTTCATGGCAAGCGGTTTCGCGTGGCCCGAGACTGCAAAGGTGACAAGGACAAACGGGCAAGGAGCCTGCCATGACCTGGAACCTCTTGATCGATTCGGACTGCATCCCCGTGGCGTTGCGGGCCGGTGCGCGGCTGGCCTGCCAGGCCGGCAGCCTGTGGGTGACGGTGGAGCACGCGCAGGCCAGGCGCTCGGAAGACATCGTGTTGCTGCCGGGGCAAAGCCACTGCGTGACGGAAACTGCCACCTATTTTCTGAGCGCGCTGCGGGGCGCAGGCGCCGTGCAATGCCGCATCACCGCGCCGCAAGATGCCCGGCTGGCGCTGCGCCTGGCCTGACGCGTGCCGCTTCCTCCCGAATCCATTCCGCCACATGCAGCACGTCTTGGCGTGGCTGTTCGGTGGCGTGGATCAGCCAGTAGGCATTGGGACTGGGCATGGCCGCGCCCGCCGTGGTCAGCACCTGCAACTGACCGCCTGCGAGCAGTGGCTCGATCAGTTCCAGGCGTCCCAGCGCCACGCCCTGGCCAGCCAGCGCCGCCTGGATGACCTGGTCGTACTGGTTGAAGCGCAGCATGCCGCGGCGGTTGGCTTGCCGGTAGCCCTGCGCGCCGAGCCAGTTGCGCCAGCCCAGCCACGGTCGTGGATCGTCAAGTTCGAGCAAGGGCAGGCCCGCGAGCGTATCGGCCGAGAGCACGGCCGGAATGCCCAGCGTGGCATTGGCAACAGGCGCGATGGTCTCGTCGAAGAGGCGGATTGCATGCGGCGGCGCGGCCGATGCCGGGCAGTAGCGGATGGCCAGGTCGATACCGTCCGCCCGCAGATCGCTGATCGCGTTGATGGCCGACAGTCGCACATCGAGTTGCGGAAATTGCCGCTGCAGGCTGCCGAGCCTCGGCAGCAGCCAGAGTCCCGCCACGCCGATGCTGGCCGTCACGGTAACGGGCTGCCGCCCCTCGCGTTTGCGGATTTCCCCGGCCACGTCCTGCAGTTGCTGCACCGCGCCATCGGCACTGCGGAACAGGCGCTCGCCCTCCGGGGTGAAGGCCACGCCCCGATGCTGGCGCACGAACAGGCGCACTTGCAGATGGTCTTCCAGCGCGCGGATCTGGCGGCTCATGGCAGATTGGGTCAGGCACAGGTCGTCGGCCGCCTGGGTGATGCTCATGCGCCGGCCCACGGCCACAAAGCCCTTCAAGAGATCGAGTGGAAACAGGCGGACGAGCGGAACGGACATGGTGACGGGGGCGCATCAGAGAATCGATGCGTGGGATTACAGCACGGAACCGGATCGTCAGCCATGCGTGATGGGAATGTCTGGAGGGTCGAAAACTCGTTTGAATCCGCGCCACCTTTCGCCTGAAATATGGCCATTGCCATCGCTTCACCGCAGGAACTCCGCCATGCATGCCAAGACTGCCAGACCCAACTCACTCGCTGCCGCCGAAGCGCCGTGGTGGCGCGCCACCGGATTCCTGCTGCTGGCGGCGGGGCTCGTGCTGGGCCTGTCGCTGGGCGTGCGCCACGTGCAGGGGTTGTTCCTGCTGCCGATCGTCGCCGAGCGGGGATGGACACGCGACACGGTGGCCTTCGCCATGGCCGTGCAGAACCTGGTCTGGGGTCTCTCGCAGCCTTTCATGGGCATGGTGGCGGACCGGCTCGGCTCGTGGAAGGCGATGCTGGCCGGCGTGGTGCTTTATGGCATCGGCCTGGCAGGCATGGCACTCGCGCCTTCCACGACCGGCTTTGTGGCGATGGCCGGCGTGTGCATCGGCATCGCGCAATCCGGCACCACGTTCGGCGTGGTCTATGGCGCGCTGAGCCGCATGACGCCGCCCACGCAGCGCAGCCGCATGCTCGGCATCGCCGGTGCGCTGGGCGGCGTTGGCCAGTTCCTGATGGTGCCCATTGCGCAGGCATTGCTATCGGGCGTGGGATGGCAGCAGGCGCTGCTGGTGTTCGCCGTAGTGATGGCGGTACTGCTGCCCTTTGCGTTGCCGTTTCGGGATCGCCCGGTGCAGCCAGCGAGCGGCGCTATCGATGCCGAAGGGGACGAGCAGCCCATGGGCGCGGCCATCCGCGAAGCGTTCGGCCATTCCGGTTTCTGGCTGCTGAACCTAGGATTTCTCGCTTGCGGGTTTCAACTCGCCTTCATCGCGAACCATCTGCCGGCCTACCTGCGCGACAAGGGCATGGCGCCGGACAGCGCGATGGTGGCGCTGGCGCTGATTGCGCTGGCCAATATTTTCGGCACCTATTGCTTCGGCTGGCTGGGCGGACGGCATACGCGCAAATACCTGCTGGCCGGCATCTATCTGGCGCGTACCTCGGCCATGGCGTTGTTCGTATTGCTGCCGTTGAGCGCATGGACGCTCTATGGCTTTGCAGCCGTGATGGGATTCCTGTGGCTGGGCACCGTGCCGTTGACCAGCGGCATCGTCTCGCAGGTGTTCGGCGTGCGATACATCACCACGCTGTTCGGCTTCGTGTTCTTCGGGCATCAGTTAGGGTCGTTCCTGGGCGTGTGGCTGGGCGGGCTGGTATTCGAGCTGACGCATTCCTATGATCCAGTGTGGATGGGCGCGATGGCGCTGGGGGTGGTGGCCGCCGCGCTGCACTGGCCCATCGACGATCGCGAAGTGGTGCGCGCGCCGTGGCAGGCGGCGCGGACCTGACGCGCGCTGCGTGCATCGGCATGGCTGCTGCGAGTGGTGTAAGCTCCGCGCGAGGGCGCCGTCTGCGGACGGCGCGAACCTGCTCGAACCTGCCCGGATACGGATACGGAGGCCCCGCCATGCTCAATCGATTCTTTGCCTGGACAGGCGCCATCGCCGTGGCCATTGCGATGAGTGCCTGCGCCACGCTGCAGCCTGAAGAGACCGGCAAGAAACTGATCGGCAGCCCGCAGGCTACCGTGCGCGATACCTTCGGCGCTCCCACCGAGACATTCCAGCTGGCGGACGGCACGCAACGCTGGATCTATTCGAAGCAGCCGTACGGCTTCGATATCTACGCTGCCGATTTCGATGCGAGCGGCCGGCTGACGAACTATCGCCAGATGCTGACGGAAGCCGAGATCTACACCGCGCGTCCCGGCGTCTGGACCAAGAAAGATGCGCTGGAACGCTGGGGCACGCCGAAGGAGCCGATCCAGTACTACGCGCTGATGAAACGCGAGGCGTGGTCGTACCGCATGTACCTGCCCGGCTATGTGCCGGCCCATTTCAGCATCTACTTCGACGACAACGGCGTACTGGATCGCACGATGATCATTCAGGATGCTCGCGGCAGCGATCGCAGCAAGCGCTGATCGGGCGTTGGGTTAGCGACGCGTTCACAGCTTTTGCAATGCGGCCAGCCGGAAGATGGTTTCCCACCGGCTGGCCGCATTGCGATCCGGCACCGGAATCGCCCACTCGGCTTGCTTGTGGTGGTGCAATGCCAGCACGATGTACCAGCGCCCCTCGCGCGCCTCGGGTCTCGAATTGGCGATATCGGCAAAGATCAGCACCTCGCGCTGGCCGTTCATCTCGATCACGGCGTTCTTGCGCTCCGCATCCACCTTCAGCGTTCCCCAGTCTCCTGCCAGCGTCAGCACGCGCTCGCCGCCGACGCGCTTGCCGTGAATCGCACGGTAGCGGCGCAGCCATGCCAGGAACAGTGCGGTGAGTGCAGCCAATATGGCGATTACCGCGGCTGCACCGGCCACGATGCCAAAGGCGCCAGCTACGTTCTGGTAAAGGCGGACCAGGCCGTAGATAAAGGCGACGAGAATCGCCAGTCCGAGAAGAATGATGGGCACGTCGAGTTCCAGATGGGTGCGTTGAGGCGCGGCGGAGATGGGACTGCGCGGGCCTATAATGGTTCGCCCCGCCGTTGCCGGCGAGGTTTCGACATCGGCCCCGTCACGCTTTCATGCCATCGTATCCTCTCGTCCTTTGCCTGACCATTGCCGTTGTCTGCAGTGTGGGCATGGCCATTGCCGCCTGGCCGCGGCGCGACGATCCCACGGTCCGCGCGTTCCTGGTGCTCGCTGGCGGCGTGGCGATCTGGAGCGGAGGCCGGCTGCTGGAAATCAGCGAAACCGGATTGGCCGGACGCATCTTCTGGGCCAAGTTCCAATATGCGGGGATCGTCGCGGTGCCCATCGGCTGGCTCGTGGCGATGATCCACCTGAGCCGTCCACGCTTTGTCGTGCCGTGGTCGATGCTCGGCGTGCCGGTGTTTGCCGCGCTGCTGACGCTGGCGCTGGTCTTCACCAACGAGCGGCACGGGCTGATCTGGACGTCGATCGAACTGATGCCGCCCGGCGTGTCGCCCGGTGCGGTATTCCATCACGGCATCGGCTACACGCTGGTGGCCGCATGGACTTACGGCATGCTGGGCCTGAGCATGTACTTCCTGGCCACGGCGCGCGTGCCCAATGCCGCATTGTCCGTGCGCGGCCGCAACGTGCTGATGGGCGGCCTGTTCCTGCCGCTGCTCACACACATCGCCTACTTGTATCGCTGGACCGGTCCGCTCGGCGGTGACCTCACGCCGGCCACGTTCTCGCTGATGACGGTGCTGGTCTGGATCTGCGCCTTGCGCACGCATCTGGAAGACATCGGCCACTATGCGCGGCTGCGCGTCTTCGACACGATCCGCGAAGGCTGTGTGGTGATCGGCGCCGATGGCCGTATCGCCGAATGCAATCCTGCAGCCATGCGGCTATTGCCCGAGATGCGGCGCGGCCAGTTGCCACCCACGCAGTGGAACGCGGTGCTGGACGCGCCTGGCGAAACGCCCCACTACATCCCGGAGGGTGCCCAGTTCGAGTTGTCGGTAGAGCCGGTCGTCCGCATGGACGGCAAGACCATCGGCAGGCTGGTGTTCCTGCACGATATCAGCCGCTATCAATCGCGTGAGCTGGCGCTGACGACGCAACTGTCGCGCGTGCAGGCGGACCTCGACATCGATGCACTGACGGGCATCCCGAACCGGCGGTTTTTCCAGCGCGAGTCTCTGGCAGCCGTCACCCGCGCGTACGAACGTGGCCAGGAACTCGGGTTGCTTATTCTCGATGTGGACTTGTTCAAGCAGTTCAACGATCAGTATGGGCATCCCGTGGGCGACGAATGCCTGCGGCAGGTGGCATCGGCACTGAACGGCGTGCTGCGCGACGACCAGTTCTGCGCGCGCCTGGGCGGCGAGGAGTTCGCCGTGGTGCTGCCGAATTCGAACGTGGACGAGACACGCAGTGTTGCCCGCGGGCTGGTGGCATCGGTGCGAGACCTTGGCATTCCGCACAACGGCACGCCAGTGCAGCCCTTCGTGACGATCAGTGTGGGCGCCGTCTGCACACTGCCGGAGGCGCCTCGCCTGGAGCCACTGCTGCACCGCGCCGACAGCGCGATGTACCGCGCCAAGCGCGCGGGGCGTAACCGGTATGTGCTCGACGGCAGCCTGTCCCTCGGCGTGCAAAACACCGGATTGTGACCATCGCGCGAAAAGGGCTTGCAAATTGCCAAGTCTTCTGTAGAATTCGCGGCTCGCATCGACGCAGCAATGCAGCGATACGAAGCCCAGATGGCGGAATTGGTAGACGCACTAGGTTCAGGTCCTAGCGGTGGCAACACTGTGGAGGTTCGAGTCCTCTTCTGGGCACCAATTCAGAAAACCCCCTGTTCGCAAGAGCAGGGGGTTTTTCCGTTTACGCGATTCAATTTCCTTCGGTGGTCTCCCCTCTCCCATGAAATGGGAGAGGGGCGGGGGAGAGGGCCGGAGGCTCTGCTTGCCGACCACGTAGCAATTTGTACCTCCAGCCCTCTCCCCCAACCCCTCTCCCGCCATGCGGGAGAGGGGAGCACACCATCAGGCGATTCAGGCAACCGCACTACCCCCCACCTCGCCTCCAGCCACTACCACCTCAGCCCCAGCCCCCCGCACCACATCTCCCACCATCTCGGCGGTCACCGCTGACAGCGTCCATCCCAGATGCCCATGCCCCGTGTTGTAAAACACATTGGCCGCATGACCCCTGCCCACGCGCGGCATCATGTTCGGCATCATCGGGCGCAGCCCGGCCCAGGGCACGACGCTGCGTGTGCTCACCGCAGGAAAACATGCGTGCACCCAGTCGATCAGCGGACGAATGCGATCGGCGCGGATATCGCGATTGATGCCATTGAACTCCGCCGTGCCCGCCACCCGAAAACGATCGACACCCAGCCGGCTAGTGACCAGTTTGGTTTCATCATCGAGCAGGCTCACAACAGGCGCGCCGGCCTGGCTCTCGGCATCGTTCAGGTTGACCGTGATCGAGTAACCCTTCACCGGATAGATGTTGACGCGATCGCCAAGCTGCTGCGCAAAGGTGCGGCTCGCCACGCCAGCGCACACCACGATGCCGTCGAACTCGCGCGATGAGGGTAGACCGTCTTCGGCGGATACCACGGTGACGCGTCGGCCTGTGGTCGATAGCGTGCGCACGTCCTGGTTGTATAGCGTCGTCACGCCCAGCCGCTGCACGGCCGCCGCGAGCCCACTGGTGAACTTGTGGATATCGCCGGTGGCATCGCTCTCGGTGTAGTACCCACCGTAGAACTTGCCGGCCAGCGTCGGCTCGATATCGCGCATCTCCGCAGGCGTGACCGCGCGCCGCTCCAGTCCGCCTTCGGCCAGCAGCGTCGACACGCGCCCGGCATGATCGAACCCCGACTTGTTGCGATAGATATGCAGGATGCCGCGCCGCTTCAGATCGAAATCGATACCTTCCGCATCCGCCCAGGCAAACAGGTGCTGGCGTGCGGCAATGGCAAGCCGCGCCGTCTCCACGGTGTTGCTGCGATAGTGCGGCATCGACGCGAAGAACTCGGCGAACCAGCTCAACTTGTGCCACGTAGGGCGCGGGTTGACCAGCAGCGGCGCATCGTTGCGGAGCATCCACTTCACACCCTTAACGAGCGTGGACCAGTGCGTCCAGACTTCGGCGTTCGATGCCGATAGCTGTCCGCCGTTGGCGAACGATGTCTCCATGGCCGCATAGCGATGGCGTTCGAAGAGCGTGACGGAGAATCCGCGCTTGGCGAGGGCGTAAGCGGTCGTGACGCCGGTAATACCGCCGCCGATCACTGCAATGGTTTTCATGAGAAGGTCGCGAGGACGTCAAGGGATGGCAGTCCACCGCGCCCCATGCGCGGATAGACGCCCCCTCTGTCCTTGACCTGAGAGATTCGCGCGGCGCCGGTCGCGGAGGACGGCACACATCGCTTGCTCCTTCGGTACCAGCGGCCGACGTGAGAGCCGTGGTTCTTCAGAGTGCATTGGCGATATCGGTCCTTTTGCCTGAGAGTTTCCGGGGCGGTTGCTCCTTCGGCGCCGTGCTGCCTGTCGGATCGAGTCGGACTGGCACGGGCTCTCCCGATATCACGGGACAACGTGAGGCACTATGCCACAGGTTTTAAGATTTCGGCTATGTCCATTGAGCGATATCAACGATCCGACGCGCGACGCTTGCGGCCGGTGAGCATCGCCGCTATGAGGTTCTCACGCAGCTTGAGGCTCATGGCGATGGCCGCGATTACGTGGACGACGACCAGCCCGAGCAGCGTGTTCGACATCCATCGATGGATGTCGATGGGCCAGTCCTCGCCCCAGAACGGATCGAGCCGGGACATCCATCCCGTGACGGCGAGGCCAAGGATCAGCGCCCACATGGCGAGCATCATCACGGCGCCGAGCGGCGTGTGGCTGAGATGGCGCGGCGCGCGGCCACGCAGCAATGCCCGGGCATAGAGCAGCACGCCAGCCGGACGCGGCAGCCAGGCGCCAAAGCGCGCGTGCTCGGTGCCGACAAATCCCCAGAGAATCCGAAACAGTACCAATCCGGCTGCCACATAGCCCAGCACACGGTGCAGGCGGTCGCCGGAGTCATCGAAGATATCGAACAGGACGATGGCCGCCACGCTCCAGTGCGTGAAGCGGACGGCCAGATCCCATACGGCGAGCGTATCGGACCGCGCCATGCGATCCGCCGGCGTAGACATGCTTACTTCTCGATTTCCGATTTCACGATGTCGAGCGTCTTCGTGTCGAAATAAATCTCGGCCTTCTTGCCGTCCTTGGTGGTGCCGTAGATCTCGTAGCAGTTGCCGTCTACCTTGAACTTCTTGATGTTGTAGCCCTGGGCCGCGATCTTGGCCTTGGCGTCAGCCTCGGGCATCCATTCGGCCTTGGGGTGCTTGGCGCAGTTGGCGCCAGCGAACGCTGCCGAGGAGAACAGGCCAGCGAGGGCAAAGGCTGCGAACTTGTACATGAATGACTCCTCCGATTTACCCATTCGGGCGATGTCTCGCATCGTATTCCGGAATGAGACACGTTTCATGTCATCGCTTTCCCGGTGGACGGCATGCGCCGAGTACATCGCTCGCTACTGTGAATGTCACCCCGATGTCATCGTCCCGCAATGTCCACACTAAGAGCGTGGACTTCATCATTGTTCGTAGTGTGGGACAATCGCCCGCCGGGCTAGGGTTTTCCCGGAGAAATACTACGAATAAGGTGTCAGATGAAAACGAGCGACTGGAAGGACTGGGAAATCTTCTGCCGAGTGGTGGAAGGCGGCGGCTTCACACAGGGTGCGGAGCTGGCTGAAGTCCCCAAGTCGTCGGCCAGTGCCGCGGTGGCGCGGCTGGAAGGCCAACTCGGCGCACGCCTGTTCGAGCGCACCACGCGCCGTGTGCGTGTGACGCAGCGCGGGCAGCAGCTCTATGAACGTGTCGCGCCGCTGTTCGGTGCGCTGCGCGAGATCAGTGCCGAAGCCGCCTCGTTCAGCGACGAAGTCAGCGGCACTATCCGGATTGCCACGCCGTACGAAGTGGGTTCGCAGCATCTGTCGCCCACGCTGAACCGGCTGCTGAAGCAGCATCCGTCGCTGCGCGTGCAGTTGGACGTCAGTTGGGACCAGCCCGATCTGGTTCGCCATGGCTATGACCTGGCTTTCGTGATGACCGACACGAACCTGCACGACAGTTCGTTTGCCAGCAAGCGCGTGGTGTTGATCGACCGCGCGTTTTACGCCGCGCCGTCGCTGATCCGCGAACGGGGTTTGCCGCGGACGCCGCAGGACCTGCAGGGCTGGCCGACTGTGGGGAATCTCGATGACACGCACTGGGAGTTTCTGCGCGACCGCGTGGAAACATTCTCGATGGATGTGGTGCCGCGTATCTGCACGCATAACGCGGAAGTCCGGCTCAAGGCCGCCGTCGACGGACTCGGCGTAACGCGACTCTCGCCGCGTTTCGTGCACGAGCAATTGCTGCAGGGGCAACTGGTGCGCGTGCTGCCTGCCTATGCGTCGTCGCCGTTGAAGGTGTACGTGCTGATGCCGGCGCGCAAGCTCATGCCAGCCAGTGTGCGGGCGTTCCTCAACGCGCTGGAGGAAACGCTGGGCGTACCGGAAGCGGCCCGCCGCCCTGTGCTGCGATCGGATGCCGCAGCGGCAGAATCGGCGGAGCCCATGCTGCTGGCGGAAGCCGGCGCAAATGCGGCCCCCGCCGTCTTGACGCTGGGCTAACGCGAGGGACTGGCGCTCGCTACACCCTTAGTAAGGCTGGTCGCCGGTGCGCACGTCCAGTGCGAGCGTTTCGGCGATCTCCAGCATCTCGTCGTCGTCTTCGCTGCGGGTGATAAACCCGGCGTACGCGTCGCCGCCGGTGTCCCAGTTCCACAGCGTGTAGCCGGCCACGCGCAATTGATCGGTCACCAGTTCCATCAGTTCAGGCACGCTCGTGCCCTCCAGGAAGTCCTCGTCCTCGGTATCGTCGGTGCCCCAGTTGATTTCCAGGTCCATGCGCTCGCACAACTGGTTCAGGCAGCCGATGAATGACTCGGCATCCTTCCAATCGACATAGAAGCCGGCTTCCCAGTCGATGACTTCCTTGATCTGGTAGAGCAGGGCGTCGCCGTCGGCCTCGTCTTCCTCGGAATCTTCCAGCGCTTCCTCGAACAGTGCCAGATGGCGCGTGGTCTGCTGCGTATCGCCGAGATTGATCAATGCGAACAGGCGGCTGATTGCGTCCTGCGCGTCGTCTTCCAGTTCAATTGCCATATGCTGCCTCCTTCTTGGCGCGTGTTTCGGGCGTCATTCTAGATGGTAGCCGCCACTTTTTCGATCTCTCGATGTCCGCTCGGCGTCACACGCAGCGCTCGCGAGGTTGCGGTGGGTTCCACCCAGCCCCGCGCCAGCAGCGCCTGCAACATCGCCGCTCCAAGCGCACCGCCCAGATGGGGTTTGCGCTCACTCCAGTCCGGACAGGTACAGGCAAACTGCCGCCGCTTGCGCCGCGCGGCAGCCAGGTCGATGCCAAGCTGCGTCATCGCCTGCGTACCGTCCGCAGTCAGATCCACTGACGAACCCGCCACCGCGAACCATCCCGCCTGCGACATTCGTTCGAAAAGCCCTACCGCAAGTTCCCCGGCGAGGTGGTCATAGCAGGTCCGCGCCTGCCGAAGGGCGGGCGGCGCCGTGCGCGACACCGGCACGGCCCGCATCCGCGGCGGCTGACTGGCCAGCGAAGCCGTAGCCAGCGCCTCGATGGCCACCCCGATCTCGGGCGTCGCCAGCCGGTAATAGCGATTCCGCCCGCGCGTCTCCACCACCAGCAACCCACCCTCGGACAACCGCGACAGATGCCCGCTCGTCGACGACGCCGACAACCCCGCAATCAACGCCAACTCCCCCGCCGGCCGCGCACTGCCATCCATCAACGCCCACAACATGGCCGCCCGGCCTGGGTCGGAGAGCAATCCAGCGAGCTGGCTGATACCGGGTGCAAATTCCATGATTCAGTGAAGGGTGAAGAATGGATGCAGTATAGGACGAGCGGAATGACGGGCGAAAGTGCGTCCAATCGTTGTTATTAAGCAAACCATCTTCGCATCAAATCTTAAGAGATCGGCGATGCCGCTCCGTGCGACTATCGCCCGCAAGCCGTTGTACGGGCTGGCCTGGCGGGTTTTAAATGATTGCGGGCGTAGTCATTTTGTGGGTTGGCTCACAAGCCATAGCCAGAAAGTAGGGTGTCGAGCGCTCGCTACGTTGACTTACTCTCCAGCCCACACAGTGTCGTTACAAAAGGTTACAGCTGGAGTTGCACGTACGAAGAGGTTCTTAGCCCTTGGTAGCAGCCGTTGCAGCGCGTGACCACCAGACACGCCAGCAATCCGGGTCGCTATGAATCGTCTTCGTTATCGCATCGTCTTCAATCGCGCGCGCGCCATGCTCATGGCTGTTGCCGAAACCGCCAGCAGCACGGGCACAGGCAAGACAGCCGCTGCTTCCGCCAGTGGCTCGGCCGCTTCCCGTCCCGATGTTTCGTGGATGGCCATCTCGGCGATTCAACTGGCCATCGGTATCGGTCTGGGTTTGCCGATCATCGCCAGCGCGCAGATCGTGGGCGATCCGAATGCAGGCGCCAATCGACCGGGCGTGATCCAGACCGCCAATGGCCTGCCGCAGGTCAACATCACGCGCCCTTCCGGCGCAGGTGTCTCGGTCAATCAGTACAGCCAATTCGATGTCAATCGGCCCGGCGCGATTCTCAACAATTCCCCGGTCATCACGAACACGCAGCAAGCCGGCTACATCAACGGGAATCCGAACCTGCTGCCGGGCGGCGCGGCGCGCATCATCGTCAACCAGGTCAACAGCACGTCGCCGAGCCAACTGCGGGGCTATCTCGAAGTGGCTGGGCAGCGCGCCGATGTAGTGATCGCCAATCCGAACGGGCTGCTCGTGGACGGTGCGGGCTTTATCAACACCAGCCGCGTCACCCTGACCACCGGGACGCCAATCTATGGCGGCAGCGGCAGTCTTGATGCATTCCGCGTTTCGGGCGGGCAGATCAGTGTCGAGGGCGCGGGCCTCAATGCGGCGAGTGTCGATCAGGTGGACCTCATCGCGCGGGCGGTAAAGGCCAATGCAGCGCTCTATGCGAACCGGCTCAATGTGGTGGCCGGGGCGAACCAGGTCGACTACGGGACGTTGGCGACCAGTGCCATTGCGCCCAGTGGCGCAGCGTCGGCAGTGGGCATCGATGTGAGCGAACTGGGCGGCATGTACGCCAACAAGATCTTGCTGGCATCCACCGAATTGGGTGTCGGGGTTTCCAATCGCGGCGTGCTGGCCGCACAGGCCGGTGACCTGACACTGACCGCACAGGGCAAGCTCGTGCTCGCAGGCCAAACCAGCGCCACGGGCAATCTTGCGATATCCGCGCGTGATGGCGTGGACAATAGCGGCACGACGTATGCGCGCGGCAATATCGGGTTGGACAGCGACGCGGCTTTGGACAATCGCGGCACGCTCGTCGCACAGCAATCGGTCGGCATTCGTGCAGGGCAGTTGAATTCCACAGGCACTCTTGCGGCGGGCATGGGTCCCGACGGCAAGCCTGCCGGGACAGGTGACCTGACCATCAGCACGTTGCGGGCAGCTTCCGCGACCGGCAGCAACCTGGCCACCGGCAACGTCGATATCACGGGCAGCAGCATCAATCTTGCTGGCAGTCAGACGGTCGCCAATGGTGCGATGAATCTATCGGCCATCGCGGGCAACCTCGACCTCTCGGGCGCAACGGTGAATGCGGGGACGCATCTGTCCGCAACCACTGCAGGCGCGCTCGACAATACGCGCGGACAGGTCACGGCACAGGGCGATCTCGCCATTCATGCGGCTGCGCTCGCCAACGATGCGGGTTTGCTGAGCGCGGGTGGCGCGCTGAGTGCCAACGTTTCGGGGGCCGGTAGCAATCGTCAGGGTTCGGTGACTGGCGGCGCGGTGAAGCTCACCGCCGCGTCGCTCGACAACACGGCAGGCCAGATTGAAAGCGATGCCCTCGCAATCAAGGCGACTGGCGATGTCGTCAATCAGGGCGGAAGCATCAAGCAATACGGGCAGACCGATGCCATCATTGCGGCCGGCGGGAAGCTCGACAACACGGGCGGCACAGTCGCTGCGAATGGCAAGAATCTGACGCTCGAAGCGGGTAGCCTGAGCAACGACACCGGCAAGTTGTCCCACGCTGGTGCCGGCACGCTAACGGCGACGGTGCAAGGCACGGCGCGCAATGTGAACGGTGCCATCGAGACGAATGGCACATTGCAGGCGCAGCTCGGCTCGTTCCTTGGCGCAGGCGGAGCCGTTTCGGCTGGCAAGGCACTGAGTCTTGCCTCGCATGGCGCGGTGGATAACACGAACGCGTCGTTGCTTGCAGGGGCATCGTTGTCGCTGGAAGCCGACGGCACGCTGACCAACGCTGGCGGCACGATATCGGCCGCTACGACGACTCTGCAGAGTGCATCGCTGGACAATGCTGGCGGCCACATCGATGGCGACCGCGTGACAATCAGTACCACGGGCAGCCTGTCCAACCGTGGTGGCACGATCAAGCAGTACGGCGACACGGCCACATCCGTGACTGCAGGCGGTGAACTCGATAACACCAGCGGCAGTATCGTTGCGAACGGTGTCGACCTCGACATCGCAGGCGCATCGTTGATCAACGATGGTGGCACCGTGTCTCATGCGGGAAGCGGCACGCTTGATGTCACAAGCCAGGGTGCGCTCTCCAACAACACAGGGACGATCCAGACCAACGGCACGCTGCAAGCCAAGGCGGTCACGCTCGACAACAACAGCGGCAAGATATCCGCGCAGGGTGCGTTGTCAGCAATCACGAGCGGCACACTGAACAACCGGCAGGGCAGCCTCTACGGGAACGACGGCTTGTCGATTGCGTCGGGCGGCAGTGTGGATAACACCTCTGGATCAGCGCAAACCAAGGGCGATCTGGGCATCGTGGCAACCGGCGCCGTCACCAACGTGGATGGCACGCTCGCTGCGAATGGCTCGGACGGCGAGGTGAGCATTTCCGCCACCGGCATCGACAACTCCCGTGGCGCGCTGCTCAATGCGGGCACAGGCAGCACCACCGTCAAGGCCACCGCTTCGCTAACGAACACAGCGGGGCGAATCGGTGGCAACGGTGACGTCTCCATTGCCGCGCAGACCTTCACCAACAACGCAAACGGCACGACGGCGGCACAAGTGGCCGCTGGCGGCGCGCTGGATCTGCAAGTCACCAATCGGCTTGAGAATCGCGGCGGTACGCTATACGGCCAGGACGTGACGTTCGATCAGGCGGGTGCAACGCTCGACAACGCAAGCGGTCAGGTGCTCGGCGGCACAGGCATCCGCCTCGGCTTGTTGTCGATGTCCAACCTCGGTGGCGCGGTCAAGGCGAATCAGGACATCGCCATGACGGGTGCGCTCGGAGGCAGCGGCACCTTCCTCGCAGGCAGAAACCTGACGCTGAATCTGGCTGGCGACTACACCAACGATGCGTCCAACCAGTTGCGTGCCAACGGCACGCTGAAACTCTCCACCAGCGGTACGCTGACCAATACCGCGAGTCTCGCTGCCGCTGGCGCATTGGATCTGTCCGGTGCGAACATCGTCAACGCCGCCGGTGCCAGCATCGCATCGGGTAGCACGACCATCGCCGCTGGCAATCTGCTCGCGAATGCAGGGCGCATCGAGGGCGATACGGTACAAGCCAGCGCAGCCACGGTATCGAATACCGGCACGGTCATCGGCAATAACGTCACGGTGCGTGGTACGGACATCGTCAACAACGGTGCGTCGGCGCTGATGGCGTCCGTCCAGAACCTGAACCTGTACGCGAGCAATTCGGTCCAGAACCTCGACGGCGCTACGCTCTACAGCGCGGGCAACCTCCAAATCGCACGGGACGGCACGCGCGATCCCAACTCGGGGCTACTTGCCAATCAGACAAACTCACTGATCAATCGATCCGCCACGATCGAAGCGGACGGCGATATCGATATCGCGGCCAATCAGGTGCAGAACACGCGCACGAACATCGTGACAACGGCGGGAACGCCGGTGCAGACGGCGGTGAAGACGCTGGTGTTGTGGCAGGCGGGGTTGAGTGGCGGGGACTTGAATTACCACGCGAGTATTACGTTCCCTGGCTGGATGTGGAGCACGTCGGCTGCACCTGTCAGCACACCGCAGACCAACGCGCTCCGGGCTCCGATTACGGTGACGGTGGACAAGTCAGACGTCAAGAATCTGGATTTGGGGTCCAAGACACTGTCCTTTGCGACGTCGCCTATCGAGGAGTACTACGCCGTCTATTCGATGGGACCGAACTGCGATGAAGAAACCCTGATCTGCAAACGTCCGATCGCCACGCAACCCACCCAGTACTACCAGGCCATCCAGGACAACGGCACCACCTACAGCATCACCTTCTGGCCAGACTGGGACCCCAACATTCATATTCGCCCCGACGAAGTTCGTCAGGCCAACTTCGGTACAGACTTCAACGAGATCTCCCGCACGACCGTCACGATGACGGCGACCGATCAACTCGTCAGTGCATCGGACCCCGCCAAGATTCAGGCGGGCGGCAATATTCGTATCAACAGCAACAATGGCAGCGTCCTGAACCAATCCTCGACGATGGCTGCGGGTGGCAACCTCGTGCGCGTGGCAGCCAATGGCTCGATCCAGGATGTGGGCACCGTGTTGCAGCAAACGGTCACCACGCAGGACACCTCCACGTTCTACTGGCATCAGCGCACAGGCGGCAGCCAGAAATGGGAGGAGGTGGCATTCCCGAGCGCCCCGCAAGCATCTACGACGACTGCCGCTCTGCCAGCCATTGCCACGGGCAACCAGACCGTGCAGACCACGGCGCAGAACGTGACCGTCGCATCGGTCAACACCGTAGGCGCTGCAGTAACGGGTGCCTCCATCACCGGTGGCGGTGGCACTGGCACGCAGGCCGCAGCGGCCACAGGTAGCACCAACGGCACGGGCGCAGTGTCCGGCGCTACCGGCCAGCGCCCGCCCCAGACGTTAGGCACTGCAAAGGGTGGCATTCCCAATCTGCGCCTGCCGAGCAACGGTCTCTATACCTTCCGCACGGCGCCGGGTGACACCTACCTCGTCGCGACAGACTCCCGTTTCACGCAGTACACGCGCTTTATTTCGAGCGACTACATGCTCGACGCACTGGGCCTCGATCCGCAGAAGACCCAGAAGCGTCTCGGGGATGGCTTCTACGAGCAGAAACTCATTCGCGACCAGGTCACGCAATTGACGGGCAAGACCTTCCTCGAAGGCTATGGCGATCAGCTCGAGGAATACAAAGCGCTGATGAACAACGGCGTGACGTATGGCAAGTCCTTCGGTCTGACCCCCGGCGTGGGCCTGACCGACGAGCAGATGCTGCAGCTCACGACCGACATGGTCTGGATGGTCTCGCAGGACGTGACACTGCCTGATGGCACTACGCAATCGGTTCTCGTACCGAAGGTGTATCTCGCGCAGGGTAGCGGCGTGGATCTGAACGCAACCGGTGCCCTCGTCGCCGGTGGATCGGTTGCCATCAATGCCACCGGGACAGTTGCCAACAGCGGCTCCATCGTGGGCAACATCGCCACGCAAGTCGTGGGCACCGACATCGTCAATCGCGGCAATATCGGCGGCACCGGCACCACGGTCGTCAAGGCGACGCAGGATGTGCGCAACCTCGGCGGACGGATCGGCGGAGAAGACGTCGTGGTCTCTGCAGGGCGAGACATCGTCAACGCATCGCAGACGATCACGAACACCACAACGTTGGCCAACGGCAATAGCGCGAGCGCGACGGGCGTGGGTGCCGTGGCCACAATCGCGGGTTCGAACAATGTCGCCCTGCTGGCCGGCCGCGACATCAGCATGGCCGGTGGTGCCGTGGATGCGGGCAACAACGCGCTGCTCGCCGCTGGGAGGGATCTGAACATCGGCACGGTGCAACTCGGCACCACACAGGATGCGACCGCACACGGAGGGAAGGATTACCTGCGAGATCAGACTGTCGTGAACCAGGGCAGCACGGTGCAATCCGGAGGCAACGTAACCGCCGTCGCCGGCGGGGACGCCACGCTGACGGGTTCCATGATCGACGCTGGCGGCGACGCCGCCCTCGTGGCGGGTCGCAATACCACAGTGACTGCGGCGATGGATTCACGCACGCAAGAGGCAGGCGCGTTCAGCAACAAGGCTTCGCAGTTTACGCAGTCGAGTTATGACGAGGGGGCGCGGGGAAGTTCGGTGCAAGGGGGCAACAACGTCACGCTGGCGGCAGGACAGACGACCGTAGCGGGCCAGATTCTCGGGGCCAACGGCATCACGCCTGCTGCCGTCGAGGGTGCTACGACAGGCGATGTGACTGTGCTCGGTTCCTCCGTCAGCACTGGCAGTGCCACCGGCAACGGTGGTGCGGTCAAGCTCGTGGCGACTGGCGATGTGACGGTAGGAGCCGTGACCGAGCAGCACGATGCGCAGAACTGGTCGCAAACCAAGAAGTCGGGTTTCCTCTCCAAGACTGAAACCACGAAGACTTCCAGATCGCACGACACGGTGGCGGTAGGCTCGGTCGTGTCGGGTGACTCTATCGTCGGAAGTGCGGGCCGCGACATGACGATCAGTGGTTCGACTGTTGCCGGCACCGGCGACGTAATGCTGGAGGCTGGCCGCAATCTGACCATTACCACCGCCGAAAGCACCAGTGAAAGCTACAGCTACTCACATACGAAGGCCACGGGCTTTGGTGCCACAGGCGGGGGTATCTCGTACGGGATGCGCGATCAGAAGGACACCACCAATGACCGTTCGGTCACGCAGACCGGCAGCCTGGTAGGCAGTACCGACGGGAACGTCAGCATGAAGGCCGGCAGTACGCTGCATGTGACTGGCAGCCAGGTCATTGCCGCGAAGGATCTGACCGGCGTCGGGGCCGATGTGATCATTGATGCAGCCGTGGGTAGCGAGCATCACGACGAAACGCACGAGATCAAGCAAACCGGCTTTACGCTTGGTGTAAGCGGCGGCGCCATCGGTTCTGCGATCAGCGCGGGGCAGAAGGTCAGTTCGGCAACCAAGAGCCAGGACGGCCGCGCATCTGCGCTGTGGGGCATTGCCGCTGGCCGCGATGCTTACGATGCGGCCATGGGTGCTGGCGATGCAATGAAGAGCCTGGCTGATGGCAAGGGGCCTGCCGGTACGGCGGTGACGCTATCTTTCGGCACAAGCAAAACCAAGAACACCTTCACGCAGGACAGCACCACGCATACTGGCTCAAACATCCAGGCGGGAGGCACTGCGACGTTCATCGCCACGGGCGTCGATGCCGATGGCAACAAGACCACAGGGAACCTCGACATCATCGGATCGGATATCTCGGCCACGAAGGTGGGTCTGGGCGCCAAGGGCGACGTCAACATCGTCTCGGCGACCGATACTTATGAGAGCCACAGCACGAACAAATCGAGCAGTGGCACCATCGGCGTGTCATACGGGGCGCAGGGGTTCGGTGTCTCGGCGTCTGCTTCTGCCAGCAAAGGCAATAGCGACACCACCGGCACCACGCAGGTGAACAGTCACATCACAGGCAGTGAGTCGGTATCGATCCTCTCCGGCAATGACACGAACATCCTGGGTGGCGTCGTCAGCGGAGGAAAGGTTTCCGCCGATGTGGGTGGCAACCTGAACCTGGCGAGTCGCCAGGACACCGAGGAAAGCCGCGCCCGCCAGCAAAGCGTCGGCGGTGGCCTGAGCTTCAGCCAAGGCGGCGGAGTAAGCGGTTCGTTCTCCGCATCCAAGGGCAAGAGCGACGGCAGCTATGCCAACGTGACGGAACAAACCGGGATTCTCGCGGGCGATGGCGGCTTCGACATCCACGTCAAAGGCAACACCGACCTCAAGGGCGCCATCATCGCCAGCACGGCAACGGAGGACAAGAACAAGCTGAGTACGGGCACCTTGAGCTGGAGCGACATCGAGAACAAGTCGGATTACAGCGCTACCTCGCTCGGCATCAGTGGCGGCTTCACGTTCGGACCCAAGGTCGATGACAAGAAGTCTGGCCAGACGTCGGGCAAGAACACAGGCGGTGTCAGTCCGATGATTCCGCAGCACGAGAGCGGAAGCGAGCGCGGCGTCGCCCAATCGGGCATCGCCGGCGGCACCATCACCGTCACGGATCAGGCGAACCAGACGCAGGACGTGGCAACCCTCAACCGCGACACGTCCAACACGAACTCCACCGTGGGCAAAGGCCCGGATCTCGGCAACTTGCTGGGCAAGCAGGCCGACATGATGGCTGCGGCGCAGGCGGCTGGGGAGGCGGTGGCGAAGACGGTGGGTGATATTGCGGGGAGCAAGGAAAAAGCCGCGAAGGAAGCGCTGAAAGCAGCCACCGAAGCCTATGAAAAAGACCCGAGCGACGCAAACCGTGCATCCATCGATGCCGCCAATGCGGATATCGCCAACTGGAAGGAAGGTGGCGAGTATCGCGCGGCGCTGCATGCTGCGGGCGGCGCGATGATTGCCGGGCTGGGCGGTGGCAATGCTCTTGCGGGTGCGGTTGGGGCTGGATTGTCTTCGCTGGCGGCCGACAAACTCGCGTCAGTGGGCAGGTCCGTCGCCGATGGCGTGGACAGTGGCAACAAGAATCTGGACGAGGCCATTGGCAACCTGGCGGCGAATCTTGTGGCAGGAGGTATTGGCGCTGCGGTTGGTGGCGGATCGGGAGCGGCGACTGCGGCGAATGTGGATCGGTTTAATCGGCAGTTGCATCCGGATGAGCGGAAGTGGGCAAAAGATAATGCCAGGAGCTTTGCGCAGTACTACAAGAGTGCGAAGGGCGAGGATTTGACCCTCGATCAGGCAGAAAACATGTTGCTGGCCAATGGCTATCGCATAGTGGATGCTGCGGCCAGCAAGGGGCCAGGTGGCGATTCGGTCGCGATCAACTACATCAGCCAATATGCCGGTGACTTGTTCTCCAGGACGCCTGAGGAGTACAACAAGCCATTTCTCTATGGCAATGCAGACGGTTCGCTGACGCCGGAACAACGTGCGTTGCCTGGCGCGAAGGGAAATCCGGCAGCCGGACTAGCGATTACTGCGGGGATTGTCACTGCGGGTCTCGCACCGGAAGTTGCAGCAGCAATTGCAGTTGCTACAAGAGCTTGTGCGTCTAATCCAGTGCTGTGCCTGAACCAAGCAGGTATCGTCGCTGGTGAGGTAGCCGCCGGTGGTGCGATGCCCTTGGGGACGGGGGCGTCCGTGCCAACGCTTGGGGGAAAGGCCGCCGCAGAAGCGGCCGCTGCCAAGCTGAATAATTTCTACCGGGATGGGGCTTCGCCGGAACTTATTCAGCAGACGTACAATCAAGCCGCTCTAAGCTCGACGCACAATAGCCGTGCATCGGAAGTCATTCTTGGTAAATATATAGCGGGCAGTCAGAATTCTTATGAGGCCGTCGCGGAGGCTCGGGGTGCTACATACTTCAGCATGTCTGACTGGTTTTCCGTGCGAGCCCAACTTGGAGAAAAGAACATGTGGAGCATAAACCAAGCCTTCTTGGATCAGCAAATAAGTCAAGGTAAAACGTTTATCTTTACCGCTAACCCGGCTAACGCTGCTTCAGGAACATACGCTGCAGAGGAATTCAAATACCTGCAGGAGAAGGGTTATCTAATCGTTCCAGACAAGTCGGGGTTTTATCGTGCAATTAAATAATGATTTTGAAAGTTTCGAAGCTTTGTATGCTGCGATATATGCATATTACAAAAAAATGGGGGTGCGCACGGTAACTATATTCGCGGATAAGCCACCGGGAAACGATGGTGAATTTTATGCGCGATTTCTTGTCGATCGAAAGCACGTTGTGGAGTACGGTGTGGTGCAAGATCGAGGGTCTACCTTAAGCAGCGTCTCACTGGCAATCGGACCCCATTATTTTGGTCCAGCAGATTTCTGGTCATATGAGGCTAGTCAACGTTTCAAAATGGACGCCAGCCTTGACGCCATTGTGCATAATCTGGCATTGCTTGATGAATTTTTCGGATACTCGGATGCCTTAGAGCGCGCATATGGATTGAAGATGTAGGCGTGAGAATTTTTCAAGTGACCGGCTACTACGAGAGCTTTTCGGTGCAATAGGTCTGCATCGGTGCACGGTTGAGCCGATGTCAAACCTGCGGCTGATTTCTCGAAGTATCGTTCCAAGATTTTTCCACGTCCGGGCGGGTGCGAAAGCCCCGTCTGGCTTTCCTTTTCGCCGATGTACTTCAAACCGCCGCACACTGTCACCGCTGCGTTACTCGCGGTTAGCCTCGCGGGTCTGTCGTCGTCCGTAATGGCACAGATCGCGCCACCGTCCGGTCAGGCCACCCTGACCAACGCCGAACAAGACCAACGCAACCGCCAGCAGCAGGAAGCCCGCGAACGCGCCGCAGTGGTGAATGCTCCCGCAGTCCGCGCCGAGGCAATCGCGCGCGCCGAGTACGCAGCGCTGCCAACGGAAACCCCTTGTTTCCGCGTTGACCGCTTCGCACTGGAAGTCCCCCAAGATCTTCCGGCGGACCTCCAGTCGGCTGGCGCTTCGGCGTTGCCGATGGACCCCTTTGCATTTGCGAGGCAGTGGCTAGAACACTACCAAGGCCAGTGCGTTGGCAAGCAGGGCGTCGAAACCTTGGTGAAGGGACTTTCGCAAACGATCCTCTCGAAAGGCTACGTCACCACCCGCGTACTAGTGCCGGAGCAGGACCTGTCAACGGGCACGATGAAACTCGCGCTGATTCCCGGCGTCATCGGCGATATCCGTTTCAGTGATCCTGATTTGTGGGGCACGTGGAAGACGGCTTTCCCGACGGCGCCAGGCGAACTGCTGAACCTGCGCGATCTGGAGCAGGGGCTGGAGCAGATGAAGCGTGTGGCGAGTCAGGATGTCGATATGCAAATCGTGCCGACTCCGGTGCCGGGGCGCAGCGATGTCGTCATTGCCATCAAGCGCAACAAGCCGTGGACGCTGGTGGCATCGGTCGATAACTCGGGTTCGCGTTCCACGGGGAAATGGCAAGGCAACGTGAGTTTAGGCATCGACAATCCGCTGGGGCTGAGCGACATCTTCAACATTGGCTACAGCCAGGATTTGCAGTTCAACAACAAGGAACACGGCACGCGCGGCTGGAACGGCTACTACTCGGTGCCGTGGGGATATTGGACAGCCACGCTGTCGGCTTACAGCAGCAACTACTTCCAGCAGATTGCGGGTGTGAACACCACCTTTGTGTCGAGCGGCAAGTCCGAGAACGTGGATTTGAAGTTGCATCGCGTGCTGAGTCGCAGTCAGAACGATGTCTTCGGCATGCAGGTGCGACTGACGCGCCGATTCGGCAAGAGCTATATCGAGGACACCGAGATTCCGCAGCAGCGCCGCAACAACACGATCCTCGAAATTGGTATGACGGATCGGCACTACTTCGGGCAATCGCAACTGGATGCGACGCTCTCGTTCCGTCAAGGCATCGGGGCGATGGGCGCGCAGCCCGATGCGCTGGCCGCAGACGATGGCCCCACATGGCGCTTCCGCATGGCCGTCCTCGACGCCAACCTCTCGGTCCCCTTCAAGATTGCCGCGCAGCCATTCCGTTACGTGACAACAATCCGCGGCCAGTTCACGAATGACCGTCTCTACTATGTCGATGACCTGACCATCGGCAGTCGATACACCGTGCGAGGCTTCGATGGAGAAAGCCTGCTGGCGGGCGAGCGCGGATTCTATTGGCGCAACGAGTTGCAAGCACCACTCGGTTCAACCGGTCAGGCTCTTTATGCCGGCCTGGACTACGGCCGGGTCTACGGTCCAGCCACGGCGGTGCTGGTAGGTACTCAATTGGCCGGTGCAGTCATCGGCGTTCGAGGCGGCGTGGGTTCGCAGAAATTCGGCGGTGTCTCGTATGACGTGTTTCTGGGAGTGCCCGTGTACAAGCCGGAGCAGTTCCACACGGCAGGGGTGACGGGTGGGGTGCAGGTGGTTTATCAGTATTAGCGATATCGGCGGCGACGCCAATGGCTGGTTCATCGGCACTGGGCAATTCGTTTAGTGCGTTGCTTCCAAAGCCGATGGGTGCAGCGGGAAATCAAATTATTCCGGGGCCGATGTAGACAGAAATTGAGAAAGATTTGAGCAGGATAAAAAATCATGACTACCGAACGGAAGAAACTGTACCGTAAATTCTTAATCGGCTATGTCGGCTGTTTTTCGTTGCCGCTGTTTACGCTGATATTTAGTCTTGCGCAAGGAGCGAGCTGGAGGCCAGTTATCGTTGGCGTGCCGGTCTACTTGACACTTCTCGCAGGGATAACCTATCAGTTCGCTAAAGAATTCAGCGCACTGCGTCGAAAGGAGCGAGGTGAGTCGGATCTACCGAAGAGGAGAGGCTATTGGGAGGGTGATTGAGTAGCGCAAACGACCGCCGCCTTTATTAAAGCTGAACAAGATCAACGCACCCTCCAGCGGCATTATTAAAAATGGAAAGGCTATTTTGATCGGAGGATAATATGTCAATCATGATGGTATTTGAGGCCGAGACCGGGATATCAGAAGTCGATTTTCGAAAAGCTTTGGTCTCATCTGGTGTGAAAGATTTTTATGTGAATGGTCGCAGTATAAGAGGGAATTTTCCACTCTCTAATATGTATTTTTCATTTCAACGTGAGAGTATTGAGAAATCTAAAATTAACGCCGAGGGCTATGAAGGGAATTGGGTCGTAGGGATGCGGTGTATTTTTGTTTACGTCATCGAAAACCTTGATGAATGTCGGAGGCAATTAAAAAATTTTTTAGCGGAAATTTCCAGAGTGTCCGCTGCAAATTGGGTGCTATCTTTTCAGTACGAATCAATTTACGCGACTCGAGACGATCAGGGAATTCGGCATTTTTTGGAGTTTTGAGTGGCGCTGGTAGAAGTTCTTGGATGCGAGGGTCTTGCACGTAGTCGGAACGACAGCGTCGTTAAGCAGTACCCGGAAACAAGCTGGCAACTGCTTTGGAGGATGATGCGGACCCTGCGATCAGCTAGTTAGTCCATTCCCTATCAACACACTCGTCCGGCGAACACCAGAGTCCCGCCTGGCACTTGTATCGTCCATGAACTCGTCGCTATTTGCCAGGAGCGCGTCACTTGCGCTTGAACTGTTCCTAACCCCGTTGTTTGCGCTGGCACAGGTCCCACCACCGTCCGGTCAGGCCGCCCTGACCAACGCCGAACAAGACCAGCGCAACCGCCAGCAACAGGAAGCGCGCGAACGCGCCGCAGCGGTGAATGCCCCCGCAGTCCGCGCGGAGGCTATCGCACGCGCCGAGTATCCCAAACTGCCAACGGAAACCCCTTGTTTCCGCGTTGACCACTTCGCACTGGAAGTCCCCCAAGATCTTCCGGCTGACCTCCAGTCTGTGGGAGCCTCGGCGTTGCCGATGGACCCCTTTGCATTTGCAAAGCAGTGGCTGGAACACTATCTAGTCCGATGCGTTGGCAAGCAGGGCGTCGAAACCTTGGTGAAGGGACTTTCGCAAACGATTCTGTCGAAAGGCTACGTCACCACTCGCGTACTGGTGCCCGAGCAGGACCTGTCAACGGGCACGTTGAAACTCGCGCTGATTCCCGGCGTCATCGGCGATATCCGTTTCAGTGATCCTGATTTGTGGGGCAATATCTCGGAGCGAAGTGATGAAGCTTAACAATGAGATGCAGCGCCTATTAGTGAGTTCTCCAGTAACCCGCGAGCTCACTCCTGAATTGGTGTCGATAGCAGAACGGGGATTTCAAGTCGTCGGAGACGGCTATCTTCTGGCTGCTTTGCGTGAAAGAGAAACAAACGTTAGCCGGAGAGACTTCAAAGACGCAACAGGGTATGAATGTTTCATTAATTCACTTCATATCGAAGATTACGATGAAATATTTCCTCTACCTCAAGCAATCCAATTCATACACCGCATCTTTCAAGTCTGGAACAAATTCACAAGTCGCGTTCTCGTCGCCGTTCTTTCCGCTGACGAACTTTGCGTTGTTGTGAAGTTCCACGTAGAGAGAGATGGGGAAAGCTGGCTGAGTGCCGATCTTGAAGGCTACATTGATGCAACGATGTTGATGAATTCAACCGAGGACGTGAAAGGAGCTATTAGTTCCGTAGCAGGTCCATCAAAATCGAAGAAATAGCTCACGAATCCACGTCGTTTTATTCGAAGATCGATTTGCGCGATGCGCAGCGTTGCTCTGCTGTTCCGACTTCGAAGACTCCAGTACGTACGGAATTTCACTAGTCCGACAACCTTCTGTGGCGCGTTAGTAGGGGCACGAGACTACTTCGGTGCTATACGACCTACTTTTCCCTTCGCCTCATCTTGGTGTTCCGCTGAGCGAATGAGTTTCCACCCCGAGACCGCTGGCCATCATCAAGTCATGCCGCTTGTCCTTAGCGCAAACGGCAAGCCCATTCAAGACTATACGAATCATGCCTTTTTACACCTTCGCAAAGTCGCTCCGGAGCGTGGCGCTTGCCATGTTTGGGTTCATCGGCGCCAGTGCATCACTGGCGTCCTCGGGCGACGGGACGTTCCAAGTTCATCCCATTACCGACTCCGTGCTGATCAATCGAAGCCGATTGTCGATACAGCAGATACCATTGGGGCAGTAGTTGGTGGAATACTGCCCAACCCGCTAAAGATTGTTGAAGGACTCGGGGCGATCTTCAGTAGCGGGAATGACGCACCCAAGTACGCGCCGAGCCCGAAACACGACGTTGGCGGATGGGGTATGCCCATGGATCTAGAGGATTCAGCAGCACAGCAAGTGCTGAATAATTCCGTGCAAGGCGGAAAGCAGCGTTACGGCGTTTCCGATGGGAGAGTGTATGAATTCCAGCCTGATAATGTTGGAGGATGGCATGGCTATCCAGTTCCGGGCAATGAAGTTCCGGCAAGTGTGTTGAGAGCGCTATTGCAGCGCGGTGATATTAATAAAGCCGAATATGGAAAACTTATCAAGGGAAAGTGATGAGCGAACTGAATCTTGAATTCTTCCTGTCGCAAAATAAATCCGCAACAGATTTGGGATTCCCAGCAGGAAACCGCGTGGGTCAGATTGTGCTATCTGTTCTCGACAGTGGGAAAAGTGATGTCATTTTGGACGTCGAATGGAATCTTGATGAACTGGTAGGTTGGTTTAAGGACAATAAGTCCCACATGGAAAAAGAATCTCTTCCAACGTTTGTTCAATGGTGTGGATCAATTCACAGGTCCATTGAGACTACGTATGAGAACTTCGATGCCTATCTAGATGAGCAACTGGACGAGCTGTTCGAATACAGGCGCCGTCACGAAATCTGCTTTGGAATGCGGGGAGTGAAAATTCCAGCAATCTACATAGGGATTGGCGAATTAGGTTCGGAAGTGTCGGGTGAGCGCAACGGCGTTCCGTTTTGCTATGCTGTAGATCTGAAAGCTTTCTTAGGAAGGCTGGCGAATTGACTATCGAAGAACACAATGCCCTGTGTCCGTATCCGTACGATATGTTCGAATTCTTGAAGCCTCTTGTCCGCATCCCTTCGTCAACCTTGCGTTTTGGATTGTTCGAAAATGTTTTTTTCCAGTCAATAATGACATGATATTTGAAGCCGAAAGGAAGCTCGACTATGCGTTCCCAAACGAATTGCGCACTTTCTACCTTGAAATCGGCGAGGGACGATTGCAGTCAGGGGAAGAAGCCCGCTTTGTTTCACATTCACATAATTCCGTGATTCACCCGACGGATATACCGAAGTTGCTCGACGGAACATGTGAATGGATGATGCCGTACACTGAAATCCAACCTGACGTTCTCCCATTTTTCGATCGGGACCTCGATTTGTTTTTGTGTCTCCGACCCCGCAGTGGCAACCCAAATGCCGTCTACTGGATGTGGGGTGACAGAATCTGCGACTCGCTAATTGAGTTTTTTCAGCGGCTGATGGTGGATCCAGATTGGTTTAATCCGCCAAAAAGCCGATCGACAGAGCATTGACCGCAGCCAAGCCTGCCAAGGCTACGGCCGAGTAATCTTATCACCCTAATCATTCGTATGCTGCAATGGGCATGACTAACCCAGATTCGACCGAATTCAGGAGGAATTAGCGATGTCATCGCGCGTTGGGATTTACGGGGGCGGCTCAATTTTCGAACTCTGGTCGATTCGCTTGGCAAGGGCACTTCCGAAACCGAGAGCGCGAGAGCCGCACTTCATGCAATCGTAGTTCACTCCGCCGAAAATGATATCCGGCGGCTTAATAAAGTTGCAGTGAATATGACTACATTGAATAACTTAATTTTGCTTCAAGTTGTGAGCGTAGAGGAGCTTATCCGGCCGGCGGCTGGAGAGGACGCGCAGCTTAAGGAATTGTATGAAGTCAATTTGGCTCCTGTCCTTGATGGAATAAGAAGTGGCGCCGTTGCTCCTCCCAGTGATGCATTGACCGGGTATTGGTATTACTTTTCTCCAGAAGGTCCTTGGGATTTGTGGTCGAGATTTCCATCGATATCTGAGGCGGTAGCGAAATTAATCAATCTACTTGAGATTGATGGTGACGATCAATTTCGCGCGTATCTTCTTCGGAGAAATATGAAACATGATGATGAGTACTGAAGACATTACGCGCCGGCTACTTCTCGCCATGCAGACAGCCTTGCTAGGAAGGATCAGCCCCAACATACGCGCCATAAGCTGCGAATTTGAAGGTGGGGACGTCAAAATGAAGGCCGTCTTTGATGGTCCGATCTCGGATGTCGATCGTGAGATGATGGACGAGGTCGGGACAGAGGTGGCTTCGCACTTTGAAGAGGCATCCGTTGAGGCGGAGTGCGTAAGACTCGATGCCCCGCAAACTTATCGAGACTGTATGCTTGCTTGGTACGTGTATTTGCGTAAGGAGTAGCCAATACACTGCTGACTTGGCATCCATTGGCCTGCAGCATAGGCCTGTGGCACACATGCATGCAAAGATCCGAACCCGGCCGTGTGAAGCCGGGTTCGTCGTTAGAAGTTGGCGGACTTGCAGCGTGGTAAGAGCCAGGAAGAGCAGCAGCGCCTAGATGACCCTAGCTATGCAGAAAAGCAGCGTGGCCAGCAATACACGGCTGAACAGGCGCAGCTGAAATCCACGGGGATGTATCAGTATGACCCGGTAGCTCACACCGTGCGGGATCTTCAGACACGCGAGCTGAACTACGTTGGCAACGAGTTGAAGAGTGCTGGTCGAGGCGCGAAGAACTTTCACGCAGGCACAGAAGGCGAAAATTTACCAGCAGAACCTAGAAAGAAAAAAACGGTGGAGTGCTAAGATCAGATCTTGACGGCCAAGAATTGGTGACGCCAGAGAAAAGTCAGGCGGGGGTTACTCCTCCCCAAAATGCTGCACAGATCGACCATATTGTGCCGAAGAGTCCGGCTGATCCCGATGTTGCCAGAGGCAGTAATCGCTACAGCAATGCGCAAGTGCTCTCTCGTGAGTAAAACCGAGCGAAGTCAAATAAATAGCCCATGAGCCTAGAAAGCTGGCCCTTTGGCGATCAGCCAAACGTAGCGGTCATCGTCAATCGAACGATTGTCACGGAGCACGCTTGGATTGCGTACGTGTCGCATGATAGCGATGATGGGGCATGGCAGTTTTACACCAGTCAGACAGAGCCAGTAAGCGAGTCCGATGCGATGCTCGTTAGTCTGCGATGCGTTGTAGAGATTGATCCAACTGTGCAGCAGCTTTCTGATCTGCCATTGGGGTGGCATGCTTGCCGCGACTCTGCTAGCGCCCCGTGGACAAGGGCGAAAATAGCAAGCTAACAACCTGAACCCGGCCTCGCTGCCGGGTTCTTCGTTTCTATGGCTGCTGTTGCGGTCCTGCCCGCCACGCGAGGCCTGCGGCGATGGCTTCCTCGCGCGTGGGGTAAGTCTCGCTGGGGCCGCTGGTGATGTTGTCAATGCGAACCCACGACTCCCACCGGCCGTCCTTGCGCCAACTGGGCACAGCGGCAACGCCGTTGCGGCGGCGAGCGCATGTGCTGCCAATCCTGTTCTTTGTCTCAACAACGCAGGCATTACTACCGGAGAGATTGTCGCTGGCGGAGCTATGCCGGCCGGAACGGGAGCGGTAGTGACCGCAAGTGCAGTCGGCTCGCTCGTGGAGGGAGAGGCCGCCGCTCTAAGGCGCCTGGCGCAGAATCCAGCGGGGCCGACGTTGACGGGCAAGGGGTCGAGGACAATCCTTCAATTGCAATCTCAAAGGAGGATTGACGAACTTGCCTGCACAGTTCAACAATCCCGCAGTCCAACCAAAGGATCTTCAAATAAAGTTTGGATGGAAAGGTATTGAAAGCGGACCCGGAGGTCAGCTTGGGCGCGCCAGTCTATGCGGGAGCCACAACCGCCGACGTGATGAGCTACTTCAGAAAACTGGCTGGTGTCGACGAGATGCCAACAGTAAGAACGGTGGCGGAAAAAGGCGATGTTTTTTCGGCAACCACGGAATCCGGTGCAAAGATAACGCTACGTAATTTTTCGACATCTGGCCAGCAGAGTGGTGCATCGTGGACCATTGATGTAATCGATGCATCGATAAATAGCGGGCGTCGGGTGGAGATCAAATTTAAATGAAGAATGATGAACTGATTGAACGCGTCCGTCGTAGTGCATTTGGGCTTTCGATGGGTGCCATCTGGCAACATATGACGGTTGGTCTAGAGTCCGAGGGGATCTGTGTGGACAGGACTGCGATGTTTTTTTCCATACTGCGAAGCCTCATGTCGGCAGGAGTTGTGAGGCTCGGCAGTGGTGGCATCATGCTTGCCGGAAGCGAGGAGGATCAGCTTGCCCTGCTCAGGCCTTCGTGGCCCACGGAACCCAACGAGGATGATCTTGATGGCTTTGGCATGTGGTTTCTAACTGATGCGCCGGCTGGCGTTGTCTGGGTTGACGCGAACGGAGCGGAGGTATGGACTTAGATGGTCCATGAACATCTTAACTTTGCCAACTGAGCGATCGCCATGTGCGAGCTGTTCCAAGCTTATAAAAATTTTTGGTGATAAATATCAAAATAAGCGTTTACGATAATAATGGTGCGATTGTGCGCCCTCGATGAGGTTGGAGATGGAAGACAGGACAAGTTACTGTGAAATGAAAGCTTGGCTTCTCGAAGCTTGCCGTTATCCGTGATGGCGCAGGTCCCGTTGCCTTCAGGTCAAGCCGCCGCCCTGACCAACGCCGAGCAAGACCAGCGCAACCGCCAGCAACGGGAAGCCCGCGAACGCGCCGCAGCGGTGAATGCCCCTACAGTCCGCGCCGAGGCAATCGCGCGCGCTGAGTGGAGGTCCGCCGGAAGATCTTTGGGGACTTCCAGTGCGAAGTGGTCAACGCGGAAACATGGGGTTTCCGTTGTCAGCGCCGGATACAGTCGGCTGGCGCGTCCACTTTTTTTGCCGATGGACCCCTTTGCATTTGCGAGGCAGTGGCTAGAACACTATCAAGGCCAGTGCGTTGGCAAACAGGGCGTTGAAACATTGGTGAAGGGCCTCTCGCAAACGATCCTGTCGAAAGGCTACGTCACCACCCGCGTACTGGTGCCCGAGCAAGACCTGTCATCGGGCACGCTGAAACTCGCGCTGATTCCCGGCGTCATCGGCGATATCCGTTTCAGTGATCCTGATTTGTGGGGCACGTGGAAGACTGCTTTCCCGACGGCGCCAGGCGAACTGCTGAACCTGCGCGATCTTGAGCAAGGGCTGGAGCAGATGAAGCGTGTGGCGAGTCAGGATGCTACGCCAACGTGAGGGGGTAATCCGGGATTCTGGCGGGCGATGGTAGCTTCGACATTTACGTCAAAGGACACAAGCGGTGTCAGTCCGATGATTCCGCAGCACGAGATTGCCGGGCTGGGCGGTGGCAATGCTCTTGCGGATGCGTCGGGGGCGGGCCTGTGCGGCCGACAAACTCGCGTGAGTGGGCACCGGAGTTAGTTCGACGAGTGGGACGATTATCAAACTAAAGTGAGTCTGTCGTGGAAAATGAACTCTTGAAAAACAAACTTCGCGGACTCCATTTTGCGATGGATCATATGTCTGACGTCGTCAAGAAGATTCGTCACAACCGTGACAAGATTGATTTGTCAGCGTGTTACGGTAGTCTTGCCGCCGATAATTTGATAATTGGATTTTTTAGGTATTTTGTCGAGGGAAACGTTGATGATTTCAAACAACATCTCTACACGGCTTGCCAACTAAAATTGGCGGAATTTGCAATCAATAGTCATCAGCGATTCGAAATCGGGTACGAGATACTTTTTGCACTTTTTTCTGATTCGCCTGCCATGATCAGGGCTGTGGCAAACTTTGAATCGAAGGAATTTGTTGATTCGTGTGAGAACCCTATTCGTCCGCAATTTAGAGTGCATATGTGGCAGCTGGCACTGCGAGGGGAATACGTCGCACTGGAAGATAAGATACGCCGGCTTGCGAAGAATGGCCGCAAGCCGGAGCGAACGCTTGCTTCGGAAGGAAGTGACTTTTTCTCATTGCTAATCAAGAATAGCAAACCGGATCTGGAAGCGCGCATAAAAGAGGATGCCAATGCTCAGAATGCGGACGCCATTACGGAGGGCTATATCTCGTTTCCGGCTGCCTTGGAGGCAAAGCTGTGCTGGTATCGAGGTATACAGGTAGGAGTTGATCATCCTTTGGTGCCGATGGAATTGATGCCAATCCTTCCACTCGAACATTATGCTGAAGTCTACGATTTTCTCTCGCCTAACTATGTGCCGTCATCCCGTGGTCTTATTGGAAGGCTGTCTGATTTTTTAAAAATCTGACTCGCCGTTAGGTAGCAAACATGTTGCTCGATAATGGCTATCGTCTGGTGGATGACGGGGCGACCAAAGGGTCAAGCGGTGATAGGTATGCTGTCGCGTATATCAGCCAGAATGCGGATAATCTGTTCACGGTAACGGTGCCTGAGCGGTGTGGACAGTCTCCGGATAGCATTATCGATGCACGCAACCAACCTAGCATGAGCCCCGATATCGCTCAGCGCGGAGTGAGCCGTGCATACTCGGCAGATTCTAAATCTGGCGTAAAAATCAAGAGTATTACGCTTATCACTTCCCAGAGAAGCGTGTACGTTCCGAGGTTACCACAATGACAGCAATGATGACTGGCTATCCGACGGAAAGCGAGTTGCGTGAAAGAATGAAACGTCAACTCGCGAGGCGGGGGGGCAACGGAGAATGTTGCACTGCTGTGGCATGGATATTTATCTGGCTTATTGGAATGGGGGATAATTGAATTAGTCGTATTTGATCGACTTAGCTCCTTGCTTCCAAAAGTCGGTCGTAAGGAGATCGTAGAATTATCGATGGATGAGTGTATTTCGCCCGAACTTGAACGCGAAATCGAGGAATCAATGCGCAAGCCTCAGTAACGCCGAATCCGGTTAAGAAGTCGGGCGCGGTATCGCGGGGGCATCTTGGAACATTCGGTTCGATTTCCGGGCAATCCGGCAACCAAAGACGTTATTTCGCGATCTATGGCAAATGACAGGCGCGGTCTCATGGTGCTTGGTTCGGTGGCGCCAGCTATTGCGACTGGCTGGGTTCACTTGATAGCAACGTTAATTTTGCTGGAGCACAGATAAATACAACTAGGCAAGGGAATGGTCAGCTCACAGAGCTAAATTCTCTGCTGCGTGGTGGCGCATTACACGCGCAATTTTTGATTCCTCCGGCTGAGCGCCTGGAACATTTGAAGCCCACTACGCTGCCGCGGCAACTTGGATATTAATCATGGAAAAAATATGCAGCGTCCTTGAGATATGGGACACAGGTGCAACCTCCTCTAAGGAAGAGCGTGAAGCGGCCAGCGATAGGATGCAGTGGTGGGATGACTTCTATGCTCGGACTGGTGCGAGAAAGATTGTAGGGACACGAAGGACTTATAAAGGGATAACATACGAAGATAAAAATCGTCCAGTACCGGTCCCCGACATGTCTGGGCTGGTTTACGCTGCTCCCGACTTGAAGAGTTGGACCGTTTTAAATCCGGACGGTACACGAAGATTTTGTATTGCCGTCCCAAAGCTCAGTGAAAATTCTGTTCCGCAGAACGGCGAACTTGGCATTCCGAAGCACATGAAAGGAGACCCGACTAACGTAATGTATGGAGAGGGTAGCGACGGTGATAGATGTGATTGCCGATTCATGTTTGATATGAACAACGGGGAATTAGTCAAGGTTGAATTCCTGGGTAAGCACTGGTGAAAATAAACTTCCATCTGCGCCAGCGCGCTCTTCCCTATCACGGGTGACTCAGGCTCCATCCTCTCCAATGTTCTAAGGAGTGCAAGCGGCGCACCCTGCGTTTCCTTGTTTGAAGCAGACGAATGTCGATGCAGCGTCTGTATTCGGTACTAACAAATGAAGCTTAAATCTATCCTAATTATCGCGAGAGGCATTCTCTCACCCTGGATACTTTACGCCATCGCTTGGTCGCCAAAGATCTTGGGATTCAACGTGGATGCGAAGCAACTGCATCTCGTATTTCTATTTTGTCTCTACTTCATGCTGGGGCTAATCGCAATTGGATTCGTAGGTTTCGTACTGAGGGTGTTGCATCGCGCTAATTGTAAACGTTGAAATTTTTCCTTGGCATCCTCTCATTCTCCATAATGCCGATGTCAAAAAAGCCGGGCGATGGCAGGCGTACCTATTACCATTCTCATTCCGGCAATCCGGGGCAGGGCTGCATGCGTAGAAAAGGACAGGCAACGTAGCTATGAAATTGAAAAAACAAAACTTAGAAATTTCATGCGACGGAAAGTCAATTTGTTATTCTGATAAAGAAAATAATTTAATATGGAGAAATACTGCGCCGAGTCTTGAAAAATGGAAGTCGCTTAATCGTGGCTCGCAAACTATTGAATCTTTAGAGAAGGGAGTCTATCTTTGGTTGAACGGAATAAGCGCGGAAGAAGTAATCATCGTATTTCGTCCATATAAAGGGTTGGACTTCAATTTGGTGTATTCTGCATTAACCGGAGAGTTGGTGAGAATCCACGAGGCGCGCTAATAAACTTAGTGTGCCACGGTAGGGATCGGAAACCTGAAATTCGCGATGTTGAAGCGGAAATGCAATATCCCCCTTCTTCCAATTAGCCGAATTTCCGTTTAGAGATCATCACCCCTCGCCCCATGCCCGCCCGGCATGCCTGCCATGAATGCCAGTCCATGGCGTCCGAGGCATCTGCCTCCCATACTGCGTAGTTTCCAAAAACTACAAAACACATACCGTGAAGCGCAATTTAATTCGGATGGGTCTGATGGCCGCCGCATGCATCCTTACCTCCATGGCTCACGGGGAGGTTATCAAGCCCATCAAGGACTCGCGTGCCGACATCGGCGGTGCGATATTCAGGCAGCCGGAAGTGAAGGTGGAGCGTGCGCCGGATGGCTCGGTGTCGGCGGATGCGCAGCGCTATACCTCGGCGGATGGTGCCTTTCAGACGGGCATGTACAAGTCCGGACCGTTCCGGGAAGAGATCGCTGCGAACCCCGGTTTTCCGTATGACGAGTTCCTGTATTTCGTCTCGGGAAGCGTCAAGCTGACATCGTCGGATGGCTCGTCGATGACGGTTCGGGCTGGCGAATCCGTGACGATCCCGAAGGGATGGAGCGGGGTATTCGAGACCCAGGGCTATACCAAGATCTACGTGGTGTACGATGCCGCCGCGGTGAGCGAAGCAGCCAAAAAGTAGCGCAAGAAGTCAGTCAGCAACGCCGCCGTTTGCCACGACCCGGATCAGCATTTGGCGGAACATGGCGATCTCTTCGGGGCTGAATCCCGCGAAGCCCCTGTGTGTGACGTCGATGAACACCGACGGAAGCCTCTGGACGATTGCATGGCCTTCATCGGTCAGCGTGAGATGCACCATGCGGCGGTCGGCCTCGCCGCGGCTACGCGTGATGAGGCCGCGCCGCTCCATGCGATCGACCAGACGCGTCACGGCGCCGGCATCGATGTCCAGCCGCCGGGAGAGTTCGGTAGGTGTCGTGGAGTGGCCATTTGCCAGCATCATGAGGCAGCATGCCTGCGCATGCGTCAATCCCATATGGCTGGCTCCCTGCTCCACGTACTGGGACAGCGTGTTCTTCGCGCGAACGAGCAGATAGGCAATATTGCCGCTCAGGTCAAAGTCACCGGCATCGATCAGGCTGCGCGGGACTGTGGGCAAATCTGTCAATGCGTGGCCTTTGCGCAAGTGGCCTGTTCGTGGGGCTGCGATGCCGTGGCGTTGGCCTGACGCGCGGCTGCCCGGGCGCGCTCGATCACTGTCCAGTCCGGGCCGGCGAAGGCCGAGATCGACAAGCTGGTGAACGCCAGTGCAATGAGAACCTTCATGAGTCGCATATCCGGAATGTTGAGGGTGCCGATGTGAGGCGAGATTGTGGCGTCCGTAGAGATTGCGAGCCACCCACGGACGTTCATAACTGTTATTGCGTTTCTACATATCCTGCCGGGCGCAAAGCATCTGGACGCTTCGACGCGTTGGGTTGGTCGTGGTCGCTCACGGTCCAACCTCCACCTAGTGCTCGATATAGCGACACACTGGCTGCCAACTGGCGCCGATGAATGGATTCCAGCGCGCGCAGGTTATCGAGCGTGGTGGCTTGCACGACACTGACATCGAGATATGCAACGGCTCCCAGGCGATAGCGTTCGGTCACCTGCTGGAGCGCGCGCTCCGATGCCGCCACCGCCGTCTCCTGGCTTCTGGATTCATCGGCGAGAATCCTGAGGGCGGCGTAGTTGTCCTCCACGTCTTGTACTGCCTTCAGGACTGTGTCGCGATAGTCGGCGGCACTGGCATCGAATTGCGCCTGCGCGCTGTTCACCCCTGCTTCACGCTTGCCGCCATCGAACAGCGTCGCGGCCAATGCCGGTCCCACGGCCCAGAAGCGGCTCGGGGCGGTTAGCCAACCCGCAAGGCCGGAACTCTCCAGGCCGCCGTTGAGATTCAACATCAGGGTAGGGAAGAACGCTGCGCGCGCCACGCCGATCTGCGCATTGGCCGCCGCCACGCGTCGCTCTGCTGCGGCGATGTCGGGCCTGCGTTGCAGCAGCGTGGCGGGCACCGCATCGGGCGTGGGTGGCACCTGAAAGCGCTGTCGGGCGTTCTCGTCCGGTACGGAGAAGGACGTTGCAGGCTCCCCGACCAGTGTGGCCAGCGCATGAAGAAGCTGTGTGCGCGCCAACTGTGCATCGGCCAGTTTGGTTCGAGTGGTTTCCAACTGGCTGCGCGCCTGATCTACGTCCGATTCTGCAACGATGCCGCCGCGATACCGGTTCTCTGTCAGTTGCAGCACGGCTTCATAGGTAGCTATCGTCCGCTGCAATAACGCCGCGTCCCTGTCGAGGGAGCGGATGCCGAAGTAGTCAATGGCGGCTTCTGCCTGCAAGGCCAGGCGCACCGCAGCCACGTCATCCACACTGGCTTGCTCGCGGTCCTTCGCTGCATCCACGTTCCTTCCGATACGGCCGAACAGGTCGGGCTCCCAACTCGCGCCTAGTCCCAGCAGATGATCCGGGGTGGTCCGTCCAGCCAGCGAATGGCCCAGCACGTTGGCAGACAGATGCGTGCTTGTGACGCTAGCCCCGGCGCCTATCGTAGGGAAGTAATCCGCTCTCGCCGCTGCAACCTGCGCGCGCGCATCGTGCAGCAGGGCGATCGACTTCATCAATGTCGGACTGCCGGCGTCGATGCGTGCGATCAGGGTGTTCAACGTCTCATCCTGATATGCCTTCCACCAATCTTGCGTGATGACCTGATGGACGGTATTGCCCGCCTCGCGATACGCGGATGGCATTGGCATGTCGGGCGCGTGATACGGAGCCGACGCGCAACCCGCCAGCACGACGCAGGCCAGCAGTATCGAGACCCCCTTCATGCCGGTGCTCCCTTGGCCTTGACGGCGGATGCGACGCGGACAGTCGCGCCAGCCACCAGTCCATCTCCAGGGTTCGTCACAAGTCTTTCGTTTCCCTGCAGTCCGGCAAGGATCTCGACGTGAGAGCCGTAATCGCGACCGAGCGTTACGCGGCGTGTGGCCAACCGGTCCTGATCGTCGACGATCAGGACCGCTGCGCCATCCTTGCCGAACCTCAGCGTGTTGGCCGGCACATCCAGACCGGCATGCGGATTGGCGATGACGAGGTGCACCTCCGCATAGGTGCCCGGCAGTATTTCCACCTCCTGGCTGTCTACGTCCAGTTCCACGCGCAAGCTGCGTGTGACAGGATTGATCGCGCCAGCCGTGCGCGCCACGGTTGCCGGGTAGCGCTTCGCGGGTGATTGCGGCAACGTCAGCCACGCCTTGGTGCCGGGTTCCAGTGCTGCGCTGATGTCCTGTGGCACTTCTGCATAGACGCGCAGCCGTGACCCTGCCGACAGGTGGAAGAGTTCGGGGCCTTGGCCCGTACCGCTTCCAGCATCCACCAATGCCCCCGTGTCCACGTTGCGCTGCGTGACCACGCCGTCAAACGGCGCGCGAATCTGCGCGAAGCTGGTCAGTTGCGCAAGTCGGGCCGTGTTGGCGTGCGCGGCGCTCAAGAGGGCCGCCTTGGCGTTCATGTCGGCAACCTTCTGGTCGGTATCCTGCTGCGCCACGGAGTTCGTCGCCTGCAGGGCCTTCCATCGCAGCGCGGTAGTCCGGGCAAGGTCATACTCGGCCGATGCCGTGGCCTCGGTGGCGCGTGCCTGGCGGAGCTGGTCGGCAATCTCGGGCACGTCGATGTCTGCGAGCAACTGACCTGCTTTGACCGGCGTACCGATATCCACGTACCAACGGCGCAGGTATCCGCTCACGCGTGCGTGGATCGCCGTGTCCTCGTAGGCGCGGACGTCGGCAGGGAGCACGATATCGTAGGCCTGCGCCCCATTGCGCGGCGCCACCACATTGACGATCGGTATCTGCGTTGCCTGAACGCGTTCCTGCAAGACCTTCTGTCCGTGCAAGCGTGGCACAAGACCGACTGTCAATGCCGCCGCAGCAGCCAGTGCCATGACAAGCAGCGCAAGCAGGCGCCCACGGGAGCGGCGCATTGGCGTGGTATTCGTTTCCAGCGCGCCTTCGGAAGGGTCTTGCGGCGGCTGTTCAGACGCGGAGCCAGATTGGGGCGAACTCATGCCGTGCCTTCATGAAGGTTGGGAGAAGCTGCGGGGCGCGAGCGCGCTGCCATCCAGCCGTGCAGCGCAGCGAACAGCACCGGTACAAGCACCAGCGTGGCAGTCGTTCCGAAGGCGAGTCCGCCGATGACCGTACGGCCCAACGGGGCGTTCTGCGCGCCGGCTCCACTGGAGCCCAATGCCATGGGGACCATGCCGAACAACATCGCCAACGCAGTCATCGCGACTGGACGGAAGCGGCTGAATCCCGCCTCGAAGGCGGCGTCGCGCGCCGATTTGCCGGCAGCGAGCAGGCCCCGAGCATGACTGATGACGAGAATGCTGTTGGCGGTGGCTATGCCGACGCAGATGATGGCCCCCGTCATTGCGGGAACGCTGATAGTGGTGTGCGTGGCAAAGAGTATCCACGCCATGCCGGATAGCGCCACCGGAAGGGCTCCGACAATCGTCAACGGATCGAGCCACGACTGGAAATTGACGACCATCAGCAGGTAGACCAGCACGATTGCGATGGCCAGCCCGGTCAGCAGCCCGCTGAACGATGTGTGCATGGTTTGCACCTGGCCGCGCACGATGATCTCCGAGCCGGCAGGCAGATGAGGCCGCGCCTGATCGACAATACGCTGCACATCGGCAGCCACACCTCCGAGGTCTCGTCCTCTCACTGCGCCAAAGATATCGAGTACGGGCTGGACGTTGTAGTGCGAGACGACGCCCTGCTGCGAATACCGCCTCACGCTGCCAAGCTGGCCGATTTCACCTGCCCCGCCTTGCTGGGGCGCATTGACCCCCAGGCGGACGGGAATGTTCGATAGCGTCTGGAGGGAATCCATCGCGTACTGCGGCACGGAGACGGCAACCGGATAGCTGACGCCATTCTTCGGATTCAGCCAGAAGTTTGGCGAAGTCTGACCGCTTCCGGACAACGCGATCAGCAGGTTCTGCGCCACCTCACGTTGCGTCAGCCCGGCTTGCAACGCCCGCGTCCGGTCTACGTCGATGGCCAGGGCGGGTTGGTCCGCCGGCTGCTGAAGGCGAAGATCGGCCAGCCCCGGCACCGCCGCCAGGTTGCGCAGCAAGGAGTCCGCAACCTGCCGGTTGCCATCCACGTCATTGCCAACGATCTGGATGTCGATCGGTGCGGGCAGGCCGAAGTTCAGGATCTGGCTCACCATGTCTGCGGGCAGGAACGCGAAGCTGACACCTGGGAAGGATGTCTGGAGCGCAGCGTCGAGACGTTCCACGAGCGCTGCGGACGAACCAGCACCGGGATTCAGGGAAACAAGAATCTCGGCATCGCCCGTGCCGATGGGCAGCGAGGAGTCGTAGGTGAGATTGATGCCGCTTACCGGCAATCCAATGTTGTCGACGATGCCGCCGACATTGCCGGGCCCGGCAATGCGGCGTATCTCGTTCTCGACTTCATCGGCGATACGCGCCGTCTCTTCGATGCGCGTGCCAGTGCGGACGCGCATATGCAGTCGAAGCTCTCCGCTATCGATGGCCGGGAAGAAATCCTGTCCGAGAAACGGCACGAGCGTCATCGAGCCCACACACAGCAATGCGAATGCCAGCGCGGTACGGCGCGGCGCGGCCAGTGCGGCCGACAGCATCGCGGAATACTTGCTTCGCACGCGCTCGAATGCCGCTTCAAAGCGCTTGTGTGCGACATCGAACCAGTAGGCAGGGCCTCGGGTAGCTGCCGGGCCGCGCCCTTCGCCACGCAGAAGATAGTGCGCCAACGTGGGAATCAGCGTGCGTGACAGAAAGTACGAGGCCATCATGGCGAACACGACGGCTTCGGCCAGCGGTACGAACAGATAGCGCGCCACGCCGCTCAGCAGGAACATCGGCAGGAACACGATGCAGATGCACATCGTGGAAACGAGCGTAGGTAGCGCGATCTCGCCGGACCCGTCCAGGATGGCCTGCTCAAGCGGCTTGCCCTGTTCCCGATGATGCGCAACGTTCTCGATGGCCACCGTCGCGTCATCCACCAGCACGCCCACGGCAAGCGCCAGTCCGCCGAGCGTCATGATGTTCAGGGTCTGACCGAAAGCGGCGAGGGCGATCAATGCCGCGAGGACCGATAGCGGGATCGTGATCGCGATGATCAGCGTCGCCCGCCAGCTTCCAAGAAAAAGCAGGATCATTGTCGCTGTCAGGCAAGCCGCGACCAGCGCCTCGTGCAGCACGCCGTCGATTGCGGATGTCACGAAGACCGACTGGTCCGATAGCGGCTGCACATCAAGGGATTTTGGCAATCCCGCCGTGATATGGGGAAGCAAGGCCCGGATCTGGGCCACGACGGTCAGCGTCGAGGCACTGCCCGTTTTCTCGATCTCCAGCAGGGCGGAACGCAAGCCGTTGTGACGGACGACGTTGGTCTGCGGCGCATAGCCATCGTGTACCTGCGCCACGTCGCGCACAAAGATGGTGCCATCGGGCCCGGAGCGGACCGGAAGGTCGTTGAGCGCCGCAACGGTCTGCGTGCTCCCGTTCAGGTCCACGCGATACTCGAGCGTGCCAATCTTCGCTGTGCCACCCGGCAACACCAGGTTCTGGGCATTCACAGCGTTGACCACGTCAAGCGGTGAGAGGCCGCGCGCCTGCAATGCGGGCACGTTCAGGTCGACGGTGACCTCGCGCACCTTGCCACCGTACGGAAGTGGAACAGAGGCGCCTTCCACTGTCGCGAGCTGCGTGCGGATAAAGCTGTTGCCAAGGTCGTAGAGTTCCTGCTCGGGCAATGTGGTGCTGCCCAGGGCGAGTCGCAGGATCGGCACCGTCGAGGCGTTGTAGCTCAGCACCAGCGGCGGAGTGGCACCCGGTGGCATCTGCTTGAGGATGGACTGTGCGCCTGCCGTGGCTTGCGCGATGGCCCGGTTGATGTCGGCACCTGGATGGAAGAACACCTTGATAACCGCTACGCCCGCCAATGACTGCGACTCGATGTGCTCGATATTGTCGACATCCGTGGTCAGGGAGCGCTCGTAAGGCGTCACGATGCGTTGCGCCATGTCCTGCGCCGACAGCCCGTTGTAGTTCCAGACCACGCTCACTACAGGGATATCGATCGCGGGAAAGATATCCGTGGGCATGCGCAGGACGGCCAGCGTTCCGCCCAGCATGAGCAGGATCGCGAGAACGATGAAGGTATAGGGCCGACGCAAGGCGAGCCTGACGATCCACATGCCTGTTTTATCCGGTTGGGGGACTTCCGTGAAGATTCGCGAAGTCTAGGGATACCGCGTGGGGGCGTTTAGCAGCCAGATCGCAGGGCTTTTCAAATGCCACTTCGATACGACAGAATCCCCGGGCATGTACGATACGCAAGCGGTTGATCCGCAACCTGCGTCATCCTCAATCCTTTGCCCCACCCAGCCCATGGACAAGTTGCTCGCCCTGAAAATGTTTGTCGAGACCGTCGATGCCAAGGGTTTCTCTGCGGCTGCGCGACGCATGAACCTGGCGACCTCGTCTGTCACGCGCGCGCTCGACGGACTGGAAAGCGATCTGGGCGCCGTGCTGTTGAACCGATCCACCCGCCAGGTCACGGTGACGGAAGCCGGTGCGAGCTACTACCAGCACGCGCGGCAGATACTGGAGGCGGTGGAAGAGGCCGACGCGCTGATCGCGGACCGTGGCGAGGCGCCGGTGGGTCAGTTGCGCGTATCGCTGCCGGTCGCATTCGGCCGGTGTTGCGTGTCGCCCTATCTCGGTGCGTGGATGGCGCAGCATCCTCGGCTGGAAGTCGAAGTCCAGCTCACTGACGAGATTGTCGATCTGCTGGATGCACGCGTGGACGTGTCCGTCAGGCTGGGCAGCGCTGCCACTTACGACAATGTCGTGGCAAGGGAAGTGGGGCGGTTTCGCCGGCTGGTGGTGGCAAGCCCGAAATACCTCGACCAGCATGCGGCGATAGCGGAGCCTGCCGACTTGCTCGATCACTGCTGCCTGCGCTTCAGCTTTGGACGCCGCGATCAGGTCTGGACGTTTCGCCAGGACGCGCACAAGGTGGTGGTGCCCGTCAACGGCAGCCTTCGCAGCAACAACATCGAAGTGTTGAGGGATGCGGTGCTGGCGGGCCTGGGCGTGGGATTGCTGCCAGACTGGCTTGTGCAGGATGACATTGCCGAGGGCAGGCTGGTGACGTTGCTCGCGTCGTGGGACGTGACACCCAACGATTCGAGTTCGGTCATTACGGCGCTCTATCTTCCGAATCATCGCGGATCGCGCCGCGTGGCCACGTTCCTTGAGTTCCTGTCGTCGCTGCCGGGGCCGACCGGCCAGGCAAGGCCCACTGCGGAATAAGCAGCGGTCAATCCACCCATTGCCCTGCGCGCAACGCTGTCTTGCGCCGTGTTGCGATTCCCGCAACGTCGCCTGACGACTAACCTCCGGTCATTCCCTTTCAGGAACCGGAGCCATGTCTACCCAAGCCTCTCCCTCCCCCGCTGGCAATGTGACGGTGTCGCCGATGTCACCCGCGCTCGTCGCGCTGTTCTCGCTCTGCGCCGGCGTCCTGGTGGCCAACCTCTACTATGCCCAGCCGATTATCGAGCTGATCGCCCCTGCGATCGGACTCTCTACCGACCGCGCGAGCGTTATCGTTTCGCTGACGCAGATTGGATACGCGGTCGGGCTTTTCTTCCTCGTGCCGCTCGCCGATCTGCTGGAGAACCGCCGCTTGCTGGCCATTAGCGGAGTGGCCGCCGCTGCAAGCCTCGCGGGCGCGGCCTTGTCGTCGCAGCCAAGTGTCTTCCTGCTGGTCTCGCTGCTGCTGGGGCTCAGTTCTGTGAGCGTGCAGATCCTGATTCCCCTTGCCGCCCACCTTGCGCCGGAGGCGCTGCGTGGCCGCACCGTCGGTACGATCATGGGTGGCCTGCTGTCGGGCATTCTGCTGTCGCGCCCGCTTTCGAGCATGGCGGCGCAATGGCTGGGCTGGCGGGCGGTGTTCGTGATTGCAGCGGCCCTGACATTGCTGACCGTCGGGATCATCGTGATGACGCTGCCACGCCGTGTGCCGCAGCATCGCGCCACCTACGGCAGTTTGCTGGCGTCGCTGTGGCATCTGTTCGCCCGCTACGCGCTGTTGCGTCAGCGCGCGCTGTTCCAGGGTCTTCTGTTCGCAGCGTTCAGCCTGTTCTGGACCGCGGTGCCGCTGGAACTGGCTGGGCAACATGGCCTGTCGCAATCGCAAATCGGTTTGTTCGCACTGGTCGGTGCGCTGGGTGCCGTGGCCGCGCCCATTGCTGGACGCCTGGCCGATGCAGGACACACACGCATCGCCTCGCTTGCGGCGATGACCGTTGCTGCGCTGAGTTTCCTGCCGGGGTTGACAAGCGGTAGCGGTGCAGTGATTGGCCTTGCGTTCACGGGCATCCTGCTCGACTTTGCGGTACAGATGAACATGGTGCTGGGGCAGCGGACTATCTACGCACTGGATGCGGCGAGCCGTGGGCGCCTGAACGCGCTCTATATGACGGCCATCTTTGTGGGCGGTGCCGCAGGCTCCGCGCTGGCCAGCTCGCTCTACACGCACTTCGGCTGGCACGGCATTGTCGTGGCAGGCGGCAGCATGGCGCTGCTTTCACTGGCGGCGTTTAGCGCGACGTCGCGCCGTTGAATCGAGTCGGATACGGTATGCCTTTGGGATGCATCCCTAGGGCATATCGCTGCATCGCGCTTCCGGACAACGCCAACGATTTCTGAATCGCACACCACACTGAGCCCGTGCACAGACCGCCAAGGGATTGGTTTATCGCAGCCCATACCATGGTGTCAGCCGTGCTCCACTACGTGCCAGTTGTCCGCCTTCCCCGTGTTTTCTACGATTGCCGCAACCCACAGAAGAGATGGCGGAGGTCCACCACATGTTGTCCAGATTCCGATGGAAGCCCATCGTCATTACCGGAGCGGCCGTTGCCGTGGTCGGCATAGCCGTGGCGGCATGGCTGATGTGGGAGCCGGCCATCGCGCCGATCCAGCCGCCCGCACCCTCAACCATCGACCGCGAACTCGCACTACGCGGCGCACGCGTGGTGGCACTGGGCGATTGCGCGGTCTGCCACACCGCACCAGGTGGCAAGTCCTATGCGGGTGGCCTGCCGCTGGCCACGCCGTTTGGCACGCTGTACACCACCAACATCACGCCCGATGCGGAGACGGGCATCGGCACGTGGTCGCTCGACGCATTCAAGCGTGCGCTGCGTCGTGGCATTGCGCGCGACGGTCACCAGCTTTATCCCGCGTTTCCGTATGTGCACTACACGCGCATGTCCGATGACGACATCGCTGCGGCATATGCCTTCCTGATGCGGCGCGATCCCGTTGTTGCCAAGGCGCCGGCCAACGACCTGATGTTCCCGCTGAACTTCCGGCCGCTCGTCGCGTTCTGGAACGTGCTGTTTCTACGCACGGGTCCCGAAGCGCCAGATACCACGCAGAGCGCCGCATGGAATCGCGGGCGTGAACTCGTGACCGGACTCGGCCATTGCGCAGCGTGCCACAGCCCGCTCAATCCGATTGGCGCGGAAAGCTGGGGCAAGTCCTTGCACGGCGGCGTGGTCGATGGTTGGGTCGCGCCTTCGCTGGTGTCGCTGGCGAATGCACGCGCACCATGGACCGAGGCCGACCTTGTGACGTACCTGCGCACCGGCATGTCGGCGCGCCACGGTGCGGCGGCGGGTCCGATGCTGCCCGTCACGCAAGAGTTGGCCACGGTGCCGCTGGCCGATGTGCAGGCCATGGCCACCTACCTGTTCTCGCTGCAGCAGCCCGTGGAGCATCCGGCCGCTACCACTTCAACAGATGCCGACAGGCAATCCATCGCACGTGGTGCGGTGCTGTTCAACGGCGCGTGTGCGTCGTGCCATGGCGACAAGTCACCGATGCAGAGCGTGGGCGACCGCCCGAGCCTGTCCACCAGCAGCGCGGTGCTGGCCAGCACGCCGCGCAACGTGATCCAGATGATGTTGCTCGGCGTGCCATGGCAGGGCGAGCAGCCCATGCACTACATGCCCGCGTTCGGCGAGTCGCTGGACGATGCGCAGATCGCCGATCTGGCGATGTACCTGCGCGCCACCTATACGACGCTATCGCCGTGGCAGAACGTGCCGCAGGCGGTGGCGGATATCCGCAAGGGAGATGCATCGCGATGATCCAGCTCACAGTTAACGGCGTCAGCCACACCCTCGATATCGACCCGGCCACGCCGCTGCTCTACGCCTTGCGCGAAGACCTGGGGCTGAACGGCGCGAAGTTTGGCTGCGGCATGGGCCAGTGCGGCGCATGCACGGTCATCGTCGATGGCAACCCCACGTTCTCGTGCGTGACACCGGTTGCGGCCATCGGCAAGCGTCCCGTGCGCACGATCGAAAGCCTCGGCACGGCAGAGAAGCCGGGCCCCTTGCAGAAGGCATTCATCGATCATCAGGCTGCGCAGTGCGGCTACTGCATCGCCGGCATGGTGATGCGCGCGCAGGCGTTGCTCGACCGCAATCCGCATCCCACCGATGCAGAGATCCGCGCGCACATGGAGCCGAATCTGTGCCGCTGTGGCACGCATATGCGCATCCTTGCTGCCATCCGGGCGGCATCGGGTGCAGCAAGTGGTGGTACAGCGGGGGCAGCGCGATGAGCTACGACGAACAGATCGACAATCCCGGCCGCCGTGCCTTCATGGTGTCGGGCGCGCTCGTCGTCGGCTTCTCGCTGTTGCCGGGTCGCGAGGCACTGGCGCAGATGGTGCTTGCCGACGAAGGCGCGGCGGTAACCGTGGGCCGTGAATACACGAAGCTCGCCGGCAGCCTCAAGACGAATCCGTATCTCGATGCATGGATCCAGGTGGCGCCGGACAACCATGTCACGGTCTACACCGGCAAGGTGGAACTCGGCACCGGCATCCGGACCGCGTTATGGCAGGTGGCTGCCGAGGAACTGCAGATCGCGCCGCATCGCATGACGTTCCTGACCGCCGACACCGCGCACTCGCCCGACGAAGGTCTGACTGCCGGCAGCCATACGATGGCCGATAGCGGCAGCGCCCTGCTCAACGCCGCCGCGCAGGTGCGCGGGCTGATGGTCGATGCCGCCGCGCGAACGTGGCGCGTCGATCCGTCCACGCTCAGGACGAGCGATGCGCGCATCGTCGCAGCGGATGGACGCGCGCTGACCTTTGCGGAACTGCTGCCGCGCGTGAACCTGCATGTAGTGGCTACGCCCACGTCGCCGTTGCGCGATCCGTCGACGTTCACGGTGATCGGCACGCCGATGCATCGCGTAGACATTCCGGGCAAGGTCACCGGCGGACCGAGTTATGTGCAGGACATGAAGCTGCCCGGCATGGTGCATGCGCGCGTGGTGCTGCCCGCAGCGTATGGCGCGCAGTTGTTGTCCGTGGATGAGACCGCCGCGCGGGCGACGCCGGGCTTTGTCGCCATCGTCCGCGACGGCAACATGCTGGCCGTGGTGGCGCACCGCGAATGGCAGGCCGTGCTCGCGCAGCGCGCGCTGTCGGCGGGCTGCCGATGGGGGCCGGGGCGCACGCTACCTGCGCCCGATCAGGTCAACGCGCAGCTCAAGCAGATCAGCACGGAACACATCGTCATCGCCAATCAACGCGCGCCGATGGCGCCTGCGGTGAAGACGCTCTCCGCCACGTACGCCAAGCACTATCTGATGCATGGCTCGATTGGACCATCGTGCGCCGTCGGCTATCTCGACGATGGCATGCTCACTGTCTGGACGCATTCGCAGGGTGTCTATCCGCTGCGCGACGGCCTGGGGGAAATGCTGTCGATGCCCAAGGACAAGATCCGCTGCGTGCATGTGGAGGGCTCGGGCTGCTACGGCCATAACCCCGCCGACGATGCCGCCGCACATGCCGCGCTGCTGGCCCGCGCGCTGCCCGGTCAACCGGTACGCGTGCAGTGGATGCGCGATCAGGAAAACCTCTGGGACCACTTCACGCCTGCGATGGTCACGCAGGTCAAGGCGTCGCTCTCGGCGGACGGCACAATCGTCGATTGGGACTATGCGTTGTGGAGCAGTTCGCACAACGAGCGCGTGGTCAACGCAGGGCGCCTGCTTCCTGCCACCTTGCTTGCCAAGCCCTTCACGCCCGCGCCGTCCACGCCGATGTTGCAGCCCGAAGGCGGTGGGGATCGCAACGCGATTCCGCTCTATCGGCTGCCGACCAGCCACATCGTCAACAACTTCTCGCCGACGATGCCTTTGCGCACCTCGGCCATGCGCTCGCTGGGCGCGCACATGAACGTGTTCACGATCGAGACCTTCATGGACGATCTCGCGCATGCGGCTGGCATCGACCCCGTGCCGTTCCGCATCCGCCATATGGACGATCCGCGCGCGCTCGACGTGATCCGCCTCGCCGCACAGCGCTTTGGCTGGCCGCGCCCCGCGCGCAAGCCAGGACACGGCGTGGGCTTTGCATTCGGCAAGTACAAGAACCTGATGGCGTATGTGGCGATGGCCGTGGAGGTATCGGTCGAGCGCGACACCGGTCAGGTGAAGCTCGAACGTGCCGAAGTGGCGGTGGACTGCGGGCAGATCGTCAATCCCGATGGCGTGCGCAACCAGATCGAGGGCGGCATCCTGCAGGCGGCAAGCTGGAGTCTCTACGAACAGCTTCGCTTCGATCCGCAGGGCATCCGCAGTTTCGACTGGGGCACATACCCGATCCTGCGGTTCTCGGCGGTGCCCGCGCAGGTCAACGTACACCTGATCGACCGTCCCGGCATGCCGTTCCTGGGCGTGGCCGAAGCAGCGATGGGTCCGACGGCGGGCGCCATCGGCAATGCACTGTTCGATGCCACGGGTCACCGTCTGCGCGACATGCCGCTGGCGGGTGAGCGGCTGAAGAACCTGATCGCTCCCTAGTTACCGCGAGGCGCCTTCACGGCGCTCTTTCCCCCACATCCTGGAGATTCTCATGGACCGTACGCTTTCGCTGTTCTCGCCAATCAAGATTGGATCGCTCCAGTTGCCGAATCGCATTGCCATGGCACCGTTGACCCGGTCGCGGGCAGGCCAGCCCGGCAATGTGCCCACCGCGCTGAACGTCGAGTACTACCGGCAGCGCGCATCGGCCGGACTGATCATTTCCGAAGCCACGCAGATCTCGCCGCAGGGGCAGGGATATGCGTGGACCCCCGGCATCTATTCGCTTGAACAGATTGCCGGGTGGCGTGCCGTGTCCAAGGCGGTGCATGAAGCCGGTGGCCGGATGTTCCTGCAACTCTGGCATGTCGGGCGCGTGTCGCATCCGTCGTTCCAGCCGGGCGGCGCTCTGCCTGTCGCGCCCAGCGCGCTACCCGTTCCGGGAAAGACGTTCATCGTCGATGAGGAAGGCAAGGGCGTGTGGGGCGATGTGCCGACGCCGCAGGCGTTGACCCTCGAAGGCATTGCGGCCATCGTGGAGGACTACCGTTATGCGGCCCGCAACGCGATCGAGGCGGGCATGGATGGCGTGGAGATCCACGCGGGAAATGGCTACCTGCTGGACCAGTTCATCAATTCGAACAGCAACCATCGCGACGACGCCTATGGTGGCAGTCTGGAGCATCGGGCACGCCTGCTGCTGGAGGTGGTGGAAGCGGTGTCGAACGAGATTGGCGCGTCGCGCGTTGGCGTTCGGCTGACGCCGATGGGTCGCTTCATGGGCATGGGCGACGAGACGCCCATGCAGACCTTCGGTTACATCGCGCGGCGTCTCAATGAGTGGTCGCTGGCCTATCTGCACCTGGTGGAACCCGCGATGGTCGGCAACGTCCGGGACGAGGCCAACGATCCACGGTGGGACGAGATGATCCTGTCGATGCGCGAAGCGTGGCACGGTGTCCTCATCCTCGCAGGTGGCTACGATGGCAAGACGGGGCAGGAGGCATTGGCCTCGGGGCGGGCCGACATCATCGCGTTTGGCCGTCCGTTCATTGCCAACCCGGATCTTCCTGCACGAATCCGCCTGGCCGCCTCGCTGAATGCACCTGACCCGGCAACCTTCTTCGGCGGCGGTGCCGTGGGCTATACGGACTACAAGGCACTTGCGTAGGGCAGGTTCTACCCGCGCAACTTCTTCATCGCCGCTGGTGCACCGTACAGGAACAGGTCGACCTTTTGCCGGATTAACGCATCGAGGTCGGCCGGTACCTTCAGGCCATAAACCCACTTGCGCACGCCGATATAGAAAATCGCCGCGTGCAGGCTCCAGATCATCTCGATCTCGGCATCCGTCTCCGCCGTGCTACGGGGCGCAGCGATGCCGAAAGCCTCGCGCACTTCGGCCAGCACCGGCAGGAAGACCTTGGTGCGCAGCTTGCTGAGATACTTGTTGTTGATGCCTTCGTGCGTCAGGCCGGCAAAGATGAAAAGGCGAATCCATTCCTCGCGCAGGATCACCGAGGAGTAGTCGAGATAGAAGGCGTGGAGCCGTTCGGTCAGCGGCAGTGAGCGGTCCGCGATCTGCCGCTCCCAGTCAGGACGCCACTGGAAGACTTCGTTGTAGACCCGCTCGATCAACGCATCCTTGCTTTCGAAGTACCGGTAGAGCAGGGGCTGTGTGACGCCGATCTGCCGCGCCAGTTCGCGCGTGCTGCCGCCGAAGCCGTTGCGCGTGAAGTGCTCGATCGCTTTCTCGACGATCTGCTGCTCGCGCTCCTCGGGCAACAGCCGTCGCGTGGATTTTGCGGAGACCTCGGGTTCGGTGGAAGTGGCGCGTGACTCCATGGCTGTCTCTGTGGTCCTGCTGTCCTGTAATCCGCCGATTCTACCAATCACCCGATAAATGGGAACAGGGCCGCAGTCTTTTGCAGACCGCAGCCCTCATGCAAACGCTGGAACGCGGCTCAGCTTCCCGTCTTTGCGATGATGCCCAGTTCGCAATCCACGCGCTGGTTCTGGTAGGCACTGCGCTCCCAGGCGCCGCGCGCCGAGCGATCCGTCACCGAGAACACGTAGATGCCGATGAACGCCACCAGCATCGAGAACAGCGCCGGGTACTCATACGGATAGATGGCCGAGGCGTGGCCTAATACCTGCACCCAGACGGTCGGGCTCAGGATGGTCAGCACCACCGCCGTGACGAGGCCCATCGTGCCGCCCACCACCGCGCCGCGTGTCGTGAGCCCACGCCAGTAGATCGACAGCAGGAGCACCGGGAAGTTGGAACTCGCGGCAATCGAGAACGTCAGGCTGACGATGAACGCGATGGTCTGCTTCTCGAACAGGATGCCCAGCAGGATCGACAGCACACCGAGCACCAACGTTGTGATGCGAGAGACCCGCATCTCGTCCTTGTCGGATGCCTGTCCCTTGCGGATCACCGTGGCATACAGGTCATGCGAGATGGCCGACGAACCCGCCAGCGTCAACCCCGCCACCACGGCCAGAATCGTGGAGAACGCTACCGCGCAGATGAATCCGAGGAATACGTTGCCACCGACTGCATGCGCGAGATGCACCGCCACCATGTTGAGGCCGCCGATGATCGCGCCGTTGCTGTTGTGATAGAGCGGGTCCTGCGACACCAGTGCAATGGTGCCGAATCCGATCACGATGATCAGCGCGTAACCCGTGCCGACGATGCCGGTGGCGTACAGCACGCTCTTGCGCGCGGCCTTCACATTGTTCACCGTGAAGAAGCGCATCAGGATGTGCGGCAGGCCCGCCGTGCCGAAGATCAGCGCGAGGCCGAGCGATACCGCCGATACGGGATCGGAGACCAGGCCGCCGGGGCGCATGATGGCTTCGTGCTTGCCATGGGCGGTGATGGCGTGATCGAACAGGTTGTTCAGGCTGAACCCGAAGCGGCTCATCACCATGAAGGCCATGAACGCGCAACCGGCCAGCAGCATCACGGCCTTGATGATCTGGATCCACGTGGTGGCCAGCATGCCGCCAAAGAACACGTAGACCACCATCAGCACGCCGACGAGTACGACCGCCGAGGTGTAGTTGAATCCGAACAGCAGTTCCACCAGCTTGCCGGCACCCACCATTTGCGAGACCAGATAGAGCAGCACGATCACGATGGAGCTGGACGCCGAGAACGCACGGATGGGCCGTTGCTTGAGCCGGTACGACAGCACATCGGCCAGCGTATAGCGGCCGAGGTTGCGCAGCGGCTCCGCAATCAGGAACAGGATGATGGGCCAGCTTGCGAGAAAGCCGATCGAGTAGATCAGTCCGTCGTAGCCGCTGGTGAACACCAGTGCGGAGATGCCGAGCAACGAGGCGGCGGACATGTAGTCGCCCGCAATGGCCCAGCCATTCTGCATCGCGGTGATCTTGCCGCCTGCTGCATAGTGGTCCGCCACGCTGTTGTTGCGCCGCGCGGCCCACTTCGTGATGGCGAGTGTGGCCACGACGAATACAAGGAACATCCCGATGGCGATGACATTGAGACCTTGACCGACGGCCGGGGTGGCGGCGAGGGCAGGGGCCGCCAACCCCATGGTGATGGCGGCGCAGAGGATGCGGCTCATGATTGCACTCCGGCGCGGACATTGTCGATCATGCGGTCATAGACCGTATTGGTGCGATAGACATACACCGCAACCAGCGCAAACGTGAAGGCGAACATGCCGAAGCCGACCGGAATGCCGACGCTCATCGGCTGCCCGGCAACGAGTGGGATGGCCAACAGGTCGGGACGGAACGCCAGCGTCAGGATAAAGCCGAAGTACGCAATCAGCATGATCGCAGTCAGCGTCCACGAAAAGCGTCGGCGAGCGCTGTGCAGCGTCTGGAAGTCGGCGCGCGCAAGCATTGGATGTGGAACGAACGGCGGGTTCGCATCGTCGGCGTCAGTGCCGTAGTGGGTGCCGGCCGAGATGGCGTGGGGGGCGGCTTGAGGCATGTTGTCTCCTTATGTTCTGTCTGGATGCTTAGAACCGGCGTGACACGGCGGTCTCGCGCATGACCGCTTCCGGCGTACGGTAGCGCTCGGCCAAGGCACGGTCCTCGTCACTCTTCAGTTGCGCCTGCATGTAGGCGCCAAGGTGTCGCGCATGCTCCACGATGGCCCGGCCCACCTGTACCCGCTCCGCGCTGTATGCATCGAGACCTGTTTCGACGGTAGCGTTGGCTTCCAATGCGCGGACCAGCGAGATGGCGTCGCCAGCCGCTTTCGTGACACCCATGCCGCAGTGCGGACGCGCTACGAAGGCGGCATCGCCCAGCAAGGCAACGCGGCCGAATGACATCCGCGACACGGTCAGGTCGTAGATGGGCTGGAACAGCGGCTGTGCCGTGCGTGCCACCACTTCGGCGAATTGCGGCGCGAGCAGGTCGGTAGCGGCGCTTTCCATATCGGCGATGACATCAGGACGGATCAGGCCAGGCGGGATGCCAGTCGACCAGCACTTGCCATGGGCATCGGTCAACAGGTTCGCCAGCTCGTCTTCGCTCGTCGCCCGATACCAGACGTAGTTGTAGCGGCGCGCGCCAGCAGCCGTACTGTTGTGCTCGCCCGCCACGGGATAGCCGAGAATCTGTTCGCGCGGCGGCAGGCAGAATGCGAATTTGTCGAAGATCGCCGCATGCGTGGGCGGGGTCAGGTCGCCCTCATTGACGAGCCCGCGCCACGCGATATACCCCGCATATTCAAGGCGCGCGTCGGGCAGCAGTTGCTCGCGCACGCTGGAGCGGAACCCATCGGCGGCAATCACCATGTCCGCGCGATGCGTCGAACCATCGGCAAGCGTGACCTCGGCATGGTCGGCGTACGATGCGACGCGCATGACATGGGCACCAGTGCGATAGGTGCCGGTGAATGCCTTGCCGAGAACTTCGTACATCTTGCCCCAGCCCGTCAGTGTCTGCGGCATTTGCCTTTGCGAGACGGTGCTGCCGTCCAGTGCAAGCGTGATCCGCGTATTGACGGACACGCCGATGCTGTCATCGACTTCCACGCCTGCGGCGGCCAACGCTTCGAACAGCTCGGGATGCGTGACGATGCCTGCGCCACGGCCTGTGAGCGCCTCGGGCGTGCGTTCCAATATCTCGACGTTCCAACCGCTGCGCGACAGCAGGTTGGCGGCGAACAATCCACCTACCGAGCCGCCAATCACGATGGCCTTGCGCTGCGAGGTTTGCACTGCGCTCATGCTGTTACTCCTGCTTGGTGCTGGTCTTGCGCGGGCGGGGTAAGGGCCGCCACTTCCTCGGCCGGATAGTTGAGTTCGATGGTGACGCCCGAGGGGTCTTCGATGAACACCTGATGCAGCCCGAGACTGGGCACGGTGCGGTCGCGCCACGGGATGCCTTCGGTGCGAAGGGTGGTCCACATCCGGGCGACGCCGGTGGCGAGGAAGGCGATGTGGTCTACCGTTCCCGTACCGGCGGCGGGCAATGCCTTGTCACCGAGATATGCAGACAGCCCGGACGGATTGTTCGGGTCAATGCCGATGATGTGCACGGTCCCGAAATCGCGCTCGTCGTCGCCCATGTAGAGCCACGCGCCGGGAAAATCGAAAGGCGGCCGGTAGCCGCGCCGGAACCCGAGCACCCGTTCGTAGAACGCGCAGGAACGCTCCAGATCGTGCGTGCGGACCGAGTAGTGGGCCAGCTTCGTGAGTCCCATGTTTGCCTCCTTCTGATGATTATCGATCGATAAGTGATCATGTGATAAATCATAGGGAGAACGTCGGCGTTAGCCAAGCGGGTCGTGACTGGTATTTACCCTAGGGGTGTTTCGGTGCATGGAAAAAAATGAAGGCTGCATCCATACCGGCGTGCAGCCTTCATTCCGGAGAACCGGCGTCCAACGATTGCGGATTCTGGTTTCTTCTTGCTCGATTTGGCTTAGCGCTCGATCACCGGCGCATGCACCGGAGCAATCGACTCATGCGTCGTCTGCGTGCGTTGCGCGGCCTTGTGGACCATCGTATAGGCGTAGTCGATGCCCATGCCGTAGGCGCCCGAGTGTTCCTTGGCCAGGCTCGTCACGGCGTCGTACGTTTCCTTGTTCTTCCAGTCACGCTGCCATTCGAGCAGCACTTGTTGCCACGTCACCGGCACCACGCCAGCCTGGATCATGCGTTGCATCGCATAGTCGTGCGCTTCCTTGGTGGTGCCGCCCGAAGCGTCCGCCACCATGTAGATCTCGTAGTCACCTTCGAGCATCGCGCACAGCGCGAACGTGGTGTTGCAGACTTCGGTCCACAGTCCGGCGACGACGATCTTCTTGCGGCCATTCGCGGCCAGTGCGTCGCGCACC